>OMIV01000220.1 GCA_900299185.1 Planctomycetaceae bacterium
CCGACGGTCCGACGAGCAACGTCAGACGGCCCGGCGAGACTTCGAGATCCACTCGATCAAGCGCCGTTGTGCGAGTGTCGCCGGTTCCGAAGACCTTGGAGACTCCGCGACAAACAACAGCCGCAGTCGATGGGCTGGTGATTGCTGGAGTCTCGCGCCACGACGAAAACAATTGGCTCAGCATGTCATCTCTCTGACGATTAAATGCGGGCGCGACGACTTGGCCCGAGTGCGAGGCAATCTAATCACGCGATGACACTGAGGCAGCTATGTCTCGGCGGCGACAAAAGAAAAAGTGGTCGAAGTTCGGATGCGAGCGGTTCGCATTCGGACTTCGACCACTTCGTTGAGTGCTCGATGTTAGTGGCAGAGCGACTGAGCTACGTAGGCGAGTCGCTCCGAGACTTGCTGACGATGAAGACAAGCGACGCCGTGAAACTAGGCGGCTTTACGAGCCTGTAAGAACTTGTGCGTGGCTTCGAGTTCGTCGCGTTTTTCCAGCACGGGCTCGAACTTCAGAATGTCGAGACCTGCCTTCTGCAGCGTTTTCACATTGCTGTAGATCGGCTGCCGCCAGTCAGTGACCAGCCCGGCTCGCACGGCCTCAACCATTTCACGAATGCCTTCGGTCAACGGCGTTTCGGAACGGAAGCCCAGAACTCGTTGGATCTTGGTGAAGTCGACTCGGTAGTTCCGCATGTCCTCGCGGGCGCTGACTTCCTCAATCATCAAACCTGGTTCAGCCGCCGCGACAATGTCGCCCAATTGCTTGAGCGTGAAGTTCTGAGAGTGATCGCCGACGTTGAAGATCTCACAGCCAACCTTGGCCAGCGGAGCTTCCATCGCTTTGACACAAGCACGAGCGATGTCGCGGGTATGCACAAAGGGCCGCCACGACTCGCCGTTGACGATGCGGATCTTTTTGTCGGTCACTGCTTGAGCACTGAAGAGGTTCGCAACGAGATCGAAGCGCGGACGATGCGACCAACCATACGCGGTCGCGAATCGTAGGATCGTGGGTTGGAAGACGTCATCGGCGGCTTCGAGCAAGGCACGTTCGGCGTCGATCTTAGTGGTCGCATAGAGCGAGATCGGGTTGAGATCTGACTCTTCGGTGCGGATGTCTTCGGACTCGCCGTAGACCGAGCATGTCGAGGCAAAGACGAAACGCGAGATGCCGTTGGCTCGGGCCAGTTGAGCCATCATCTTCGCTGCCGCGTAGTTCACGGCGATGGTGGTGTCGCCATCCAAGGCACATGCGGGATCGCCGACAATCGCGGCCAGGTGAATGACAGCGTCGACTCCGCGAAGAGCCCGAGCGGCATCCTCAACATTTCGGAAGTCGCCGTTCTCGTATTGAAGGCGAGGGTGATTGATCATGCTGGAGAGTGAGTCTCGCCCGAAGAGTTCGAGGTCGAGGATCTTCACGTGATAGCCGGCATCCAGCAGTTGTTCGGTCAGAACAGAGCCAATGTAGCCCGCACCGCCGACAACCAAGACCTGGTCAACTCGATCTTTGCCGATTGGTTCAAAGCGAGGCACGACTTTGTAGTGCTGGCCCAAGGTCATCCACGAGTAGCGCATTGCGAAGGCCGTCAGACCGAGGATGGCCCAAGCAGGAGCAGCGATCTCTAACGTGGGATCAACGCGTCCTTGCAGCAGCCCGCCGATGGCGAGGTGTGCCAGAAAGCCGACCAGACAAGCTTTCGAGAGATCGAGCAAGCGTTGGCCAACTCGCGAGTTCGGCAGCGGTCGATACAGGCGAGCCCAAGCAAACAGCGTCACGGCTGACAGCGAGAACCAGCCTGCGTGAACGATGTAAAGCGAGTTGACCTTGCCTGCGATTTGACCGACGGGATTATCGGCGATGAATTGATCGTTGAGAGCCATTCGCAGAACGGCGGCTGTAATAAGCGACACATGGGCGACGGCGAAGTCGACGCAGACTCGAAGTAGGACTCGTTTGCCTGAAGCGGTTCCGAACAAACGAGCGAAGAGAGGTTGCAGCATCCGTGCGTTCCCGAAGCGAGTAGGTATGTCGAAGCGAGTGGCGAGCAGTTCTGGCTTGGCAATCGAAAGTTGAGTGCCGTGTAAGTCAGATGACAGACTCGACGAGCTGCTGACCGTCCTTGGTCAGGATGTTCGCCAAGTGGATTGGTTGATGGTGCCCGCTTTCGAACTTTTGAACGTTGATCACGCAGCCTTCGCCTGTTGAGCAGTCTCTTGGCAACAGACTCTCATGATCTTCTTTAACGCCAACGCGGTGTCGTTGATGGCATCGGCATCGAGCGTGGGATGAACCATGAACATGATGCCGAGCCTCGCCAAATGCACTGCGCTCGTTAATTCCTTTCTCGGCTCTAGCCCCGCGAGGCCAAAAGCCTTTTCTTTATAAATTTCGCAACAGGCGCCACTGCCACATGGAATCCCCTCAGCTTGCAGCGACCTGACGATTTCGTCTCGTGTCCAAGAGCCCTGTAAGACTTCTTGCGACACATGGACGTAGAATTTGTAGTAGCTGTGTTCGCAATCGCTTGGAACGTCCAAGAGTTCGATGCCGGGGCAATCTCGAAGTTGCTCGGTCAGTGCCGCCGCATTCTTACGACGAGCGGCGACCCATTCGGGCAGTCTCTGCACCGCGATGCGACCGATGGCGGCTTGCACTTCGGTGAGTCGCCAGTTGGTGCCGAACGATTCGTGCAACCATTTGAAGATGCCAGTGTGCTGTCGGTTATAGACGGCGTCCCAGCTCTTGCCGTGATCTTTGAAGCTCCAGCATTTCTCCCAGATGGCTGAGTCGTTGGTGGTCAGCATTCCGCCTTCACCAGCGGTCGTCATGATTTTGTCTTGGCAAAACGAGAACGCTCCGATGTCGCCAAGCGTGCCGACCATTTGCCCGCGATACATCGCTCCGTGAGCTTGAGCGCAGTCTTCAATGACTTTGATGTTGTGCTTGCGAGCCAATTCCATGATGGGTTGCATATCGCACGGCCAACCGGCCAGATGCACGACGATGATGGCTTTGGTCTTGGGTGTGATTGCGGCCGCGATGGTCTCGGCATTGAGATTGCCGCTGTGTGGATCCAAGTCGGCGAAGATCGGAGTGGCTCCGCGCATCACCACGCAACTGGCGGTTGCCAGGAATGTACGAGGTGGGACGATGACTTCGTCGCCGGGGCCAATGTCGTAAGCAAAGAGGGCGAGTTCCAAGGCGAGCGTACCGTTGGCCAACGCGATGGCGTGTTTGCTGCCGACGTACTGAGCGAACTCTTTTTCAAACTCGCGGCATTCTTGTCCGGTCCAGTAATTGACCTTCCCGGTCTTCAGCACTCGGGTCACCGCGTCGGTCATCTCGTCATCAAAGACTGGCCAAGGTGCGAAGGGCGTCGTGCGGACGGGAGTGCCACCGCGAATGGCGAGTCGGTCGAAGGCCGCGAACTTGATCGTCATGGAAACTCCTGGCGATGACGTGGCAAGAACTGACATCAAGCGAACGAAGTCAGGGCAGAACGCGAACGACGCGACTTGATGTGCCAGCTGGGGCTGATTTGGGGAAGGCAATTGCGATCGTGTGAAGCCGGGCTGATGCCGAGTTCTTGCGAACGCAACGATGAGGGCGGGTGAACGAAGTGGAGGCGTAAGACATGGAGCCGCTTCAGAACCGGCGGCGACAGGGGGCGGGCTTGTATCAAAGCTCCGCGAATCGCGGCAATACGTGTTTGAGGGCGTCGCGAGTTCGGAGCAGTGGCTGGCGGTTGTCTCGTGATGTCGATGACGACGTGGTACTAACGTGCTCGATTCATTCCGGTTGAGGCACGTTGAAAGCGTGCCACACGTAGATTTCAGGCTCTGTTGAGATCGCCAGTTTTGGTCCGAGTTTTGGTCTTCAAGCGATCGCGGAGACCGCTCAGATTTCGCGAGTGAATCGTCCTTAAGTCGTTGCCGCGGCGCGACGTTGTTCACGGTTTTCAATCTCCAATGCTTCGGAGTGTTCATCGTGCTGGTGGTGAAATGGCTGGTGCTCGTGACGAGCTTGTTTGCGGCGTCCTCGACTCTTGCGGCGGATGCGCCGGTGGAACGCTCGGGGATCTATCCCCAGTTGGCGATGTTCAATGACGAAGGCGAGTGCGGTACGGGAGCCGTTGTGCCTTGGGCGGGTCGGTTGTGGGTGGTGACTTACGCGCCGCATTCGCCGAAGGGATCGAGTGACAAACTCTATGAGGTCACTCCTGAGCTGCGGCAGATTGTCCGGCCCGAGAGCATTGGTGGTACTCCTGCGAATCGCATGGTGCATCGTGAGTCGCAGCAACTCTTCATCGGTCCTTATGCGATTGATGCGACGGGGAAGGTGCGAGCCATTCCCTATCAAACGATGTTTGGTCGACCGACGGGTAATGCACGTCATCTGACCGACCCTGCGAACAAGATCTATTACGCGACGATGGAAGAGGGCTTGTATGAAGTCGATGTGAAGTCCTTGGCGGTCACGGAACTCTGGGCCGACGAACAAAAGAAAGAAGGGCGGCATTCGAACCTTCCGGGCTATCACGGCAAAGGTTTGTTCGCGGCTCAAGGTCGAATCATCTATGCCAACAATGGCGAGCACGGGGCGCTGGCGTTGAAGAAGCCGGATGTGCCTAGCGGTGTGTTGGCCGAGTGGGATGGTCGCGCTGCGGAATGGACCATCGTTAGACGCAATCAATTCACCGAGGTGACCGGACCGGGTGGCATCACCGGCGAGAGTCAGCCGACAGATCCCGTCTGGAGCATGGGCTGGGATCATCGCTCGCTGATTCTGATGTCCCGCGAAGCTGATGGCTGGCATGCGTTTCGTTTGCCCAAGGCGTCTCACAGTTATGACGGAGCACACGGTTGGAACACCGAATGGCCGCGCATTCGAGACATCGGCGAGGACTCCTTGCTGATGACCATGCACGGGATGTTCTGGAAGTTTCCTCGCACATTCACGTCGAAGGCGTCCTCGGGGATCGCGCCACGCAGCACGTATCTCAAAGTCATCGGCGACTTTTGTCGCTGGAACGATCGCGTGGTTCTGGGGTGTGATGACACCGCCAAAAACGAGTTCCTCAACAAACGCAAAGCGAAGGGTGAGATCGCGGCGCCTCAGTCGCAGTCCAATCTGTGGTTCGTTGAGCCCGGCCGATTGAATGAGCTTGGGCCTGTCATCGGACGCGGTGCCGTGTGGTTGCAAGATGGCGTGGAAGGATCGACGCCGAGCGAGCCGTTTCTCATCAGTGGTTTCGAGCGGCGGAGTTTGAATCTCACCCATCGCACCGATTCCGAAGCGACTATCACTGTCGAAGTGGATGAACGCGGCGACGGCAAATGGCAGAAGTGGAGCGAGATAATTTTGCCGGCTCGTGGATCAGTGTGGCTCAACTTAAGCGACGCTCCGCAGGCCGTGTGGGTCCGGCTAACAGCAGATCGTGATCTTGAACGTGCGACGGCGTGGTTCTCGATGTCGAATGTTGATCGTCGTACTGACAAGCCTGATTCCATGTTCGATGGGCTGGCTGCGGCGACGGAAACGAAGCTGACGGGCGGCATTGTGCGAGCACGTGCTCAGAACAAGCGGACGTTGCACTTCAGTGCGATCGAGCCCGCAGAGCAGGGCACTCGCGATGTGGGCTTGTATGAACTTGACGAGCACTTGGCTTTGAAACGCGTCGATGATCAACCGGCGCACGAGTACCAAAAGAAGAATGCTGCGATTCCGGTTGGTGTTGTGCAGAGTGACGCTGCCTCGCTGATCTTCGTCGACGAGCAAGGCATGCGTTGGCGATTGCCGCGCGGTCTCGATTCGTCGTCCACTTCCAGTGACGCTGCTTGGCCGAGTCGCGTTTGTCGTGAAGTGGCGACTGAGCGAGATCTCTTCAATGCCGGTGGAACGTTTTTCGAACTACCTGCGGAGAACGCCGGTGGCTTTGCAAAAGTGCGAGCTGTGGCGACTCACAATCGCCGCATCAGCGACTTCTGCTCGTACCGAGGTTTGTTCGTCGTCAGTGGTGTGTCGCTTGATGCTCCTGCGAGTAATCGGCACATCATTAAGAGTGATGATGGCCGGACCGCTTTGTGGGTTGGTGCGATCGACGACGTGTGGAAGCTTGGGAAGCCTCGGGGCGCGGGCGGACCGTGGAGCCAAACTGAGGTCAAAGCGGGTGTGGCGAGTGACCCGTTCTTGTTGACGGGTTACGACCAAAAAATCCTGAAGCTCGCGACGGACAGCGCGACTCCGATCTCTTATCGAGTCGAGTGTGATATCGCCGGGACTGGCTTGTGGGTCACGTATCGCGAATTTGAAGTCGCGGCGAACAAGCCCGTGACTCATCAATTCCCTGAAGCGTTTCAGGCTTACTGGCTACGAGTTGTTTCGTCCGCCGATTGTCGAGGGACAGCTCAAATGGTGTTTGAGTGATTGGAGCTGATCGCGTTCTGTTTGAGTTCTTACATGTTGCGCGTAGAGCTGGCATGGGTTTGGTGACTCGCAAACGCGGGAAGAGATCTCGCATCGAGGTGCCGGACGGAGTTTGCGATTCTGGTCTTGAGTAGGGTGGGACAAGCGAGCGAATCGCCTGGTGGGCCGGCGCTCGCTGTCCCACGTTGATCGTGGTTCCGGCTGCCGTCGTGTTTTGGCTTCGCTCGCGCCGGCCCACCGATCCGTGCGAGCTGGTCCGCACCCTACAAATCAAAAAACTCCCGCACCCTCGCATCGGACATCGCGGAACGCATCTTTTCGAGAAATGTCGGCGTTGATATTGTCCCGCCCCGTCAGGGGGCGTCGCCTTGGTACGCTCGTGATTCGACTTCGTCGAAAACCTCGCTCGCGACGAGCATTCTCGACCCTGACGATGGAGCTGTTGACGAAATGACTGCTGAACTCAGGGATGAGACTTCTGTGGCCGCTGCGCCGGGTATCTTCGGTCGGGCGACTCATTGGCTTGGGCGTTACTCAATCACGCTCGGCGTGTTCTTGGTGGGGGTTTTGATCTCCACAGTGCTGCGAGCCGCTTTGTTGATCGCCTATCGAGCGGACTTGGATTTAACGATCGCTCAATACTGCTCGCTGTTTGCAGTGGGCTTGAGCTTCGACGTCTTTGTCAGCTTGATTGGAGCCTTGCCTGTGGGTTGGCACATGGCGGTCTATCGAGACTGCTTCGTCGAGAGCAAATATGGCCGCCGCCTGCTGTGGTGGTTCCTCGGAGCACAAGTCTGTGCCGTGATCTTTACGTGTGTGGCCGAGTGGTTGTTCTTCAGTGAGTTCAGTTCGCGACTTAACTACCTGGCGTTCGAATACGTCGTCTATCCACACGAAGTCATGAACAACATTTGGCAGTCGTACCCCATCGTTCCATTGGTGTCGGCGGTGGCTGCAGTGGCTGTTGGTTTGACCTATTTGCTGTCTCGCTTCTTTGGTCACTTCAATGACATTCGTCCGACCGTTGCTCGACGCTGCGTCATGTTTGGATCTCACGTGGCGCTGATCGTCGCTTTGGTGCCGTTCGTGAAGTACGCCAACATCGAGATGTCCGAGAATCGAGTGGCCAACGAAATCGCGGGCAACGGCTGGTTCAGCTTTGGCTATTACGCGTGGACCTGCCGCTACGAGTACGACCACTTCTATACGACTCTGGTGGAAGAAGATGCCGTCGCTGAAGTGCGCGAGATGCTCGATGGTCCCTCGGTGAAGTTTGCTTCGATGCAACCGCAACCGACCGAACAACCGTTTGATCGCGTCGTGCATTCGGATGAGCCACGTCGGAATTGGAACGTCGTGCTCGTCTTTGAAGAGAGCTTGGGTTCTGACTTTGTGGGTGCGCTGGGCGACGATCGCCAGTTGACTCCGGCGATTGATGGACTCGTGAAAGATGGGTTGTTGTTCGACAACTTCTATGCCACGGGCAATCGCACTGCCCGAGCTCTCGAGGCTGTGATCGCTGGGTTTCCTCCGATTCCCACGGAATCGATTCTGAAGCGTGACCACTCCGGCCACATCTACACGCTGGCGCATGCCCTGGGAGAGCGAGGCTATCATCGAACCTTCGTTTACGGTGGTCGCGGCATCTTCGACAGCGTGCGGCCCTTCATGATGGCCAACGGCTTTGAGAACTTCGTGGAGCAAAAGGATTATGAAAAACCGGTCTTCGTGAATGCGTGGGGCGTTAGCGACGAAGACACGTTGGGACGAGCACTTAACGAGTGCGAAAAGCTACACGAGACCGGCTCACCGTTCTTTGTGTCGGTGCTAACTGTCTCCAACCATCGTCCCTTCACTTATCCTGATGGGCGGATTGATTTGCCGTCGAGCGAACTGAAACGCGAGAACGCAGTGAAGTACGCCGACTGGGCTTTGGGTGACTTCATGCAGAAGGCTCGGCAGAAGCCCTTCGCCAAAGACACCTTGTTTGTGGTGATGGGCGATCACGGTGCTCGCGTCTTTGGAGCACCGCTGTTTCCGATGAAGTCATACCGCGTGCCGCTCATCATGGTTCGTCCCGATGGTGTGCAAGCTGGCGAACGGCACTCAACGTTGGGTTGTTCGATGGACGTGGCCACAACCATTTTGGGGATGTTGGGCGGCGCCTATCGCACGGTGTTCTACGGACAAGACATGCTGCGAACTCCGCCGTCTCAAGGGCGAGCGATCATGCAGCACAATCACGATCTCGCTTGGCTAACGTCGAACGATCAATTGTTTGTTTTGGGCTTAAAGCACAAACGCGAACTCTTCGCGTTGGAGAAGCCGTCGTTCGAGCTGCGATCACAACCGATTCCATCTGAAGCACCGACGATGAAGAGTCTGATTAGCCTCTTCCAAGTGGCCGATCGAATCTATTACGGCGACCGCCAGTTCATCGGCCCGCAATAGTTTGGTGGCCTTGCCTGGATTCAATTGATGAGCCTTCTCAATGCTCGCTGCACTGAGAAGGCTCATTGCATTTCATGATGAGTTGAAATCTAACGCCGTAGCCTGGACGTAGGCGTCCAGACTACGGGATGTCTTCAACTGCCGATCGACCTTGGGCGTGTCACTCCATTCGGGTAGCTATTGGTGTCCCGTTCCTTACCCCAATACCGATGTAACGGCATGGCCGCGTGAGATGGGGATCGGGCGATTCTCTACGTCGTAGACCATCGTCTCGGGAGCGAAGCCCAGGCACTGAAAGACGGTCGCGAGGTAGTCGCTAGGACGAACAACATCGCCCAGTGGATCAGAGGCGTTGCGGTCGGTCGTTCCGTGAACCACTCCGCCTTTGATGCCGCCTCCGGCCAATGCGATGCAGAACGTTCGGCCCCAATGGTCGCGACCGGCTCGGGCGTTGAACTTGGGGGTGTGACCGAATTCGGCGACCCAACACACCAACGTCTCATCGAGCAGACCGCGTTGGTCGAGGTCTTCGATCAGCGCCGAGTAGACCTGATCCATGACCGGCAGCAACCAACCTTTGACGCTGTCGTTGTGCTGCTCGTGAGTGTCCCAGCCGCCGGAGTTCGGTTTGTTCTTATCGATGCTCGACCAATTGACTTGAACCAACGAGACGCCCGCTTCGACGAGTCTGCGAGCTAACAGAACACTCTGACCTTGCTTCGTGCGTCCGTAGCGATCGCGCACGGAGTCTGGCTCATTGCCGATATCAAATGCCTTTCGAGCATGACCTCCGGCGATCAAGTTGATGGCTTGTTGTTGGTAGCGGTCATAGCTTTGGACGGAAGCTGTTTGCTCCAGTTCATTGATCTGTCGTCCGAACTCTCCGAGCAGAGACAGTCGCCCATTCATCCGCGTGGTGGAAAGGTCTTTGGGCAGTTCGCTGCCAGGGGCTTGGAAGTTGGCTTCCGATGGATCGCAGGTCAGGAACCACGGATCGAACTTGCGACCTAAGAAGCCCGCGTCGGTACCTGGCCACGGGTCTTGACCGTTGTTGTTGGCCATGCGTCGCGGCAATGAAACAGATGCCGGTAAGCCGCCTCGCGGAGGTCGCAAGGCTTGCACGTATGCGTTGAGCGAGGGCCAATCATTCGGCTTGCCGGGGCCAGCGTTTTCTCGATGCAGGGGGATATGCGGAATGCCCGTCAGCATCTGATAGCCGCTGGTCGAATGGGCGTTATCGCCGGTGACCATCGTGCGAATGATGGCCATCTTGTCGGTCAGCAAAGCGGTGCGAGGCAGCAGCTCGCCAATGAACGTGCCCGGCGTGCGAGTCGGAATGGCTCCGAAGATGCCGCGCGTTTCCTTGGGGCCATCGGGCTTTGGATCCAGCGACTCATGCTGCGGCACGCCTCCAGAATTAAAGAGGACGATCACCGACTTCGCTTTCACCGGTAAGGTGGCTTCGGTGGCTTGGGCTCGGCGCTGTAAGAGTTGTGGCAGCGACAGACCGCCTAAACTGATGCTGCCGACTCGCAACCAATCGCGTCGAGTCAGGCCATCGCACAGCGAGCGATCGTGGTTAAAGAACTGCAGCATGGACGCTGTTCCTGTGAGTGATGAACTGCTGACCGTGTTTGAGAAGTTGGTTGGCATCTACTCGCGAACGGAGCCAAGCCAATCAATTCTTGAGACGCTCATCTCAGTCGCAGAGCGACTGAGCTACGTAGGCGAGTCGCTCCGCGACTCGCACCAAACGAAAATCAAGCCATGAAGAGCCTAATGATTGAATTGGAACTCGCGGGTGTTGAGCAAGGTCCAGAGTAAGTCTTCGAGTCCTTCTTGAGGTGTGCTGGCTTGCGAGAGTTCGGATTTGGCGGCGGCTACTTCTTCTCCCGACGGCATCCGCGAGACGGTCCGTAGGTAGATCTCTTCGATGGCTTTCTCGATCGGCGTGTTGGCTTTGACGAGTTGTGCCACATAGCCATTGCCATCGGCGATCTTTCGATTCAGCAAACCGCCGCTGATCATCAAGAGTGCTTGCGACATGCTGGGGGTGCCACTGCGTTCGCACTCGCAGTTGATGGCGCGACGAGGGCGACCGAAGACGTCGAGGAACTCATTGGGAAAGTTCGAGTCCGGTAACGCGATGGCTCGGAAGCCGGGCGGCAGCTCGTTGAACTTCTCGCTCGTGCCGCACGCGAAGTCGACCGCATCCAACATTTGCTCGGCCGTCATGCGAGTCGGCAAGTAGTGCGTGAAGTACCGGTTGTCGCCGTCAACTCGGCTGGCGGGATGCTCGACGGCACTCAACTGGAAGACCCGCGATTGCATGATCGTTCGCATGAGATGCTTGATGTCGTAGTTGTGCTCAATCAAATCCTTCGACAGCGCGTCGAGCAGTTCTGGGTTCGAGGCCGGATTGGTGACTCGCAGGTCGTCGATTGGCATGACGAGTCCGCGTCCCAGCAGATAGGCCCAGTACCGATTGGCGAGGTTCCGCGCGAGCACTGTGTTGTTCTTATCGCTGAGCCACTTGGCGAGTGCTCGACGACGATCGACGGGATCATCGACGGGTTCAGCTCCCAAGGGTTTGGGTTTCAGAATCTGGCCAGTGCGAGGATGTCCGACTTCGCCGCCTTCGTTGACATAGATGACGAACTCGCCGCCTTGCACTCCGAACTCCCACGACGACTTCTTACCCAGCCGTGCGAAGTACGCCTTCAAACTGTGGTAGTCCGTCTGCGAGATGTTTTCCCACGGATGATGATGGCACTTCGCGCATTGCAGTCGGACGCCCAAGAAGGTTTGAGCGGTGGCTTCGGTCCATTCTTCTTGATAGCCGTTGCTGAAGAAGTTGGCTGGACCGTTTTGGAATGGGCTGCCGACGGCGGTGATGATCTCGCTGACAAACTGGTCCATCGGCTTGTTGTCGCGGAAGCTGGCTCGCAGCCAATTGTGGAGCGACCACATGCCTTTCTTCTGCTGCGAATTGCGATTGTTCTTCAACAAGTCGCCCCACTTATAGCTCCAGAAGTCGACGTACTCGGGGCGATTGAGAACCTTGTCGATGGCCTTCTCACGCTTGTTGGGATCAGTGTCGGCCAGGAATGCTCGCACGTCGTCAGGTGCTGGCAGAGTGGCGATCGTCGCCAGATGAATGCGCCGCAAGAACTCTTCGTCCGAGCAAACGGCCGTTGGCGATAGACCGGTCTTTTGCCACTTCGTCACCCAGAGATCGTCGATGTAATTCTTCTTAACGAAGTCTCCGAGCCCTTGGCTTTGACCATACGGCACGGTGATGGGAGCGACCGCGACCGCACCCAGATAACGGACCATCAACACGGTCTCGCCTTGTCCCGTGGCTGTGAGGGCTCCGTCTTGAGTGGCCTCGGCGACCGGCGAGTTCATGCTGTCGATCGACGCCTTGATGTTGATTGGCTCTTCAAAGCCATCTTCATACACGGCCTTGGCGACGACGTTGGCCTTTTGACCGGGCTGCATTACGAACTCGCGCGGTTCAATGACGACTGACTTCAACTTGCGATCCTGAGCCGTTGGACCGGGTGCCCCTTCATTGAGCCAACGCAACAACGTTTCGAACTGCGGCATGTTTCTGGCCAACCGCCGTCCGCCGCTATGAGGGACCTCCATCAGCGGCTTGGTCAGCAGCAAGCTCTTGTCTTTGTGAGTTGCATCAATCCGCCGACCATAAACCGAACGGACGATCGCGCTGTAATCGGCGGCGTCGTCGAAGCCTCGCAACGACAGCTTGAAGCCGCCCTGACCGTATTGGGCTCCGTGGCAAGCACCTTGATTACAGCCGAACTTCGTCAGGATGGGCTGCACGTCGTTGACGAACGAAACGGGCTCGGCCCAGGCTCGCTGGCTCAGCGTTCCAATGATCGCAACAAGTCCAAGCAGTTTGAGGTTGAGTCGCATAGCGGGGAGCCTTGGGAAGGAATGAATGGCGGGGCGGGATTGTTGCGCGAGTCGGCGTGCGAGGCCAATGGAATGTCGATGAGTGCGGACTTCGCGAGCAAACAATACAAGATCGAAATGGAGTGAGAGCGCGGCGAACCAAACTCGTTCGCGCGGCTGGAAGTTGATCGACTGCGCGTCGGTTTTCTCGTCGAACGGGATTGCCGTTTCTCAACGATTTCAATCGACAATCAGGACTCGCCACGGAGAGGTTCGAGTGACTCGGATTCACTCGGGCATGACTGATCGTGGCTGCGAATAAGGAGTTTTTCTGACATGCTGATTGCTGAAGTGCTTAAGTATCTGCAGGAACTGGCTCCGTTGGATCTCGCGGAAGATTGGGACAACGTGGGGTTATTGATTGGGACGGCTCAGGCGGAAGTGTCCTCGATCATGACTTGTCTGACTCTGACTCCTGATGTCGCTGAAGAAGCCATTCGCGAAGGTGCGGACCTCATTGTTAGTCATCACCCGGTTCTGTTTAGGGCCGTGAAGCAGCTCAATGATCGCACGGCGGAGGGACGCATGCTGCTCGACCTGATTCGAGCAGGAGTCGCGGTGTATTCGCCGCATACTTGCTACGACAGCGCTCAAGCTGGGATCAATCGGCAGTTGGCTCAGACGTGTGGACTTCGCAACGTGCGCCCGCTGCGACCTCGTGCAGCGGCGGTCGATGATGCCGCGACAGGTAGTCCGATCGGAGCAGGGCGGTTAGGTGAACTCTCACAGCCAATTCAACTCAGCGAGTTGGTGGAGTTGGTGAAGAGATGTTTGAAGCAACCGGCGATGCAGTTTGTGGGGCATCCCGATCGTGAAGTGAGTCGCGTGGGAGTCGCTTGCGGCGCCGCGGCTGAGTTCATGCACGATGCCATTCGAGAAGGCTGCGATGTGTTGCTGACGGGAGAGGCTCGCTTTCATGCCTGCTTGGAAGCTCGCACGTCGGGGATCGCATTGATCTTGCCTGGTCACTATGCGACAGAGCGGCCGGCGATGATTCGCATGGCTCAGTTCTTGAAGGGCCAATATCCGGACTTGAATACCTGGGCGAGCACTTCTGAGGCGGATCCGATTCAATGGGCTTGAGTGGCTTTGCGCTAAGAACTGTTGGCGCGAGTACGTTTGCTGGCGTGGTTCGTCTAAAGTGCATGCTCGCTCCGGTGACTCCATGCGAAGTTGCTTCGCTGCTGCCATCCACTTAGGCCCTGGGATTCCTTGATGAGCCTCGAACGCTCCGTCGATTGTTTCATGCAAGAAGCCGAACTACGGCTGATGTTGCGGCAGTTGCCCGTTGTGCTATGGGCTGTCGATCTGAATTTGACCTTCACGCTTTCCGAAGGCCGAGGGCTGAGTCAGTTGGGGCTGACGCCGGGGCAAGTGGTTGGGATGAGCCTCTTTGAGTTTCATCAGACGACCGACCCGAACGTCCCAGTAATCGTCCACCACCGTCAAGCGATCGCTGGTGAGACCGTTGATTTTGAATTTGTTTGGCAGGGTCGTGAGTACCAGGTTCGGTTGGAACCACGAAGTACTGAGGCCGGTGAAATCGTCGGTTGTTGGGGATGTGCATTAGACGTCACGGATCGAGTTACCGTGGAACGCAGGTTGTCGCGGTCCGAGTCCCAGTTACGGGCGATTGCCGAGAACGCACCGGCTTTCATTCTGGTTGTCGATCAGGCAGGTCGCATCCTTTACATCAATCGAGTGCAATCGAATCGTCAGCGTGAAGAGGTTTTGAACGCGACGATCAACGACTTCATTCCTCAGAACTCGGCCTCTGATTTTCATGCCAAGCTCTCTCAAATGTTTGTCGATAATTTGCCATTTGTGATGGAGAGCATTTCGGAAGGCCCCATCGGAGAACAACGAACCTATCAGGCTCGAATTGCACCTTTCCCCAATGAAGATGGTTTGCCACGCGCACTCGTGATAGCGACTGACATCACTAAGACACGTCAGGCGGAAAACACCATTGCCGATCAGCAAGCCAAGCTGCTGCACGTCGCACGACTTTCAACGATGGGGCAGATGGTCGCTGCGATCTCTCATGAAATCACGCAGCCGCTGGCTGCGATCTCAAACTTGGCGGCTGCGTGCTCGTTCGTGCTCTCTCAAGACCCGTCACTCGATCCACGACTGAAGAAGTACGTCAACTCCATTGCAGAGCAGGCCGAACGTGCGGGCTCGATCTTGTCGGGTATGCGTCAATTCGCCAAACGAGGTGAATCGAAACGGTCGAACGGTGATCTAGCAGACATCGTCAATTCGGGTGTTTCGTTGATTCGCGCCGAGTTGCGGTCGCGACGTGTCGCACTTCACATGGAGCTTCCCGCAGATTCGTTGCGAGTCAGTGTTGATGCCGTGCAGATTCAGCAAGTTCTCATCAACATTATCAAGAACGCGTGCGATGCGTTGGACCTGGTGCCTAACGCACCCCGCACAATTCGTGTCGAGTGCACGCGCAGCGAATCGAAGGCAATCATCTGCGTGGTCGACAGTGGACCGGGGCTGGATGAGAATGTCCTCAAGCACCTGTTTTCTCCGTTCTACACCACCAAGCCAGATGGCATGGGCTTAGGTCTTTCCATCTGTCTCGACATTTTGGCCGCTCATCAAGGAACGCTCGAAGCGAGGAATAATCCCGATGGTGGAGCATGTTTTAGGATCGGACTCCCAATCATTGACGCGTCCAACGACGCTGGAAGCGGCGAGTGCGGAGCCGACCATCTTTCTGATTGATGATGATCAGCCGGTGCTTGATTCGTTAGCTGAATTAGTCGCAGCCGCGGGCCCTCGTCCTCAGACATTTTCTTCGGCTGAAGAGTTCTTAGATAACTTCAACTCGTTGGCTTCGGGGTGCATCGTCACGGACTTAAGACTGACGGGCATGAGTGGTCAAGACTTGCAACGGCGACTGATCGAGATGGGTTGCCCGCTGCCGCTGATCGTGGTTACGGGACATGCCACTGTGCCCGTTGCGGTGCAGATCATGGAAGACGGAGCGGTTACGCTGTTGCAAAAGCCGTACAAGCCGACCGAGCTATTGTCTGCGATTCAGCGGGCACTCGATCGTCCCGTCAAGGCGCGGCCGTCGGATGGGCAACTGACTGATCTGCGGCAAAGACTCAACACGTTGAACGAGGAAGAGCAGCAAGTCATGCAGTTGTTGTTGGAAGGTCGCACCAACAAAGTCATCGCTGCCACGTTGAGCCTCAGTATGCGGACCGTTGACCGTCGTCGTCGCTCGGTGCTGGATAAAGCAGGAGTTGAAAGCGTTCCCGAACTCGCGAGGTTGGCAGGTATCCTGCAAAGTGCCGGACAGTAAGTCTGACGTGGAGATGACAGTTGGTTTGAACGTCATTTGTCATGAGCGATGGCGTTTGACTGTTAGCTAGCATTGTCTCCGAGTCAGTCGCTCAATTCTTTGGTCCCGAAAGTTCGGCTCGTGTCTCGCTGACTCAGGATGGTCATGGCAAAGCAATGGAGATTTCCGCCGGTCGATGATGCGATCGTGCGTCAGTTGAGTACCGAGTTGCGTATTCCAACTTTGATCGCGCAGGTGCTGGCGTCCCGAGGCTTTCGTAGCGGACAGCAGGCCACTTCGTTCCTCTCGGCCAAGCTTGCCGACCTCCACGATCCCGACACATTGCCCGGTGTGCTCGCGGCGGTTGAGTTGATAGTAAACGCAGTCAACGCGGGGCGACGCATCACGATTTACGGTGATTATGACGTCGACGGTGTGACATCGACATCGCTGCTGTGGCATTGCTTGCAACTGCTGGGCGCAAAGGTCGATTACTACATCCCGCATCGTCTTGAAGAAGGTTATGGCCTGAACTGTGATGCGATTCGATCTCTGCATGAAGAAGACCCGACGCGATTGGTGGTGACGGTCGACTGTGGAATTACGAGCATTCAAGAAGCTCAGCTTGCGAAGGAATTGGGCTTAGAGCTGATCATCACGGACCATCACCAATTCGATGAGTCATTGCCTGATGCGGCAGTGCTCGTGCATCCTCGATTGCCTGGAACGGATTACCCGTTCGGAGATCTCTGCGGGGCCGGAGTGGCCTTCAAACTTGCATGGGGTATCTGCAAACGATTGGGCGAAGGCGGGCGAGCCACTCCCCGGATGAAAGAATTCTTACTCTCTGCGGTCGGGCTGGCTGCGATTGGGACAATCGCCGACGTGGTGCCGTTGTTGGGTGAGAATCGCATCATCGTGCGGTACGGATTGGTGAGTCTCACACAGCGTTCGTCGCGCGGTCTGAAGGCGCTGATGAAGGTCTGCTCGTTAGATGGGCGAGAAGTCTTGCAGTCGGAGGACATCGGCTTCGCCATTGCTCCGCGCATCAATGCGGCGGGACGGTTAGGCCAAGCTCGGCTGGCTGTGGAGCTACTCACAACCGAGGACTCGGCGCGAGCCATTGCGCTGGCCGATTACCTCAACGAACTCAACAAGAATCGGCAGACGGTTGAGCGACGGATTCTCAAGCAAGCCAAGGAAATGGTGGCTGAGCATCCCGAGTGGCAGGCTGCTCCCTCGTTGGTGTTGGCTGACAAAGATTGGCATCCCGGCGTGATTGGGATTGTGGCCAGTCGAGTGGCTGAGCATTTTCAAAAGCCGACCGTGCTGATCTCGTTGCATCGCGATGACAACATCGGACAAGGTTCGTGCCGCACGTTCGCTGGCTTCGACTTGCATGGTGGGCTGCAAGCGTGTCGCGAGCATCTCGTCACCTTCGGTGGACACAAAGCGGCGGCTGGCGTGAAGGTGGCTGCACCAAAGATCGAAGACTTTCGCGCGGCCTTAGCGGCTTTTGTGGCTGAGCATCATGTGGTCGTGGAACGCGACCTCGAAGTCGTGGTTGATGCCGAGGTGCGTTTGGCTGATCTCACTCATGAAGCCGTGACCAAGATCGAAGAGCTAGGTCCTTTTGGAGCGGAGCATCGCCGTCCAATCTTTAGTGCGTCCCGCGTGGATGTTGTGGGCAAGCCTGGTCGCATGGGTGAGGGTGATCGGCATCTCTCGGTGCAGTTGAAGCACTATGGCAAGTCGATGAGAGCTATTGCATTCGGGCAAGGTGACTGGGCTGAGGAAATGGCTGCGGTCGGAGGGCCGATCTCCATCTGCTTCGCGCCTACAATCAATCGTTTCCGTGGCGAGGAACGGGTCGAGATGCAGCTCATTGACTGGAAGCCTGACGCAAAGTCTTGAGATCTTGTTTGTCGTCAGTCGGCCTCGATGTCCTCGAACTCGACAGTTCCAAAAGTATGCGGCCCGCTACGAACGCTCTGGAGTGATCTCGCTAGATGGGCAACGTTGCGTCGTCGAATCGCTGCCATTTGGTGCGGCATATTCCCTAGTAATTGCTCTTCGCTGATGAGGGGATTCGGCTAACTTACCGCCTTCACGTGGGTCGGTTGTGACCGCAGTTTTATGGAGATCGCATCGCATGGGCACAGCGCAGGAGTACGACGTCGAGACAGGACGGGGCTATTCAGTCATCACTTTTCAAGCCTGCCTCTCGGATTGTAAGTGGGGTGACATCGAACGCGTTGGTACCGAGCTCAAGGCTTTGTTGTCGGGCGCTGCTGACCCGTTTTGTTTGTTGGATCTCAGCCGGCTGGACTTCATGGGCAGCTCGGTCGTAGCCTTACTTGTTCGAGTATGGAAGACGATCCAAGAGCGACAGGGCGGCATGGTTGTTGTGAATCCCAACACGATGACCAAAGAGGTTCTGGAAATTGCTGGGCTGTCCAAAGTCTGGACGATCTGCAACAGCCGCCCTGAAGCCGAGAAAGAATTGGCCAAAGTGTTGCCAGCCGATACTCGCATTGCGGGTGTGTTGGCGGCGCTCTTCGGTTGGACCATCGCTGGCCTAACGGTGGCAGCGTTGGTTGCACATAAAAATGGAGCGTTCACTCTGGAGCCCGTCGTCGTGCAAGGCGTTGGATACGGCGGCAGTGCGATCGCGTTGTTTGTGAACTTGATTGCCATCGTGAAGGGTGGCGGTGCGTGGCGTTTCTTTGGAGTGCTCGGGACTCTGCTGGCTGCGGGGCTGATCGCTGCGGTCGCTATGAATCTGTTTTAGTCACGCCACCTGACTTGGGGGCGTTTGCTTCTCGCCAGTGAGATCACGTCTGACATGGCGTGAGAGCAAGTTGTCAACGACTTGTTGCAGTGTTTGCGGACTTCTGCGTCGACGCCTAGAGCACCAAAAGCTGACTCGATGAAAGCCATCAATTGCTGACGCTCGGGTCAGAATGGTCCGGTGTTAGAGCTGATCTCGACAAGATTCGGGCTCCTGTCAGACTTCCTCACCTGAGTTCGAGACAAGTCTGCGAATCACTTCCAGAACCGCATTCATCGCGTCTGAACCAACTTCATTGACGCTTCACATCATTCCCCTTGGACCTGCCTGCGGAGATCACGATGACAACGGCACTCAACGGCCAAACTCCTGTCGCTGACGACAAAGACATGGAAGTTCGACAGAAGGCGTTGCAAGAAGAATTACGTGAGTTGGTGGATGTCGTTGGTCCGGCTTCGTTGGTTGATTTGCTCCTCGAACGAGCCTTCCAACTCAATGCGACCGACGTGCATTTGGATCCCAACGAGAACGGGCTGCGAGTGCGATTGCGTGTGGACGGCGTGCTACACGATGTCTTGATGCTTCCGGCCACGTTGACCAATCAGGTGGTCTCGCGCCTGAAGTTGCTGGCGAGCATGGATATCACCGAGCGACGCTTGGCTCAGGACGGTCACATTTCCAAAGCCGTGCTGAAGCATCAGCGCGATATTCGCGTCGGTTCTGGTCCGACAACGCTCGGCGAGCGTCTCGTGCTGCGTCTGATGCCTGACGACAAGGCGCTGACTTCTTTGCAGGACTTGGGCCTCGATCCCGATCAATACGCGTTGCTCGAACAAGCGGTCGAAATTCCTTACGGCGTGGTCTTGGCTGTGGGGCCTGTGGGTTCCGGCAAGAGCACCTCGGTCTATGCGTGTTTGACTCGTCGTAATCGTCCCGGCGACAGCGTGGTCACGATTGAAGATCCAGTCGAGCGTCGCTTGGAGGGCGTGGTGCAAGTGCAGATCGATCCGAAGATCGACTTCACCTTCGTGCGAGCACTCCGCGGCGTGCTGCGACAGGACCCAGACGTGATGATGATCGGCGAAATTCGCGATCCCGAGTCCGCTCAAATTGCAGTTCGAGCTGGTCTAACCGGCGTCACCGTTTTCAGCACGTTGCATGCGAGCGATAGCCTCGCGGCATTGGATGTGTTCCGTGAATTCGGCGTGCCGCCAATGTTCTTGGCAGACGGTTTGAAGTGCGTGGTGGCGCAGCGTTTGGTGCGTCGAGTTTGTACTCACTGTCGCGAAGAATACACCCCGGACGAACTCGCGCGGCAGGTCTTGAATCTGTCGGAAGACGACGCCAAGAACTTGAAACTGGCGCGCGGTAAGGGCTGTGATCGCTGCTTCAATACGGGTTATTCGGGACGCACTGGCGTGTTTGAAGTGCTGGCATTCTCGCCGGAATTGCGGCATGCAATCCTTAGCAACAACTTCCATTCGGATCTGCGGACCATCGCTCTCAAGTCTGGATTGATCACGTTGGAAGAAGCCTGTCGCCGCAAGGTTCTGAAGGGCGAAACGACCGTCGAAGAGCAGTTGAAGCTCGTGTCCGCGTTCAACAGCTAACTGCTTGATGAAGAACTCTGTGAGCACGATTTTATTGTGCTCGATTCAATGTGAACTCGGGCACGTTGAAAACGTACCCCACGAGATTCAATCGCCTGCTAGAACTTGCTGCAGTTGAGATCTCTGATGTCCGCGACGTAAATGAAACGCGCATCGCGAGCTGAGGTTGCTGAGTAAGAATCGAACGCGCTGTCGACTGTTGTGGAGACGATTCGACTTGCTTCTCCATGGCTCTGGTTTGCTTGAGTTTTGGTCTGTTTGAGAGCCCATATGTCCGACGAAGAAGCACTCAGTCCCGACAGCAAGATCCCGTTCGTCGGACGCATTGTTGGGCTCGTTTTATTCGTCGGAATTCTGCTGTTGCCAACACCCGACGGGATGAAGGCGGAAGCTCAGCGGTTGATGGCCGTGACGGCGTTGGTGTCCACGTTTTGGCTGACGCAAGCCATGCCGTTGGCGGCGTCGAGCATGCTGCCGTTGGTGCTGTTTCCGATCCTCGGAATTCAGGGCGCTGAAGTCGTCAGTCATGCCTACATCAACAAGGAAGTCTTCTTGTTTCTGGGCGGTTTCATGATCGCTTTGGGGCTAGAGAGATGGGGCCTCCACGAGCGAATTGCGTTGCACATTTTGCGGGTATTGGGGACGAGTCCTCGGCGAGTTTTGCTGGGTTTTTTGATCGCCACAGCGTTCCTGTCGATGTGGATTAGCAACACCGCGACGGCTTTGATGATGGTGCCCATCGGCATGGCTTTGGTGCGGTCCTGGCAAGACATCGTGATGCGCGAGCCGTCGACGTTGGGTGGCTCTGATCGCTCGAAAACTCAGATTCGGTTCTTTGGTGCGAATCTCGTGTTGGGCATCGCCTGGGCGGCGAGTATCGGCGGGTTGATGACGCTTGTGGGAACTGTGACCAACGTCCAATTTCAGAGCCTGTGGCAGAAGCTCTATCCCCACGCGCCGCGACTGTCTGCGGGCGAGTGGTTCAGCGCGTTTGGACCAGTTGGCGTCGCCTTGTTGCTGGCTGCTTGGGGAGTGCTCTGTTGGGGGCTGCCGAAGCTCGATGACGCGCAGCTCGATCGGTCGTTCTTCAGTGATCGACTCAAGCGACTGGGGCCACCGACGCGAGCTCAATGGCAAATGGCTGTCGTGTTCGTGATGACGGCTGGCTTATGGACGTTTCGCACGCCGTTGAAATTTGGTAGCGAGCCTCTATCGCCGGGCTGGGAAGCGGCGATGCAGAGCTTTCTCGTCAACGTCATGGGGACGACGACCGCATACGCCAAGACCGCCGTGCATGATTCCACGGTCGCGATCGGTATGGCCTTGCTGATGTTCTTAATGCCCACTGGTCGCAACGAGCACGGCCATACTCAATTCATGATGGACTGGCCGACGGCGTCCAAACTGCCGTGGTCGTTGGTGCTGTTGATTGGTGGAGGCTTTGCGATTGCGGATGGACTGGATAGTTCCGGCTTAGCTCAGTGGGCCAGCGGCACTTTCGCGCATGTGGTTGCAGGTTGGCCGTTGTGGGGAGTGATTCTTGCGTTGGCTGTGCTGTCGACGTTTTTTACCGAGTTCGCAACCAACGTTGTGCTCGTGAGTGTGATGGTGCCGGTGTTGGCACCTGTGGCCGTGCAACTCCATCAAGATCCGAGGCTCCTGCTGCTGCCGACTACCATCGCAGCGTCATTTGGTTTCATGCTGCCGATCGGCACTCCGCCCAATGCCATCGCGTTTGGGACGGGCCTTGTTCCCATGGGACACATGGCCAAATGCGGAGCATTGTTGAACCTCATCGCGTGCGTGGTTCTGACGTTGGCGACCGTCGTTTATCTGTTGCCGCTGCTGGGTATCGAGCCCGGAGTTGTCCCCGATTGGGCGAGCTCGTCAGTCAAAGACTGAGCCCCATTCAAGAGTGAGCTGTTTCTCAAAGTGAGCGCCTTGTTGCAACGACTTGTTAAGTCGGTTTGGCGCGTCAGTTTGTTCAACGTTGGGCGGCTCTGATTCTGACCATCGGCTTGCAATGCCAGCTTGCTATGCCGTTACGGTTGTAACGATTGCGAGGCGCGGCGCGGTCAGGTTGTACCGATTGCGCGAGTCGTAGAACCGTTAGAAAGGATAGTCACGTCTCTTCGCGAAGTTCGTCGGAACCAGAGGGTATCGAGGTTCGGCATCTGCATTTTGTGACTTAGGGGAAGTTGCATCTCCTCCGAACTCACTGGCAGGGAGCTGGTGAGAGATCCACTCACAGACTGCATCAGAACTTCATTCGCGGAGTGCGAGCCGATGGTCTTCTCGAACTGGCTGAACTCTCTCTCTGTCGTCCGTCACAACACTCGTAGAAGTACCAAACGCTCGCGTCCTCAACGAAGCTCGCGGAAGCCGATTGCGTTCGTTTCTGAAGGGCTTGAGAGTCGAATCGTTCTTACGGCGGCTCCTGTCATCTCCGATTGGGATGCGATCCGTGTTGTTACCGAGAAGTCCGGCGCTTCGACGATCGACATCAATGTTTCCGTGTCGAATGCCGATGGAACCGGTTTCGACAACGGTTCGATTACACTCGCCATCGCGTCACCCGATGCAGGCGATGTGCTCAGCTTGCCAACCGCCGGAGCCCCAGGCACCGACGAGAACGAAGTGACGCGCGTTGGTAATGACGTCTATGTGGCGAATGGTGGCGTCGCGACGCAGATCGGTACGGTCGACGGAACACTCAACGGTGTCGGGACGAGTCTGAAGATCAACTTTGCTGCCATTGTGAGCGATGCGCAAGCCAGTGCTCTTGCCCAGCGCCTGACCTACGGCAGTGTTTCAGACACTCCGCCGAGTGGTGCTCGCCACATCAACTTTACGATCGTTGATGCTGACTCTGAGTCCGCCTCGGACAACACTGCTTTGCTCACCGTCCTCGCAGTCAATAATGCTCCCACGGCGACGATCACTCCGCTGAGTTACAGCGTCACCGAGCAAGTGAATTTTAACCTACATGGCACGGGACTCAGTGTCGCTGATGTCGATGCGGGCTCGAATGACGTCACTGTGACGGTGTCTGTCACGAGCGGCATCCTTACCGCAGCAGCAGGTTCGACTGGCGTTGATATCACGAACTCTGGAAGTGCTTCAGTCACCCTCGTCGGCACGCTCACCGAGATCAATGATCTCTTGGCTGGCAACAGCAGCGGTACGCTGACGTTCAATGCGAACTCTGATACTCCAGCGGCCTCCGCGACGCTGACATTGGCGATCGATGACGGCGGAAACACGGGGTTGGGCGGTGCGCTCACGGCGAATGATGCCGCGGTCATTGTTATTACAGCCATCAACGACGCTCCGGTGCTGACTGTGCCGGGGGCGCAGACCGTCAACGAAAACGGGTCGCTTGCTTTGACTGGCGGTACCGTGATTTCAATCGCTGACGCAGACTCTGGAGCACAAGACATTCGCTTCGAAGTGAGCGCCGCTCATGGCAAGCTGACTCTGGCGAGCGTTGCCGGATTGACCTTTTTAGTGGGTGACGGCACCTCAGATGTCTCGATGACATTCACAGGCACGCTTGCCGCCATC
Source organism: Planctomycetaceae bacterium (assembly GCA_900299185.1). Classification (GTDB taxonomy): domain Bacteria; phylum Planctomycetota; class Planctomycetia; order Planctomycetales; family Planctomycetaceae; genus AM-0621. The sequence continues at coordinate 24,132 of OMIV01000220.1, forward strand.
AATATGGCGCTCGCAACAGTGACCTATGTGCCGAACACGAGTTACAACGGTTCGGATAGTGTTTCAGTTTTGGTTAACGATCTTGGTCAACAAGGCACAGGCGGAGCAAATACTGACACCGACAGCATTGCCATCACTGTCAACACCGTGAATGAGGCTCCGGTTCAAACCGGCACTGCGCCATCGGCGATCTCAGTTATGGAGGACAGCCATAACTCAACCGCAGCGACTCTCGGACTGAGTGGCTTGAACTATGCACCCGTTCCGGCAACAGCGACTGATGAGTCCGGCCAAACTTTGACCTACAAGATCACCGCAATTCCGAGCTTCATCAATGTCTTCAAGGCTGATGGGTCTACTTCCGTTGCTACGAACGACACTTTGACTCTCACCGAATTGCAGGGCTTGACCTATAAGACGGTTGCGAATGCGAATGGCACAGGCAACCTGACATGGACTGTGACTGATAGTGGCGATGGCACTGCGCCCAACGTCAATACGCTCAATCAAAGCCTCAGTATTGTTGTCTCTCCAGTGCCGGATGCTGGAACGTTTGGTGGTAATACGAGCGGCAGCGGAGCGGAAGATGGCGGTGCTATTACAGGGACGTTGACGTTTACAGATGCGGCTGACGGCGCCACCAATCCGAACTTCACGGTGACCACGGGCGGCTCGAACGGGACGGCGACGATCGACTCAGTCACGGGTGCTTGGAGCTACTCGCCAGCGGCTAACTTCCACGGCACGGATAGCTTTGTTGTGAGCGTAACTGACGATGCGGGTAACACGGAGACGCAGACGATCAGCATCACGGTCACTCAAGCGAATGATCCAGGTACATTCGGCGGTAACACGAGCGGGAGCGGGACCGAAGACGGTGGAGCTATTACGGGCACGCTGACCTTCACCGACACCATCGATGGAGCCACCAATCCAAACTTCACGGTGACGACAGACGGCACGAATGGGACGGCGACGATCGACTCTGTGACTGGTGCTTGGAGCTACTCGCCAGCGGCGAACTTTCACGGCACGGATAGTTTCGTTGTGAGCGTGACTGACGATGATGGCAACACGGAAACGCAGACGATCAGCATCACGCTTAGTCAGGCGAATGATCCGGGAACGTTCGGCGGCAACACGAGCGGGAGCGGAGCTGAAGACGGTGGTGCAATTACGGGCACACTGACCTTCACCGATACGATCGACGGTTCAGCGACTCCAAACTTCACGGTGACGACGGGCGGCACGAACGGGACGGCGACGATCGACTCTGTCACGGGTGCTTGGAGCTATTCGCCAGCGGCGAACTTCCACGGCACGGATAGCTTCGTTGTGAGCGTGACTGACGATGACGGCAACATCGAAACGCAGACGATCAGCATCACCGTGACACAGGTGAACGACGCGGGAACGTTTGGCGGTAATACCAGTGGCAGTGGAGCAGAAGACGGCGGCGCGATTACTGGGACGTTGACGTTCACCGATGCGGCTGACGGCGCGACGGCTCCGAACTTCACCGTGACCACAGACGGCACGAACGGCACGGCATCGATCGACTCTGTCTCAGGTTTTTGGAGTTACTCACCGGGGGCGAACTTCAACGGCACGGATAGCTTTGTTGTGAGCGTGACCGACGATGCGGGTAACACGGAAACGCAGACGATCAGCATTACCGTGACTCAAGTGAATGACGCTGGAACGTTTGGTGGTAATACCAGCGGCAGTGGAGCCGAAGACGGCGGCGCGATTACTGGTACGTTGACCTTCACCGATACGGCCGATGGAGCCACCAGTCCGAACTTCACGGTGACTACAGACGGCACGAATGGGACGGCGACGATCGACTCTGTGACTGGTGCTTGGAGCTATTCGCCAGCGGCGAACTTCCACGGTACGGATAGTTTCGTTGTCAGCGTGACTGACGACGATGCGGGTAACACGGAAACGCAGACGATCAGCATTACCGTGACTCAAGTGAATGACGCTGGAACGTTTGGTGGTAATACCAGCGGCAGCGGAGCGGAAGACGGCGGAGCGATTACTGGGACGTTGACCTTCACCGATGCGGCTGACGGCGCGACGGCTCCGAACTTCACTGTGACCACAGACGGCACGAATGGGACGGCGACGATCGACTCTGTGACTGGTGCTTGGAGCTACTCGCCAGCGGCGAACTTCCACGGCACGGATAGTTTCGTTGTGAGCGTGACTGACGACGATGGCAACATCGAAACGCAGACGATCAGCATCACGGTTACTCAAGCGAATGATCCGGGATCGTTCGGCGGTAACACGAACGGGAGTGGAGCTGAAGACGGCGGTGCGATTACGGGCACGCTGACCTTCACCGATACGATCGACGGTTCAGTGACTCCGAACTTCACGGTGACGACGGGCGGCACGAACGGGA
>OMIV01000221.1 GCA_900299185.1 Planctomycetaceae bacterium
CGTCCCGGCAGCCACAAGTCTCCCGTCAGTCGACGGTCCGAAAGCGACTCGCTCGTCAGCGGTTCAAAGTTCTCATCGAAGGCTTCCACGGTCACGAGCACTTGCTCGTCCGGTTGGTACTGCTGCCGATCTGTTCGCACGACGAAGCGCTTCTGACTGCCCAGAGCGTGGCTCAACCCCAAACGATGGATGAGCTGTCCCCAGAACTGGCGGTAGTACTTTTCGCCGTAGCGCTTTCGCAATCGCCACATTTCGTTGTGAGCGATGTAGACGACTTCACCGCGGCCGTACTTGCGAATGGCAATCAGCGGTTGCGGCGTCTTGCCATCCACGCACGTGTCGGTCGGATGTTCGGCCAGCACAGTGGTAGAACTGGTCTCGACGCGCTTCACCGGCTGATACCACGGCATCGCAGTGAGATTGCCCCAGCCTTTGGCGTTGTCTTCGTCGGCAGCTCCCAGCCGCATGAAATCAAAGGTCGATGCCATTGGAGTCAGTTTGGTCGCGTACTCCCGCGTGTCGCGAATACGACCATCAGGATCAACAACGACCGGCAACATCTCGGCAATCGGAGTGCCCGCGAGTTCTCCCGGACCAAACCTTGGCCCGGCCATCACGACCAAGCCACCGCCGAACTTGCCGACGAACTCTTTCGCCATCTCGTTGAAGCGAGTGCTGAGCGCCGAAGCCGGCATATCGCCCAAGAAGATGACGTCATGCTCGAAGAATTGATTTCGCGGCAACGTCACGGTCGGCAGAAAGAGTTCGTTCGTTTCTCGCACAACAGGGTCCGATGACCGCAAGTAAGTGCGAAAGCCTCGCAAGCCCACGAGTTTGTCTCGGTGGAAGACTTCTTTCACAAACCGCCATTCCCAAGTGGGCTCATACTCCACGAAGAGCAGTCTCAGGAAGTCATCGATCACGGTCACTTCGCGCTCGGCTCGATTGTTCTGCTCGACGATCTCACCCGGCAGAGCATCGACTTCGGCGATGAACATGAACCGGCCAGCCTCTTGCGGAGTGAAGGGGAACTCCAGCAGCATCGATGGTCCGCTCAGCGTCACCGTCTTCTCGCCCACAGGGATCTGCTTGGCCGGATCAACGGCATCCCCACCGGGTTCAATCGCTTGAGCAGAGACCTTCACGGTCACGCTTTGCCCCGAGAGTTCATGCTGCCGCAAAGTGACCGTGACCGTTGATTGCTCGGTCTTCTTCATCTTCAACGAGGTCTGCAGATCAACGCCGACATCAACCGCATGTGTCGCTCCAACACCCAGCGCAAAGATCGGCACATTCAAGCGGCGAGCGGGATCCAACGGTGCCACGCCCGAGTTGTGATCGAAGTCGCTGACAACCAGCACGCCCGACAGATTCGACACCGGACGTCGTCGCAAATCTTCAAGAGCACTGCTGAGCGAAGTCGTCTGCCCACTCGGCTCGTACTGCTTCAGGACATGATCGATGTTCGGCCCCGAGCCCTTCGCATCTGAGGCTTCTCCTGACGTCAGCGCTTGCACATCGTCCGCATGACCGAACTGAAAGAACGCGAGATCGAACTTCTCACTGAGCTTCTTGAGCAGTTCGGTCTTATCGGTCTTCAGCCACGACTTCACGAGATTGGATCGCGTGATCGTTTCGTCGTTGGCTTTACCTTCGGGAGTCAGCGGAAGTTCGATGCTTTGACTGAGCTTCGTCTTCAACTCGGGAGTGAGCTGATCGGCGATGTTCATGCTGTCGGTCCCATCGAGCAGCACCCATAGCGCCGGTCGGGGATGCGACGAGAAGCTCACTTCTAGAATGGGATCAGCCAGAATGAGTAGCAAAAAGCACAGCAAAAACCCGCGGATGAATCCCAAGGCCACGCGGCGCGAGCGTTTTGCGCGAGGCTGATAGCGCAGATAAAAGAGCCCCGACAAGAACGCCAAGCCCAGGCAGCCAAACAGCACCCAAGCTGGACCGTTCGCAGCCCAGTCAGCCCCGAACGACCAATGCACGCGGTCGATCGAATCGACGGCGTCGCGTCCCAGAAGTTTCGCAATCAAAGAGTGCATTGTGAGTCCGAGGCGGGAAGGTAAGCGGCGGGAACATTCAACAAACGGCAAGAGCGGTAGAGAGTGCGGCTTCCATCAGACTTTGACAAGCAGGTTCGCATCGCGCGCGAGCAACCACTGACCATCAACCTTCCGAAAGACCGTCAAAGTATGACCGGCCCGTTCGATCGGAGACGAGCTTCCCGGCGGAGTCACTCGAACCGACAACTCGCTCCAAAGGTAGGCAAAGTCGCCTGCAACTTGGATCTCGCGGATCGTCTGGCTCGATTCAAACTGCGGTCGTGGCGCATCTGCTGGAGTTCGAGAGATCGCAGCAAATTCGGCCTTATTCATCGGAGGCCGACCCGCTACGAGAAACACCACATCGTCGGTCATCAGATTTAAGACAGTGTCGAGATCCCCAGCCTTGGTCGCCACATGCCATCGCGAGACAACGTCGCGAATCTGTTCTTCGTCGGTAGCCATCGGCCTGCGGTCCTCTGGAATCATGATTCAACGGAGATCAGGAACTCGAAGCGTGTGTCGCAACTCTTACTGGCCGAGTCGACGTTCGATCGCCTCAACGAACTCCTTGGCTTGGACTAAGCCCACGCCGGGCTGTTCGCGATAGAGCCTCACAGCCTCGACCTTCGCCCCGCGCTTAAGTGCATCCACAATCTGAGGCGAGACACCTTTGGCTGGGTCGTATTCCAGACTCGCGTGCTTAAGCAGCAAAGCAACTTTGGCTTCCAGCTGTGACAGGGAAGCCAGCTTTCGCTCCAACGCACTGAGGTCCGAAACGATCTTCAACACCCCGGCCATGCCAAGGAAGAAAATCAAGCCAATCCAATCTCCCATGATCTCACCTCATAAAAACAAGTCGGCTCTGCGAGACCTCGACGCCATCAGGATGAAACCCACCCAAAGTCGGATGTCATTCCTGCTGGGAATCAATCTCTCGCAAAGCCGACCCGAATTAAGGCACGGCCTCGTTCGCGTTACTTAGGAGTCACGATCACTCGCGACGAGGTGATCTTCACGTCCTTCACGGGACGGTCGCCGCCGCCGGTCTTCACGTCGCCGATCGACAAAGCGATCTTCAAGCTGGCGTCATCTGCCGTCTTACCGAAGACCGTGTATTGGCGGTCGAGATGCGGAACTCGGCCCATGCAGACGAAAAACTGCGAGCCAGCCGAGTGCGGAGCGCTGGTGCGAGCCATCGAGAGCACGCCAGCTTCGTGCAACTTGTCATTGAATTCGGCGTTGATGGTGTAGCCAGGTCCGCCCGTGCCCGTGCCATTGGGGCAGCCAACTTGAATGACAAAGCCCTTGATGACGCGATGGAAAATGATGCCGTTGTAGAAGCCGATCTTGGTCAAACCGATGATGTTCTTGCAGTGACCCGGAGCCACATCGGGATACAGATCGAGCAGCATCTTGCCCATCGTCGTATCGAACTCGACCTGATACTTGTTCTTCGAAAAGTCGACGTCTTCCAGAGCCTTATCAACTTCGGCACGGCGATTTGCTGCCACAGGGAAACCTTTCAATGAAGTGAAATCTCAACGTCCGCCAAACCGTTTTCAGCGGGCTGGGGACTATGGGGAATCGCCCAGTGACCAGCAACCGACCTCTCCGAGAAGTAACTGATCACCCCAGTCGATCAGGCCAAAGGACAAGCGTTTGAAGCTCGTTCGCTCCGACTCGATCGCCAGTGGAGCCACTTACAACGAGTGTTGGCGAAAGTTCTCCGCGTCCTCTGCGGTGAGGAATTCTTTCATCACACCGAACCAGAGAACGCAGAGCAACGACGCGGAGGCGACCATCGACGCAAGGCATAGCTTGGAAGCTGCCTCACCCGCTCAACAAACAGCCCGAACAGCGGAGTGCTGAGCTTTGCAGAATCTTCAATCAGTGCGTTTCCAGAACCGGCAGCTCGCAACTTCATCTCCCGTCAAAACAGCTTCCCACATAGAGTTCGCCGCCCGTTGAGACGGCTTGAGATCGTTTTCGGTCGCCAGATGAATTTCGAACAAGCCGTGCATTCCAACTCGACTGGCCACGTTCGACGTGTCGATGAATCAAATAGAGACGGCCACATGGACGTGGCAGACATCAAAAAGGCAACAGTCAGCTCGACCTCGAAGGGATTCGCAATGGAGCGACGGAGTTTCTTGCAGTGGCTTGGTAGTGCGGCTTGCTCGACCGCGTTTTTGGGAATCACCGGTTGCCGAGGCAAGCAGTACGCACACGTCCTGAAAGAGGACGACAAGAACATGGTCGGCAGCCACAAAGCCGGCTCTGAGGTTTACGAGCAGCAAGTCTCGGACGCCGTCGCCAAGCTGCTCGGCCGCGAATGTTCCGCCATCCAACAAGTGAGCCATGAAGGGCTGGGCGTCCGCAAGAAGAAGATCTGCTTCGTCGGCGTTGAGAACTCCAGCTCGGAAGATCTCGGCGACTTCAAGCAGCACTTGTTCGAGCTGATCGATCAGAAGATCTCTGAGTCGGACATGTTCGAGCAGATCAGCGAACGAGTCGTGAGCGTGGGCCTGCATAGCGCTCACCTGCGTCCCGACGACCTCTTCATTCCGTCGAACCGACGCACCTTCCAACAAGTGATGGAGCGGGAGAATCAACCCTTCGATTATTTGCTGTTTGCCAAACTGACCTCGGGCACCACCAACAGCAACGGAGATTATCAACGCGACTACTTACTGACGTTGGAGATGATCAACATCTCGACGGACGAAAGTCACAAGGTCAGCGCGAAGGTCCGTAAGGGCTATCACAAGTCGATGCTTAATCGCTTTAAGCACTACGGGGATTAGCCGTCTGTCCGAGTCGCCGTAGCTATGAATTCCATCCCAAGCGGTCTTCGAATTCTTGGGCAACTCGGCATCGCCAGAAGAAATGCTCGGGATGGAATCCCAAGCTACGGAAGCCGCCGGTTTTGAGTCAGCAGTACGCGTCACATTCAGTCGCTCCCGTCGCGGAGACATCAGCATCATGCCGTCGGAGATCCGACCATCGCGAAGCCTGGCCCGATTCATCGTGGCATGCTGCTGCGCGGGTCTCGTCGGGTTAAGCGGGTGCTCGACGCATGCCAAACAACTCGTGTCGATGAGGTCCGCGTACTACTCCAATCAGCTCGAACAAGCCGGGAAGCTGGCCGACAAAGAGATCAAAAGCCGGTCTTCAGATGCCGACGTGCTGAAGCTCGAACGAGCGATGATCGACCTCTCATCCGGTCATCCCAAGCAAGCCGAACAAGCGTTGCGAGAAGTCCGAGATCACTTTGATGCCTTCGAGCAGAAGGACATCGGTGAGTCCGCGCTCTCGTATCTGACGGACGACAACAAGCGCGCTTATCCCGGCGAGGACTACGAACGAGTTCTCATTCGCTGCTTCCTCTCGCTCTCGAACTTGATGCACGATGGCGGCGACGCTCGGGCCTACGCGTTGCAAGTGGGACAGAAGCAAGAACAGATCATGCTGGCAGCCGGTGAGGACGCCGCCAAGAACCCCAAGCTCAAATACAAACGAGTGGCCTTGGGTGCCTACTTGAACGGAGCACTGCAAGAAGCGACTCACCGAGATTACGACGACGTCGCGCGATCGATTCAGCTGGTCGTCAATTGGGAGCCGACGTTTAAGTTCGGACAACAAGATCTCGAACGAGCCACCAATGGTCGGCACTCTGCTCCAGGCAACGGTGTGCTGTATGTCTTCACGCTCGTTGGTTGTGGTCCCTACAAGGAAGAGCGGGCCGAACGAGCGACCTCGGATGCGCTGCTAATCGCCGACCGCATCTTCTCAGTGATCGGCAAGCACTCGCTGCCGCCCACGCTGGCTCCCATCAAGATGCCCGTCGTCTGTCGCGGACGCAGTCGAGTCTCGACTGTACAAGTCGCGATCGACGGCAAACCTTCTGGTCAGACCGAGACCATTACTGATGTCGGTCAGATGGCCGTCGATCAGTTCGATGCCATCAAGTCGCAGATCATGGCTCGTGCGATCGTACGACGAGTCGTGAAGAAGGGCGCGGTCTACGCTGCCAAGGAAGTGGCCAGTGTCGATAACCCGCTTCTCGAACTTGCCTTCGACGGTGTGGGAGTGGCTTGGGAAGCGACCGAGTCCGCCGACACTCGCTGCTGGGGCCTCTTGCCGGACAAGATCCAAGTGCTGCGTCTGGAACTGCCGGCAGGCACGCATCAACTGGGTATGCGAGCCGCTCAGTCATCTTTGGCCGTCGGCCCCGAAGCCACTGAGTCCGTCAAAATTGAAGACGGTCGCAACACGTTCGTGCTGGCAACATTCCCCGACGAGCGACTCATCGGCCACGTGTTGACCAATCAATCAGACCGCGAATAACGAAGCCAGCTCGAATGCGTTCCAGTCCCCACTCGCTCCTAGGTTCCGCCTGGGATCGCCGCATCGGAGGCAGCTTCTCCCTTCCATGCCGCGACTCACGTGAAACTTCGCTGCTACAACTGAGGTACTACAGGCCGCGACGAGTGCTTCGCACACATTGAACTTCGCATTGAGCGAGTCGCGGAGCGACTCGCCTACGTAGCTCAGTCGCTCCGCGACTGAGATTGGCAACTCGAAAACTTGGCTGTGACATAGCACTAGCAGGTCGCACACGGCTCGGTTGGCTGAATCGATCAGGGACATGCACATGACGAATCGACGAGACTTCTTGAAGCACTGCGGCGGCGCGGCTTTGTTATCGCTCGGAGCGATGCCAACTTCATTGTGGAAGCACGCGGCTTGGGCTGCCGAGCAAGCTGCCAACAACGATCGAGTGCTGGTGTTGATCCAAATGGCGGGCGGCAACGACGGCCTCAACACCGTGATCCCGCATGGTCATGACGAGTACTTCAAAGCTCGCCCCGGCATCGGCATCGGCAAAGGCGCGATGCTGAAGCTCAATCAAGAACTCGGGCTGCATCCAGCTTTGACCGGCTTCAAGTCGCTCTTCGACGCAGGCTCGTTGGGCATCATTCAAGGCGTGGGCTATCCCCAACCGGACCGCTCACACTTTCGCTCAATGGATATCTGGCAGTCGGCAATTTCAGAGAAGGAAGACACATCGAGCGGCTGGGTTGGTCGAGCACTCGATGCCACCGTCGACCAGCATGTCGGCAAAGTTCCGGCGATGACGTTGGGCAGCGAGAAGCTGCCGCTGTCTCTGGTGGCGAGCAAGATCAACGTGCCCACCGTTCGCGATGTGAAGGGCTATCACCTGCAACTCGGACCGTTGAGTGACTCTGCCGCGAAGACGCACCGATCGATGCTGGAGAAAGTGGCGGGACAGTCAGCCGCCGCCGGTTCCGATTTGGACTTCTTGCGTCAAACTGCCAAGACCGCATGGTCCAGTTCCGAGAAGCTGCGTCACATCGCCGCGAACTACAAAGCGGCGGCGGACTACCCTGCCAATGGTCTCGGTCAGAAGCTGCGGACGGTTGCCGAGATCATCAGCGGAGACCTCGGCACGCGAGTCTTCTTCGTCTCGCTGGATGGCTTTGATACGCACTCACAGCAAGCCGCCGCGCATCAAACGTTGCTCAATGAACTGTCGACGGCAGTCACTGCGTTTGTGAAAGACCTGGCCGGTCACGGACATGCTGATCGAGTCCTAGTCGCCACGTTCTCTGAATTCGGGCGACGTGTGAAAGAGAACGGCAGCCTGGGCACCGACCACGGAGCGGCCTCGCAAATGTTTGTCATCGGATCAAAAGCCAAAGGCGGAATTCACGGCGCTCATCCGAGTCTGCGAGACCTCGATGACGGAGACCTCAAGTTCCACACCGACTTCCGATCGGTCTACGCCACGCTGCTGGATCGTTGGTTGGGAATCTCTAGCGAAGCCGTCCTCGGTCGTCGCTTCCCAACGCTGGAGATCGTTTAGGAGTCTGTCCGAGAAGCTGTCGCTCGGGATTCCATATCGAGCATTCCGGCGTGATCCGTACTCAGGAACGAAGCCGCAATAACCGAAGTGAGTGGCACGCCCTGAGTACTCAAAGGGCGTGTGCTCACGTTGCTCGACCACGCCCTTCCCGTTGGTCAGAGCGTGCCACCCAAAACCAATTGGGAAGCCGTACCAATCTGGCCGGCGGATCCGTAGTCAGACGGCAGGTGAGCTCACTCCACAATCTCCAACGGCAACAAGCTACTGCCGAAATACAGCGCCTCGTCTTCCACCACTCCAACGGTGAAGAGCCGCAGAAACGATTGCCGCCCTAATGGAGCGTCGTCGTTGATCTGGATTTGCAGAGTGCCCTTTTCCGTTTGGCCCGTGAAAGTCTCGCCACGTCCTCGGATGCCAATGATGTCGGTCACTCGTCCCGGCGCAGCCAACTCGGTGTGCATCTTCCCGATGAAGCCATTCAATCGCCGAGCCGAATAGTTGACTCGAATGGTCTCGCCGCGAGCCGCTCGGGTCACCGCGAACGGATCGACTTCAACCTGAAACGCAGCGGGCTGCACATCGAAGACGACCGGATTGCTATGCACGATCACCGCTTCCGTTTTTTGATTCGCCGCCGGGACGGTGGTGTCAGCGCGCACCACCAAGGAATACCGACCGGGCGGTAACGTCGGCGGCAAATAGAAGCTGACATAGCCCTTCTGCTGCCCTGCGGGGATCACTCCGGTTTGATTCTGGATCGAGTCTGGCAAACCCACTCCGATCAACTTCACGGGAGCTTGATGGCCGGCGTCTTTGCGTTCGACATGCACCGCGACGTCCACAACTCCACCCGGCGAGTGTCGCACTCGAATCTTGCCATAAAGCTGGTGAGTCAGTTCTTCATGAGCATCCGCCGTGATAGCCACCGGCGAGTCCCCTGCGATCGCCAGCGGAATCTGAGAAGCAAGACGTCCCCAAGCATTCGGCGTCCCTGTGCGAACGATGGTGCCACTGCGCACCGGGACCAGTCGCGCTCCCGCTGAGCCAACCAACTTCAGCTCACCAAACCCAGCCACGGCATTTCGATCTGCCGAGACCACGACCGTCGCACGATCAACTCCCGGACCAAGCCACACGTCAGGACACTCCACACCTGGCGGCAGGTCTTGAGCCGCGATGCGAATCGCGTCGTTCATGCCGCGTCGTCGCAAAGCCAGGACATCCAGCAGCTCGCGACCTCCGCGTTTCACATTAAGCCCCGCAGCATCAGGTCGAGCAGCGACCGCCACGAGTTCAAAGTCGGGTTCTTCTCGTCGCATGCTCAATCGATAAACACGCCGAGCATCGCGTTGCTGTCCGCCGGTCATATTGCGCAGAGCGATCAGATATCGGCCATCTTGTGGGCACACCCATCGACCACTGGGATCAAGATGAGCTGTCGGAAATGTCCCACCAACGTTGCGAGCCTCATCAGTGAATTGAACGAGCAACTTGGATTGCTCATTCAACACGCTGATCTGCAAATCAAGCGGCGATTGCAGTCGCTGCCCAAGTGCCTCAACAAAGACCACTTCGCCGCGCCGGGCATAGAAGGCAAACCAATCTCGGTCTTCACCACCCGCAAGCTGACCACTGACTTCGCAAGGCAATGTGACCTCTTGAGCCGTCGCCGCCGAGTTGTTGTTACCTCGATCAACAACAACCGGCACATCGCTGAGGCCAATCACGACCGCTGCATGACTGCCAGGCAGATGAAATGGAAACGCCGCTCCAGACAACACGGTTTGAGCAGGCTGCAACCTCACTGGCAACGGCCACACATCGCGAGCTTGAGTCGCCGGAATATCGACAACCACTTGATCCAGTGCCGCCGACTGCGGATCGGTCTGAGGAGTCGCTCCGGGAAGATTCCAACCATGCAGAGTCACTCGACCGGCCACACCACGTTCGATGACGTTGGGCACCGAGAACGCCACTCGCGGACCAGCATCGACATCCAAACGGTAGTAATGCTCCGCGCTTCCCGATGAGATCAAGTCTTGCAACTTCACGACATAAGCACCGTCGGCAGGCACTCGAAAGTCGATCAACGGATCGCTGCCAAAGTAGCCTCGATTAACCGCCAATCGTTTGCCGGTTGAGTCGTAGATTTCGAGTACCGCTCGCAGTCGCGAGTCGATGCGCTCGGCCCAGCATTCGACGATCACGCGCTGCCCGCGTTTGGCTTCGCAGCGATAGTGATCGACGTCATTAGGCTTTTCGATCCGGCCATGATTCACCGCGTTGAGCGGCAGTTGCATCGATGTGGTAACGGTGTCATTCGGCTCGACTTCAATCTGCTCGGCACGATTACCGATCGCCAACGTGCGCGGAGCGCTGATGCCGTTCTCTCCGACGGCCCAAACGTCATACAAGCCCGGCATGACTCCGTCCGGGATCGTCAGCCGCCAGCGACTGGTATCGATCTTCTCAGCTTTCAGTCCCGCCACGTTGCTATGCAGCGTCTTGAGATCTTGAAGGTTGGCCCCAGCCAGAGTGACCTCAACCACCTGACCGCTTTGCCCGCCAGTTGGGTAGATGGTGCTAAGAACCGGAGCCGTTTGAGCAGCGGCGATGTTGAAGCCGAACGCAACGAGTACCACGGCGACGAAGATGGCATTCAACCAAGTCGGCCTATCAGTCGACGATCCTCTCCAAAACACCCCTCGCCCTTTTGGGAAGAGGGGCCGGGTGTGAGAGGCAACAAAGGACGGGCTCGGATTGCAATTGCCCCTCACACCTAACGCCACTCCCCAAGGGGGCGAGGGGAACTGAAAAGGCTTCTGGCTTCGAGATCTGCTTAAAGCAGCGTTGCGTGACGTTCGGCAGGGATTGCAATCACTCATAGTCTCGAACTCTTTGCGAAGTCGTCGGTGGGGAAGTCACGGGCAGCGATGAGGCAATTCATTAGGAACGGTGAGAGGCGGTGTCGTCCCCAAGTTCGGCGAAGATGGCAAGCATCGTTCGACACGTAAACCTTGCAAAGCAAAGTCGTCATTGAGTGAGAGCCGCTGAAGCCCACTGACAAAACCTCGGCCAATGAGAAGATCCAATTCAAACTTTGCACGTTCACCGACGGCCCTCGTAATTGGCATCGGGCCGTCGAAACCATTGGTGGTGCAGCGGCATGTGGCGAACGACCAATGGTTGGCTGTCCGACGTTAAAGAGACATTCTTTTGCAGGACGAGAACAGACACCGTTTCGAGTACGGTCTCACGGGCCAACAATTGTTGAAGAACGACATCGAGTGCGAGACCGTCGCACTTATCAACCCACTAGCTTAGGCACGCTGACGACGTGCATTGCAAAGTACATCAGGCTGCTCGCAGCCACACACCCACTCGGAGAATGACATGGCACTCACGCGTTGGTTGATGGTCCTCATGAGTTTGATGGTCGCAGCGATCACGAACTCACCAGCCATCGCGCAGCAAGTCGCGCCAGGCCAAGTCATCAGCTATCAGCCCATCTTCCCGGCTCGCTGGAACGCCAGAAGCCCCTCAACCCAGATGGTGCCTTGGGAAGGCGAACACGTCGTGTTGCTCACGACTGACTCGAACCTCGATCGCCAAGTGATGACGTCACTCGTGAAGAAGTTGGATGAGCATTGGAAGACATGCAGCGACCTCGTGGGCCAAACGCCGTCGTTGACCAAACAGCATCACAACAAAGTCACGATCACGGCCGTTTCCGACCCGCGTATGACGATGAACTTCTTCGGGGGGTATGGATTATATGGAACTGGCGGCATCGAACTGACTGGCTTCTATGGACCAGACGGCGTTTACGAGCAAGCTCGCCGCTCCCCGTCTTACTCGCCGGACTACGTCTTGTTCTTGATGGCCCACAACCATTCGATGCCCATGACTCGCATGACATTGGCCATCAACGGATCAGCCACGCTGCTCTTTCATGTGGGAACGGAGAACAAGAAGTTCTCACCGGAAGAGCAAGATGTTCGCTCTAACTTGGAGCAGTTCGAGCAAGTCTATGTTCGGTCTCAAGCCACGTTTCAGGACTCCTTCGAGCACTTCGGTCCGTCAGTGACACGGACCTTCAATGACTCGCATGGGAACCCTTATCCCCAAGGTGACTTCGGACTGTTCTTCGCATCGAGCATGTTGAAGCTTCGCAAGGACAACGGCGGCAATGAGTGGTTCAAGCGGTTCTATCGCCGCCTCAACGAGTGCCCGCCAATCGTGGGTCTGGATCTGTCCGAGCAAAACGTCGCGACTGGCCAGCTCGTGAATTGGGTCGTAGCATCATCTCTGGCCGCCAGAAGCGATCTGACATCCGACTTCCATCATCGCTGGCGATTGCCGCTGTCTCCGGAAATCTGGGAAGCCTTGAAGAAAGTGCCTTGGAGTACCCCTGACCTCACCGTCGACGCGGTCTTTAGTGCGTTGCCAATGAAGCAACTCCCGCTCAACGTGGTGACGAGCCGCAAAGACTTTCTGAATGAGGAACGCCGACGTCTGAACGTGCTGCGGAGCGGCAACTTCGAAGAGTCCGACAATGAGCCGTGGCAGCCGTGGTCGGAACGCGCCCAACGAAATGTCGGCGGTTCAATCGTTACAAATATGGCTCAACAAGGGCAGAAGTCCGCTCACTTGGAAGCACCGATCTTCGACGAACTTCGATACGAGCAATCGGTCAGCCTAAAGCCGAAGACTAAGTATCTCTTGAGCGGCTGGATCAAGACTCAAGACGTGGTGCCAGAAGACACCACCAGAAAGATTGGAGCGAACCTCTCGATCGACGGTGGCCGAGAAGTCACCGAGTCCGTTATCGGCACCAGTGACTGGCGCTACGTCTCATTGATCATTGACTCGGGAACGCGAACCGGCATCAAGGTCTGCGCCCGATTGGGTCGCAACAACAGCAAAGCCAAAGGCAGTGCCTGGTTCGACGATCTCGTCCTGATCCCGCTGACAGAGGAGTCTCTGAAGTAAGGCGTGCTCGACAAGCCTGGCGAAAAACAAAGACCACGCCGTGCGAGCACTCTCAGGCGTGGTCGTCAAACTTCGAGACGTCGCAGATCGACGGTCACTTAACCAACGTAAGAGTCGAAGACGCGAACTCGTTTCCAGTTGGGCTTGCACTCGTCGATGAATTGCTTGTGACGAGGATGCTCTTGGTACTTGTCGTGCGAAGCCTTGCTGTCGAAGACGACATGCAGCGCGACGCTGAAGTCGCGGTCATTGACGGGGCGAGCAAACTCGGGAGCCAGCTTGGCCACCGAGAAATAGACCGTGCCGTCGTGGCCGGAAAGGTTCTTGTTCGCCGAGTCCAGCAGCTTCTGTTGGGCTTCAGCAGAGTTATCGGTGAGATCGAAGAAGACGATGTGAGCGAGATGCGGACCAGCGTTCGACATGTTGCAGAGTGCTCCTGAGGAGTGTTGAAGTAAGTGCTGCGCGACCGTTCGTCGCGGCTGCGGGACGGGATCGTATGGCCGCATGCGACCGTCGCAAGCACGACGCCACAGCGTCTTGCTGGATGACTTCGCCAGCGCCACAATCGAGCCTCTCTCTCACACGATCAGGCATGCGGCGAAACGATGAGCACTCCAAAACTCGGCGACTGGGACGATTCCGACCCGCCTTTGGTCTATCGCTCGTGGCGAACAGTCTGCTGCGTCAGCTTTCTGATTTATGCCGCACTGGGCAGCGTGCTTCCGATGCTGACTCTCTTCCTGAGAACTTCGGCGGCCATGCCGTGGTGGCAAGTCAGCACCATCGTCGCAGCACTCGCGCTGGGCAGCTCCATCGCTTTGCCACTCATCCAATTCGGACAGCGGCGTCATTACGACCCACGCTTGGGAACAGCGATCGGACAACTGCTGTGCTCTGCCGTGGCGATGTCCGTTGTAATCTGCTCGCAGAACAAATTGCTGATTGGCTCGGATTGGCGGATCGCTGCGAGCATCGCATTGGTCGCCGGAGGTCTGATTGCTTGGACGTTGAGTTGGTTGCATGAGTTAGCTGGTCAGACCGCGCCGTCGAATCCGCGAGCGTCTCGCGAATGGAGATTGTGGGGAGCAGTCGGCTTTGTGTTGCCAGCTTGGTGTGTGGAGTTGGCCGTCGGCCGCATCACGTCGGTGGTGTGGGAGCAATTTGAAGTGCTCTATTCCATCAGCGCGTGGATCGGCATCGCAGCGGTGGCCGTGCTGGTAATCGCTTGGCAGCAAGAGACCAGCGTTAAGCCCGCTGAAGTCACTTCGGCCCCCAGTCGCGAGAAATCCGCAGTCGGAGGTCGCCTGCTCGGTGCTGTCCTGTTGATAGCTGTCGTGCAGCGTTGGCATGAGTTCTTAGCCGTGCCGTTCATCGACCAAGTGTTAGAGCAACACTCGTCCGTGCCACCGTTGTCGTTGAGATTGTCAGTCGTGCCGCAAGTGGCCGAGGTCGCGACGCTGTATGCGTTGGGCCGGATCGTTTGTGTGATCGGACTCCGTCTGACCTTGGTCACAGCGCTGGCTGTGTGGCTGACGCGCTGCTTGTTGTTGGGAGCAATCGCTCAAACTCCGCTCGGTGCTCGCGAAGCATTGACGGGACTCTTCATCGCACAAGTCTGTGGAGGAATTGCGACAACTCTATTTGCAGGCACCGCCGCCTTTGCGGTCAGCCAACGACTAAAAGCCCCGCGACTGGGAATGCGGCGCATGGTGGTCTGGTCGGGGATCGTCGCGGCGTTCGCATTGGTGCTGATCGGGCATGGTGCTCAAGTCGCGTTGGAAAAATTGGGAGTCACTTGGGCTCAGCAATTCTGGGAGTCGTTGCCCGAGCGCATCACGATCGGCAGCTATGTGCTCATCTTCCGCCAATGGTCGGGGTTATGGTTTGCGAGCGCCGTTTTGCCTTTGGCAGCGTTGCCATTGGTTTTGTTCGCGCGACTGCAAGCAAGCAACGAGCAGCCCGCCGATCAACCAGCGACCTAACTGCACACCGACGACTTGGAGAAGGCCAGCATGGTTCGAGTGCTCTTAGTTTTCGCAGCATCACTCTTGGCACTGACAGTGCTGGGCGGACGATCGACTGCGGAGACTCCTCCGACACTCAAAGCCGATGTCCGAGCTGCCCTTGATCAACTGAATGCAGCTTCCTTGGCCGAACGGCAACGAGCCGAACAGCGTTTGATTGAACTCGGCCCCAGCGTGCTGCCGTTGCTGCCGCCGATGGAGCTCGTGAATTCCGTCTCGGCCAAGCAAGCGTTGAAACGCGTTCGAGTACGACTCGAAGAAGACGCAGCGCGACAGTCGATCGCTCCCAGCAAGTTGAACCTGAAAGGCTCGTATTCGCTGGCGGAGCTATCTGCCGAGATCGAGAAGCAAACTCGCAATCGAGTGCTCGTACCGACGTCATCAACCAGCAGCGTGAAGTCCGTGACGACCGATTGGTCGAGCCGTTCGTTTTGGGATGCGATCGCCGATCTCGAACAGCAGCAACTCACGATCGAGTTCTCGGGGCAACGATCCGCCTACGAATGGAAGTCGCTCGCCGCGCCGCGTAAGACCGCCTCGCAACTGCACGGTGGGTTTCGAGTCGAAGCTGCTCCGATCGAAGCTCGCCCTGCGACCAAGGCCGATCAGCAACTGTGGCTCGCTCATGTCACAATCTCTGCAGAGCCGCGTTTGCGACCGTTGCTCTTGAGGTACTCAGCAGCGGACTTCGCACTCGGAAACGACGAGTCCATTAAGCCATTCGATCCCGAAGCGCGGATCGAAGTCCCGCTGGGTGATGGTGGCCGAGTCTCTCAATTCAGCATGACCTTCGCAGGCTCTGCCAAGCAGACGCCGAACCAAGCGTTGACCGCGACAACTGGCTTGCGAGGCACCGTTCGATTGGTCGTTGCTGCCGGAGAAGAACCCATCGAGTTCAAAGACTTCGGACGTGCTCAAGGTGTGTCGCGACGACATGGCGGAGTGACCGTCGCGCTGACGAGCGTGCGAATGAAGCGGGAAGCAAACGGCAAGCTGGCTGTGTCAGCTCGGCTACAAGTGAGCTACGACTCGCCGCAGCATGCCTTCGAGTCTCATCAGTTGTGGGTCTTCCACAATCATGTCTTTCTCAGGAGTCCGTCGGGCCAGCAAGTGCCGCATACCGGCGGTGCTGAAACGCTCTTTCAAAACGAAGGCGTCGTGGGAGTTGAGTATCGCTTCGCGGATCTGCCCGATGACGCGCGGCTGTGGTCGTTGAACTACGTCGCCCCCACGCTGCTGATTGAAGTGCCATTAGAGTTTCGATTGGCCGATGTCCCCGTCGCGGTGAAGAAGCCCGAGTAACAACTGCCACACGCGGCCCATATCAAACTGCCAACAGTTGGAGCCTTGCATCATGTCGCCTCTGATTTCTGAATGGCTGGAAGCAGACGGACTCGGCGGCTTTGCCTCGGGGACAGTCTCAGGCCGTCGCACGCGGCGCTATCACGCGTGGCTGCTAACGGCAACGACTCCACCAACAGGACGCTTGGTGCTGGTGAATGGTGCCGAAGTGCAAGTCGTCACTCCGCAAGGCACCTTCCCACTTTCAACGCAGCTCTATGCGCCCGACTGCATCCACCCCGACGGGCAGCGTTTCATTGCAGAGTTCACTCGCGAGCCGTGGCCCACTTGGATCTATCGCTTGCCGGATGGCACACAAATTACACACGACTTGTTCGTGCCGCATGGATCAACCGGCGTGGTGTTGAGATGGCGCATGGATGCCGGAGCAGCGGACACCAAGTTGATCGTCAGGCCGCTGATGTCCGGCCGAGACTATCACTGCATGCATCACTCGAACCCAGTTTTTCGCAGTGAATGCGAACGCTCGATCGAGCAGTTCGCATGGCGACCATACCCCGGCCTACCCGCCATTCAAGCCTTGACCAACGGCAGCTACGAGCATGGTCCGTTGTGGTTCTACAACTTCCGCTATGAGGTCGAAGCCGAACGAGGGCTGGATTGCGACGAAGATCTGATCTCGCCGGGCGAGCTGAAATGGGACTTGGGCGATACCGATGCCGTCTGTGTTTGGACGACGGATGGACCGCACGGGCTGCAGCTTGGTGAAGGCATGACGGTGCGAGATTGGTCGCATCAGTTAGTCGTCGCCGAACGCAAACGCCGCCAGCAACTTGTAAGCAGTGCAACGTCGGCCAACGTCGTCGCCAGCAGCGAACTGAATTCGTCTGACGGGCAAACCGCAGCCAACGATCATGTGACCGCTGCAACGTACGCCGCGTTGCTCAGGGCGGCTGATGCTTACATCGTGCAGCGGGGTTCGGGCAAAACGATCATCGCCGGCTATCCCTGGTTTACCGATTGGGGCCGCGACACGTTCATCGCGCTGAGAGGTCTCTGCTTAGCAACGGGTCGCCTAGCCGATGCCGAACGCATCCTCGTGGATTGGTCCGGTGCTGTTTCCGAAGGCATGTTGCCCAATCGCTTCCCGGACTATGGCAGCCAGCCCGAGTTCAACTCGGTCGACGCATCGTTGTGGTTCATCATCGCGGTGCATGATTTCTTACTCCAGGTGGATGGCTTGGGAGCAGCAACGAAATCGGACTCGGCACCGGACGAGTATTCGCTCTCGTCCGAGAATCGAGGTCAGCTCATCCACGCCATCGACGCCATTTTGCGAGGCTATTCTCAGGGCACTCGTTTCGGCATTCGTGCTACGCCGGATGGCCTGCTGCAAGCTGGCGTGCCGGGAGTGCAACTGACTTGGATGGACGCGAAGGTCGGAGATTGGGTTGTCACTCCGCGCATCGGTAAGCCGGTTGAAATTCAAGCTCTGTGGCTCAACGCGATGCATGCTGGGGCCGAACTCTGTGAGTCTCAGCCGTGGCATCAGATGCTGGAGGCAGGGACGGCTGCGTTTCGCGAGCAGTTTTGGAATGAAGCCTCGAACTGCTTGTTCGATGTGATCGACGCCGACCATGTGGCCGGACGTGTCGACGCCAGCATTCGCTCGAATCAATTGCTGGCTGTGGGTGGCTTACCGATTGGGTTGTTAGACGACGAACGAGCGCGGCGCGTGGTCGATATCGCCGAGTCATTGCTGCTCACGCCGCTTGGAATGCGAACGTTGAATCGGACGGACTCTCACTATCACGCGAAGTTCACGGGCAGCATTCATGCTCGCGACGGTGCTTATCACCAAGGCACGGTTTGGCCGTGGTTGCTGGGTCCGTTCATCGACGCTTGGTTGCGAATTCGAGGCCGCACGCCGGCCGCCAAAGCCGAAGCTCGCAAACGCTTCATCGCGCCGATGATCGCGCATCTGGAAGAAGCAGGTCTCGGCCACGTTTCTGAAGTGGCCGACGGGGACGCACCACACACTCCGCGCGGCTGCCCATTCCAAGCCTGGTCGCTGGGCGAACTGTTGCGAGCCATCGCGTGGTGCGCGTGATCTTGAGAGTGCTGCGAATCAGGTGCAGCACTCCATCATGCCTGATGTGGATCAGCGAACGAGACGCCGCTGCTCAGCCGGGTGTCATCGGCATTACAGTGGCCACACAGTGGCTGACTACTCGCTGTCGAGTTTGCCGAGGAACTGACCGCCGCTGATGAACATGCCGCTGGAGCAAGGACGCGTCCATTCGATCTTCACCAGGTATTTGTACTCGCGCGTGTCGCTAGCCATTTTGACGGTGACTTCGCCGGGCGAGATGCAGCCTCGATGTAAGAGACCAATACCGAAGCGGCTGATCTCGCGCGTCATCGCCGGGATGGTTGCACCGCGAGCCGTCACGATCTCGGCAGGCACCGATAGATCGAGCCGTTCGGCAGCTCGTTCATGCTGTGGCTCTGACTTACCGATGTTGTCCAGAACTAGCTTCAAGTCTTCCAACGTCGGACGGCTCCAGGGATCGACTGTGGACATCGCGGCTCTCCGGCAGTGCGGCAAATGAGGGGAACGAAGTCGAGCCCACTCGTCATTGACCGAAGCTCAACTGGCACCGCAGTGAGTGCATCGAACTTCGACTTCAATCAGCAAGCCGACTTCGCCATGAAAAAGAAATCGCGAGGCCGCGTATCCAATGACACACGCCTCGCGATAACCATAGGTCTCGATTTGCCGAACCGTTCCGTCAGCTTCCCATTTCCGGTGAATCACCTACAGCGGTGCCGCTGGTTGTAGCGATGGCAGCTTTTTTACGAAGAACGACACCTAACCCCAGTGCCGCTCCGACAATCCCTAGCACCGCTATTAATGCGCCGCTTTTCTTGCCCGCAACGGGCTGAACTTCGTCAGCGTCTGGCCAATCAATCGGAGGAGCAGACTCACGAGCTGACAAGTCGCTGCGTTTCGCACCGTCACCAGCTTCCCCATGAATGCCAGCCGGAGGGAAGAGCAGCGGGCTGTTCGAAGAGGCTTCGGACTCCGCGACCGGAGACGCTCCGATGCTCAACACCGGATATCGCAACTCGACCGGGTTCTGATCCTCATGCGACAACTGTCGCACGCGGTTGTTGTCTGCCATGACTTGGCTCGGAGCCTTGTTCGCAGCAGCTCGCGGAGCGATCTCGACTGGCGCGGGATTCGACCGAGCAGCCAAGTTTGAAGTCGGAACTTCAATGCTTCCCACCGAAGGCAGCGGTTCTTTGCTGGGAACCGTCACCACGGTTTCAGCACTAGCCGTGCGGAAAGTTTGATTGGCGACATACAGTCGACGATCAGGAACTTGATCGTTCGGAACGATCAGCGGCAGTTCTTCTCGAGCAACCACAACTGGTCGAGACTCGGTCGCCGCGTTGGATCGACTCCGAGCCAAGTTCGGCGCTGGAGCCACCACTTTGTCACGAGAACGATCCGCCGAAACGGTCAACTGAGACAGCTTCGTCGGTGCGGGCTTTTCAGTCCGCTCGTCTCCCGTTTCAGCAGCCAATTGGTTTCGCAACAGCGAGGAACTCTTCAGCTCACGACGGCTCTCAGCGATGACCTCGCTGGGCTCGCGACTGACATGCTTCTCGACTTCCTGTGGCGACTCGTCTTCGGGATCGAGCAACAGCCGCTTGGCTTTCGCGACGGTTCGTGCTGGGGGTGTAGGTTCTGCTGCAGCCGGTTCTTCGGCAGTTGCTGACGATCGTCCGAACGATTCGAACTCAGCAGCTTCTGACTGCACCTTGCCTTCGCGCTCGGAGACGAATCTCTCGAACTCACTGACTCGTTCGCTGCGGGATCGGGTCTCTGTCGCTGGCTCGCGCTCTGGCAAATCCGGCAACAAGCTGCGGTCTAAGCGAGGAGCCGACTGAGCAACGTCGCGAGCCTTAGCCGCTGGATCGGGCAACTTCGGAGCATCGGCCTTGGCCTTATTGACAATCGCAGCGAAGTCTTCATCGAAGCCATCTTCAAACTGATTGCCACCGCTGCTGGCCGCCGTCGAACGGTTCTTCGGTTGAGCTTCCGACGTCTTCGACGAAGTGGGCTTTCGATCGCGACCAAACTCTTCGAAGTCATTGCTCGTGACCTTGGCTGTGCCAGGGCGATCGGCAATCGAAGGAGCCAATTGAGGTGCCGAGCGATCGACCGCAGGCGTCCGCGACTTATCAACGGTCGCCGGGGAATTCGCAGAGTTCGTCGGGGGAATGACGAAGGGGTCTTCGTTCTTTAAGTGCGAACGGACGGAACTTGTCGCCGCGCCAGCCGGGCCTTTGGTGGGCTCATCGACCGTCTTCATCTTGCCGTCTGGTTCGTCAGATTTCTTGAACCAGCTCTTTGGGTTGAGTCGCGAGAACAGAGGTTTGCGACTTTCGGCTCGCACCGTCATGAGCGGAGCACAAGTCAGGGCCAAGGCCGTAACACAAACAGTGAGTCGAAGTGAAAGACGTTTCATAGGTTTCTCTACCTAAGCCAGCCGTGGCATTCGCATCTTCACAACTCCGGCGATCCATCGCCGTCTTTCAGCGTCGTGAAGTGGTTTGCCAAATCGTGCTGTACTCAGGGAATCGGCAGCTCTGCTTGTCGGGCCTTAGCCAGTTTTTCCCAGTCTATCCGTGCTTCCCGAAGCTCCGACTCTTCCGTTGTTACGGCCCTTACCGATCCCAAAGGCTGCGGAAGCTGTAGCGGTCTCAGAAAGTCTGCCACTTCAGCGCCGAAAGTGGCCACCACCCAGCTCGTTCGCTGAGCCTTCGAGCCTGCTGAATTACCCTTGTTTTAAGCCAGAAACAGCGACTCTCTCGGATCATCATTCTCGTCACGATGCAGCCGGGACAACCGCTCGAATGACGGTCGCCTGCGCGAACGCGAGAAGATCAGGCAGACTTGGAAGACCAGGGAAAGTTTGCCAATCACGGAGACGCTACCGATCGACTGCGGTTCTATCAGCCATGCCACTTATGCCGGTCGATACTGATGAAACGATTGTTTGCGTTATCGGGGCTCGCCGAGTTTTGCACAGGCAAACCGCAGCTCTTTAATCAGGCACAAGCTCAGGGAAGAGAACATGCCGAAGGTTTCGTGGCTCGATCGGATTCGTCAGCAGCTCGGTCAACCTCGACGCAAGACTGCATCGCGACGACGACCTCTGATCGAGAGTCTTGAGCACCGAGAGTTGCTCTCCGTCAGTTCGCTGATTGTGAACAATCAACTGCGAATCGTGGCGGATGGTGACGAAGCCATCGCCGTGCAAGTTGACCCATCGGGCAACGGTCGCGTCCAAGTGCTTATTGATGGCACGGCGGTCTCGACTCTGGCACCCTTAGCAGCCAGCCAACTGCGCGGGATCTCCATCATTGCCGGGCAAGGCGACAACCTGATCGACTTGAATGCGATCACATCCGCCGATTTCTCCTATGCCGATGCCGATACGGGGCTGGGGCTGCAGATTCAAGTCGATGCCGGGAATGGCAACGACACTCTCTTTGGCAGCCAAGACTTCGAAGATTCATTAATGGGTGGTGATGGCGACGACCTCATCAACGTGACCCCCACAAACACGATTACGGCCGGGCAAGTGATCGATGGCGGCGATGGCAACGACACCATCACCGGTGGCGATGGCGATGACAGCATCACCGGCGGCGACGGCTTCGACAGCATCACCGGCGGCGCAGGCAACGACAGCATTCAAGCCGGTGACGGCAACGACTCGGTCTTTGGCAGTGGCGGTGACGACGAGATTCACGGCAACCAAGGTGAAGACGCGATCAACGGCGGCCAAGGCAATGACACCATTTTTGGCGAGTCCGGTAACGACAGTCTGGTGGGTGATGCCGGAGACGATTCCTTACTCGGTGGCGCCGGAGCTGATGACATCGCGGGCGACTTAGGCACGGCCGCAACTCCAGGCAACGACACAGCGTTAGGCGGTAGCGGTAACGATCTCATCCGAGGTAACGGCGGTGCCGACCTATTGGTCGGTGGCGACGGTGATGACGACGTGGGTGTCACTCAAGCGACACTCTCGATCAGCGACGTCACGATCACAGAAGGCAACGCGGGCGACATCGTTCAAGCCAACTTCATCGTCACGTTGTCTTATGAACTGGCCGTTCCTGTCACAGTTGATGCGACTCTCGAATCAATCACCGCGTCGCTGGGGACCGACGTAACCGGCCTCACGCGCACTCTGACCTTTGAACCGGGCACGACGTCGCAACTGGTCACCGTTCCAATCATCTCTGATAGCACTCAGGAACGGACCGAAACTTTCCGAGTGCGACTCTCGAACGCTGTCGGCGCGGCGATCTCGGACAACGAAGGCATCGGAACGATCACTGACGATGACGCGCCGCCGCCGAGTGCTTTCACGATCGACGTCCAGTTCTCGTCTGGCCTCACGCCATCCCAACAAGCCACGTTTTCGCAGGCCGCTCAGCGCATTCAAGCCTTCATCATCGGCGACGTACCTGACATCACGGTACCAGGCTTTGGTTTGATCGACGATGTGGTCATTGATGCCAGCGGCGTTTCAATTGACGGAGTGAACGGCATCCTTGGTCAAGCAGGCCCGACTGGTCAGCGTCCTGGATCTTTCATTCCATATGCTGGAGTCATGCAATTCGATACAGCCGACTTGGCATCGTTGGAAGCAGCCGGCGAACTGTTAGACGTGATCACTCACGAGATGATGCACGTGCTGGGCTTCGGCACAATCTTGACCGATCTGGGATTGCTCGTCGGCGCAGGCTCTGTCGCTCCGACTTACATCGGCTCTCAAGCGACTGCGGCATACAACACGCGCTTCAACGCGACAGGCACCAGTGTGCCTGTGGAAGGGAGTGCCGCTGGTCCAGGTTCGGCGGACGGTCACTGGCGTGAGAGTGTCTTCGACAACGAGTTGATGACTCCGTTCTACAACTCTGGCCAAGTAAACCCGATTAGCCGAGTCACGGTCGCGCAGTTCGCAGACCTGGGGTATCAAGTCAATCTCGGTGCGGCAGAGCCCTATCTGGTTGCTAACTCGTCAGCACGATCGTCCGCGCGTTCCACTGCCGTGCAACGTCCGATGGGCCGAATTCTGGCGATGACTGACCACAAGACAGTCGGGCTCCCTCGGAATGTGGAAGACGTACTTCCCATCTCGTTCTGGCATCGAACGAATTCGACTTCGAACTCAGCCGCGGTCGTGCAATCCAACTCTCGCACGAGTGAAAAAGAAAAAGCTCGCGCAGCTGAAACTGACACGAGCCTGACCAACGTCGTCAACACGATCACGTTCGACGAACTGCCTCAGCAGCCGATTAATGGCCTGACCGTAGAAGGTGCGACCTTCACTTACACGATCAACGGTGTGGCGAGTTCAAATGCCACGTTTAACACTCCTGGTGCCAACGGCTTTGCTTACATCAGCGGTGGAGTGTCCTTGGGAGACACGAGCGGTGTGTTGACCGTGGACTTCGCTAACCCTGTTTCCAACATCAGCTTTGGCGTCGCTCGGTCAGGAGTTGTCCCGGTCAACAATGGGTTCAGCGTCGAACTTTTCGACGCGGGATTGAATTCGTTGGGTGTGACAACGGTTCCCATGGCACAGGTCATTAGCCCCAACATCGAAGGTCTCTACACGTCGACCGCGTCTGGCATCAGCCGCATGCGAATCGACTTCTCGGTCGCGAACTCTGCGGTCGCTGGTACTCAGTTCGCGCTTGATAATCTCGTGACCGACGACAGTCCGACAGTCGCGCCTGTTGTAGGAAATGCGACAGTCATTGGTGGTAACGGCAACGACACGCTGTCGGGAGGCGATCAGGCGGACTTGCTCATCGGCAATGCGGGCGACGATCTGATGGCCAGCGGCGGCGGTGATGACATCCTGCAAGGCGGCGCGGGCAGCGACACAGGCTTTGGTGGTGATGGCAACGACTCGCTGTATGGCCAAGGCAACCGAGACGCTTTGCTGGGCGGAGCGGGGAATGATCTCATTGACGGTGGTGACAGCGCCGACCTGCTCTACGGCGACGATCTGCTCAACATCCTCTCTGGCAACGACACGCTGATTGGTGGAGCCAGCGACGACACGGCCTTCGGCGGAAATGGAGCAGACCTGCTTTACGGCGGCGCGGGGCGTGACTCGCTCAATGGGCAAGCAGGAAACGACACGCTCTATGGCCAAGCTGGCAACGACACACTGATCGGTGAAGCTGGCGACGACACCGTTCAATGGCGAGGAGATGGCAACGATTCGATTGATGTCGGAGATGGCCAGGATGGCGTCTCATATCGCGGTACTACTGCCGCAGACACGGTGGCGATCGGCCAATCGGGCAGCAGCCTCACTCTGACTTCGAACGGCGCGACGATGACGATCGCTGGCAAGAGCGAGCAGGTCTCCAGTCCCGTGGAAGCCATCGTGTTTGACATGCTGGGTGGCGACGACTTCGTGCAAATCAACGACATCAACAACGTCGGCGTGACCAGCGTCATCATCAATGGTGGCAATGGAAACGACGTGATTTCTGGCAAGGGCAAGCTGCTGGGCGACGTGCGATTGGTCGTCAATGGCGATGATGGTGATGACCGCATCAATGGCACGAACGGAGCGGAAGAAATCAACGGTGGACTGGGCAACGACCTCGTCAATGCCGGGGACGGAGCGGACATCATCAATGGCAACGCTGGGGACGATACGCTCAACGGTGGCGCTGGAGATGACTCGCTCATCGGCGATCTGGGAGCGGACGCCATCTCGGGCGGAGATGGACTCGACACGCTCAGTGGTGGTGATGGGGCCGACGTGCTGAGCGGCGATAACGGAGACGATGTAGCCAGTGGCGGCGCGGATGACGATGCCATCACCGGCGGTCTCGGGAACGACTTACTCCTGGGTGAAAACGGCCAAGACGCCATCAGTGGTGGCGGCGGCAACGATACCTTGGACGGTGGTCGCAATAACGACACGCTCAGTGGCAACTCGGGCAACGACAAGATCCGAGGCGATCATGGCGATGATCTGATCGCGGGTGGCGATGGTGATGACACCATCGACGGTGGCGATGGCGCTGACTCGATCAACGGCGGTGAAGGTGCGGACGCAATCCTGGCTGGAGACGGTGACGACTCAGTCCAGGGAGGTAATGGTTCTGACACCATCGTCGGCGGCGACGGTAACGACACGCTACTAGGTGGTGGTGGTGCCGACATCCTTCTGGGTGAGGACGGTGATGATATCGTCAATGGCAACGGTGCCACGGACATCATCAGCGGCGGCGAAGGGACCGACATCATCAACGATGCCACCGCAGTCATTGACGAGAACTTCGTGCTAACAGCGGCTTTGCTCACAAAGCTGGATGCGAGCAACTAGTGCATCTTCAAGCCTTGAACTTCGGATTCAGCGAGTCGCAGAACGACTCGCCGACACTTAGCTCAGTTGCTCTGCGACAGAGATGAGCACCCCGAATTCTCAACCTTGAAGACACACTAACTCGACCATCGCTGGCGGTACTTCTCGACGGCAGCAACGACTTCGACTCACCACAACTCTGTGGCCATAGGCCAACCATCCTCTGTGAGTCGAAGTCGAATTCCTATCTGTGTTTGCTCGGTATCGATCTGTGGCCCATCCAAATACTTGGCAGAAAACGATTGAGTTAAAGCCACGCATGGGACACAGATCAAACACGGATGAATCAAGAGGCTGCGTTCTCCGTCCAGATCTCTACGGCTGATGGCTTCTTCCGGTCCTTCTTATCCGGCCACTCGCTGCCTACAGCCCGCCAATCGCATTAACTATCGTCTGCGACGTCCTGCCTTCGAAGTTGCAGTCGTCATCTGGCGAACAACCTCACTCACCCACCGACCGCAGGTCTTCTTGAATCGTGACCAACACGCTCGATGTTCCAGTCGGCTTTACACGTTGGTTGCCAGGTCCGTTTTACTTCACACGCACAGAGGGAGTTTCAGCATGAGCGACACCAATCCAACTCCAGACACCAACGGCCTCAATCGCCGTGACATGCTTAAGACGACCAGCCGAGTGGCTGCGGCGTCGGCACTGGCCGGTGTCGCGATCCCCAATCATGTCTATGCCGCCGGTGATGATGTCGTCCAAGTCGCCATCGTTGGTTGCGGTGGTCGTGGTTCGGGAGCTATGGCCAACGCTCTGTCGACCACCAGCGGTCCCGTGAAACTCGTCGCGATGGCGGATGCTTACAAGGACCGACTCGATGGCGCACATCGCGCAGTATCGACTCAGTTCAAGGAGAAGGTCGAAGTCACCGACGATCGCAAGTTCGTGGGTTTCGAGTCTTATAAGAACGCGATGGATTCGCTGAAGCCTGGCGATGTCGTCATTCTTACAACTCCCCCGGCATTCCGTTGGGTGCATTACACATACGCCATATCGAAGGGCCTCAACGTCTTCATGGAGAAGCCCGTCACAGTCGACGGTCCTGCCAGCCGCCGGATGCTTGAACTCAACGAGCAAGCCAAGGCCAAGAACTTGAAGGTCGGCGTCGGACTGATGTGTCGTCACTGCGCGGCGCGCGGCGAACTCTTCAATCGCATCAAGGACGGCCAGATCGGCGACCTCGTTTTGCTGCGTGCTTACCGAGTCAGCGGACCAACCGGTTCGGCCTTCGCCAACAAGTGGGATCCAACTAAGCACAAGACGGAACTCGAATATCAGATCCGCAACTTCCATGCGTTCTTGTGGGCGTCAGGCGGCGGCTTCAGCGACTTCCTCATTCACAACATTGATGAATGCTGCTGGATGAAGGACGCCTGGCCGGTCGAAGCCAAGGGTTATGGCGGACGCCACTTCCGAGGCGACTATGTCGATCAGAACTTCGATAGCTACACCGTCGAATACACCTTTGCCGACGGCACGAAATTGATGCTGGAAGGCCGAGGCATGCCGAACTGCCAAACCGAGTTCGCGAGCTACTGTCACGGCACCAAGGGCTCGGCAGTGATTTCGCAATCAGGTCACGCTCCTTCGAAGGCGCGAACATTCAAAGCTCAGCGCTTCGCGAACGACGAGATCAGTTGGCAGTTTGGTCCCAACGAGCCGAATCCTTATCAGCTCGAATGGGACCATCTGATCGACGCGATCCGCAACAACAAGCCGTACAACGAAGTCGAGCGTGGTGTGAAAGCCAGCCTCGTAACGGCGATGGGACGCATGGCCTGCCACACAGGCAAGGTCATCACTTATGACGATTGCCTCAATCACGAGCATGAACTGGGCGTCAACAAAGAGACCGGAGTCAGCGTCGATAAGCTGACGATCGACGGTCCTTCGGTGCTCGTCGCGAATGCCGACGGTCGCTACCCAATCCCAATGCCAGGTATCACCACGAAGCGCGAGTTCTAAGAGCAATCTGCTCTCGGGATGATGCAAATACGGCCCTCGCGACAGATGTTGTCGCGAGGGCCGCTTTGTTTTCACGTCGTGATCTAAACCGACCGCGATCAGATGCGAGGTTACTTCGCCGCCGAGTTACGAGCGATTGCGGCTGACCACTCTTCAACGCTGAGTGTTTGAGCTTCGTCGATCAGCATGACGGGAATGGAGTCGCGGATCTCGTATTTCAAACGACAGTCCGGATTCGAACATACGGCGAAGTCACCATCGACGACCAAGGGTGAATGCGACTTCGGACAGCGCCACAAGTCAGCGATGCTGGCAGCATCAAAACTCATATCTCAACTTCCTCGAAGCGTCGCTGTAGCACGGCAACGAACGCGATAGAGCCACAAATGAAACCCCAATGCGGGCGGCAGTCTGGCAACTTCAGCGTCGGCTGCAATCGGTCGACAGTCCCGCTTAGTGGTCGATCTGGCTAAGGCGTCGTCACCGAGTTGGAAACGATTTCCGGGGGCGTCTTATCGAAGCTCAGTCGCCCCGGTGTCTTTCGCTTTTCGATGTGCAGCGTGAAGTTCGTGCCCGTCGTGCGAGCCCCCAAAATGCGTCCGCCAATTGTCTTTTTCTCGCCCACCTTCATCAGCCGCAGGTCATGAGAGATATCGAATTCGACGCCGTCTCCGGATGGGCTCTTTGCGATGAGGAAGTAAAACATCCCATCAGCCGGAGTCTGTAAGACAACATCCAACGTCACGGTCGGAAACGGTCCGTTCTTCTCGAACTTGGCATTAGCGATCGCGAGCAATTTGCCCTGAGCGGCCGCGCCGGCAATCTGTTGCACGCTCGGCGGAGGCGTCGCCGCAGTCTCTGCTCCACCGACAGTGATCTCACCCGAGACCTTATTGTGCTCGCGCGGCGACACTCGATAAGCAGCCGATGCAAACATCGAACTACCGACGCTAAACCCTGGCCCCGGCGAGAAGTTCACCGTCCCTGATGGCTGAGTCGGCAAGTTCACTTCCAAGTAGCGTTCGATGATCCCGCCACCGGATGGACTGCGGACATGGAGCACATACTTCTTGCTGGGATCGTAGGCTCCACTCGCGACTCGATAGTCGACCGCATAACTGTCGCCAAACGCGATCTTCCCAGGTTCAGCAGGCTGCTTTCGAAAGTTGGTCAGCACGACCCAAACCTCAGGCCCAGCAGCGGCCGCAACCGGAGTTGTTGTTAGCATCGGTTGCGGTGTCGTTGCGACTTGATTGGGTACGGTCGCCGTCACAGCAGGCGCGGCTGCATGACCATTTGCGACAGGCGGAACGACTGCATGCTGTTGAGCAGCCACTTGATTGTTGGCAGGCACATTGGGAGCAGGCTGAGGTGCAGGTTGTTGAATTGGTTGGGCAGCAATAGGCGGTATCGGAGCAACATTGTTCGGCTTGCTGCGAAAGAACAAGAAGATCCCCGCGACAAGCAACCCCAAGACGACAACTCCACCAACGGCCAATCCAATGATCAGCCCATTGCCCCCCGACTTTCGAACGGGAGCACGACCACGTCGGCCCGATCCTCGGCTGCCACTGGATGACCGACGCGGCGCTTCGTCCTCGAAGTCGTCTTCCTCGTCGTCGTAGTCATAGGACTCAGCCTTGGCCTTCGCCTTCGGCACACTCAAGACTTCAGCACAATCGGGACAGCGAATTTCTTTACCTGCGAGTTCGTCTCGCAGCTTGAGCTTTCGACCGCAGTCACAACGCAAGCTGATGGCCATTAAGAATCCCCGGAGAGTGAGAGATCGGAGTTGAGCTGCTCTGACGCCAAAACCTGCATCGAGATTCCCAGAGTCAGAGTGGTTTCGCGAAGAAGAGCAACTCGAACTCTGACCCACAAGCACAGCCCACAGCTGCTCTCGCGCGAACTCAAGAACAGTGCCGAAGTCTGTCCCAAGCCTCGTTCGCCGGAAAGCCAATCGAAAGCCGCACAGCGATCGAGTCACCGCAGCCGATTCAACGACCTCGCCCGAATGTCGAGCACAAAGATGGCGCGTTCGGGAAACGCACGGCTGGCGAGTCGCAGTGTTTCAACTTCGGTCATACCTGCGGCAGGCAAACGCCCAATCAACAGCGGACCATCTAAGCGCGGCGAGTTCGTCACGTAGTCGATATGTCGATCCGACGGATCATGCTTCACGAGCACCAGCACGCCGCGATCTCCAACGGAAAGTTGCCGCAGAGTCGAACGAACTTCTTCGTGCTTGAGCTTGGCAAAGGCCAACTCGTTGAACCCCGCATGAGTTCGGCTCAGTCCCCAAAACGGAGGGATAGCTACTTGATTCACCAACACAGACACCATCAACACTGCGGACCACCAGACGCTCATCCAATGTCGTTCGCAACGCTGAAACCATCCCCACAACACGCGCGTCGCTTCAGCAGCAACTAAGCACCACAACGGACCAGACTCGAAGACGTAGTGCCACTGCATGATCCCATCAAACCAGTAGGGAACGTGAGCCACATGCAAACTGAGGATGGCCGCCAGAAGCAAAAGCCAGCCACCGGAGTCGCTCGCGTTGACAATTGCCGCAGCCTCAGCCGAAGTAGTTCCTGATACACGCCGCGACTTTGCGAGAGTCCCCGAAACGAAGACCGGAACGCTGATGAGCAACGCGACCAGTCCCAGCGTCCATTGCCAACTCGCTCGCCAACGCACTCCAACGTTGCGAGCGGCCAAAGCCGGAGTCAGGTTCTCGGCCCACTCGTCGTAATGCTTCAGCACTCGCTCAGTCTGCAACGGCTCGGCACGGACGACGTTGTTGAAGCCATACATGTGCCGTGGTGTGAACAGCTCGGTATAGAGCGAGTACGGCGACTTCCAAGCCTGCCCCGTGATCGCTCGGTTCTGACTGACGAGCACTCCCACTGCGGCCAACAAGGGCAGCGCGTATCCCAAGACGATCACCGCCGAGATGCCGCAGCGCTGCCGAGCGTGCTTCCACAACCACACTGCGATCCACACACCAAACGGCAGACCAATGCCCGCGGCCGTCATCGGTCGACACAGCATCGCGAAGGCGAGCCCAACTCCCGACAACGCAGCATTCGCCCAATGTTGAGACGACCACGCGAACTCAGCCGTCATCGAACTCGATCGCATGACGATTCGACGAAGCCTGAGGAACGACCATTGAAATAGGCCGAGCCCCACCAGCGTGGGCTGATGCGCGAGGATCAAATTCCCAAACAGTTCAATACCGGGCGACAAAGCCACCAACAATCCGGCCAACAAGCCCGTGCCGTTGTTGGAGAGTTCGCGACCAATCGCGAAGACCAGCGCCGCTGTCAGCGCTGTGGCGAGCCAATACGCAGTCAGCGGTGCCGCTCCGAGCTTTCCCCAACTGACGATCCACAAACCCGTGCCGGGGAAGTAGCGACTGGCGAACCGACCTTCGTTGAGCACATGCATTTGATCAAACAACCGCGCCGCAGTCGGATGACTGGGCACCGACCATGTTCCTAATCGCAAGGTCTCCGCCTGGAACAAGTAGCTGAATTCATCGTGGAACGCGGGCGGCAGCTGGCCAAAGACTTTCGCTTGAGGCCCATAAGTCGTCGCGGCCCAACGCTCGCAATTCCAATACGCAAAGCTCGCCACCCCCAGCGACATGACAAGCGCTCGCAGTGCGGGGCTAAGTTTTCCAGTGCGAGTCAGCTCGCCCGTCGTGCGTGGTGATTCTTGTAACCAACACACCAGGACTCGCAACCAATGCGGAACATGACTCAAGATCGGCTGCCGGATGATCCACACCATCGGTAGCACCAAGAGCAAGACTGCGAACGGCGTCGAGTCGACGTTCATGTCGAACAGCCAAGAAGACCACACCTCGCCGGATTCAAGAGCGGAACATCGCTGTCGCTCCGCCCAAGCCACGAGCGCAATCGCCAACGCAATGCCCAGCCACCAACCGCGACTGACAGCGCGATCGCAGGGAACTGCAGTCACTGGCGATGACAACGAATCTGACACAAGCAGGCTTTCAATAGATTTGCGTCTTCAACAACACCGTCGCTGAAGTCATCCGACTTCAGATGTTTGGTCTGATCCTCTCTCACGATTACCTGGCCAAGGGTGAGATCGCGAGGCGAGCATCTCAGTCGCGGAGCGACTGAGCTACGTAGGCGAGTCGCTCCGCGACTCGCATCACTCGAGATTCAAACCTGGGAGTTCCACAAAGCCTAGAGCAACCGAAGCGTGAGCATGTGATGTCGAATGAGAAGAGGTTCGGATTGCTGTCGCCCCTCACCCCCGGCCCCTCTCCCCATAGGGGCGAGGGGAGTAAGAATTTCGACACGCGGTTGAGGCATGCTCCCCGCAGTGTGAGTCTTGCTCCGCGCCGCGTCTCACTCAGCGTTAGCCCGGATACCAAACCTTGCGAGGCTCGCTGGCGGGGCGTTGGTACGTCCAAGCGGATTCGATCAAGCGAGCGAGGTCGTAGTTCGGTCGCCAGCCGAGCTTGAACTTGGCCTTCGAGTTATCGAGCCAGGTACTGCGATAAGGCGTTGTGATGTCGACACTCGGCAGGTTGCGAGTGCGAGCGAGGTACTCGGCCACGCGGCTGTAATGCACGGGCTCGTCCATGCAGATGTTGAAGGTCTCTTGATGAGCTTGCGGATGATCGACGGCGGCCAAGATCGCGGCGACGAGATCATCCACATGCACGAAGTTGCGATAGATCGGCTCGCCCAACGGATCACACAGCACGGGAATCGTGCTCGTTCGCTGATACTCGTCAGCTTGCTTAGCCGTCACGAGGTCGCGCCAACGCGGACCACCGAAGACGTCTTCACCAAACGACAACGTAAATTTGAAGTCGTCCTTTTCCATGATCCACGGTGCTCGCAAACAACATCCATTGAGGCCGTATTGGATGTAGTACTGCTCGAGCATGACCTCTTCGAGCACCTTCGACAGGGCATAACATCCGGGGTAAGCCGAGTGCGGTTGCGACTCGGTCACGGGTACAGGATGCGGATAGAAGAAGTGGCCCATCCCCGCGTCGCCGCCCACCAAAACGAACTGCCGAAAGGTCGCCGATTGGCGGCATTCTTCCAGCATCCAGAAGAGTCCTTTGACCGTCACGTCGATGATCCGCTCGGGCGTTTCCTTGCAAGTCGCCAGATGCAAAACGTGAGTGACGCCATCCATCAGGCGTTGCACAACCGCCTGCTCGGCAATGTCGCCATGAGCGACTTCCAAACGGTCGTGCTCAGGCAACTTGCGATTGTGGCACAGGGCTCGCACCGAGATGTGCAAGAATTGCTCGTCAGAGAACAGTCGCTTGAGAACTTGTTGGCCAACTTTTCCGGTGGCTCCGGTGATGAGCAACTTCGCGGGTGCAGACGCAACGGTCATGAGAGCAGTGGTCCTATCGGTGCCGACTCGTCGGCAATACGAATGATCTCGCGCGGGACTTGTGGTTCGAGCCGCAGTCGACCGAGATCGAACATCGAATGCAGAATCGTCCCGAGAAGATGTCGAGCCCGATACTCCTCGGCAACCGCTCGCGCGGCATAGCGATCGGACTGACCAACCACCTGCCCCATCTTTAGGCCACCGCCAGCCACCAACAGCGGAGTCAGCTCGGCGTAGTGATCACGGCCACCATTCCCGTTGATGCGCGGCGTACGTCCCATCTCGCCAGTGACCACCAACAGGATCTTGTCGCTTAGTCCGCGCTCGTGAATGTCTTCCAAGAACGCTGCCACCGCATGATCCACCTGACCGCCCATCGGATAGATGCCGGCCATGTTCTTGGGACTGTTGCCGTTGGCGTGATAATCCCAACCACAATCCGAAACCGTGACGAAGCCGCAGCCAGCTTCGACCAAGCGTCGAGCCATCAGCATCTGACGCCCGAGCAAATTGGAAGCGCGACGCATGTCGTTCCAGCGAGTCAGTTCTTCAAGCTTGAAGAGATGACTGGTCTCGTAACGAGCGACCGTTCGAGGATCTTCTTTGGAAAGATCGAACGCTTCCGCCACCCCGCGCGAGATGATCTCGAAGGCTTGTTGCTGATACGTGTCGACTCCAGCCAACGCGCCGCGTGCATCGGCCTGACGTCGGAGCACGTCCAGTCCTTGCAAGAGTACCCGTCGATCAGAGAAGCGATCTCGGTCGAGCGACAGCTCCATATTTCTTTTGAGATCACTGCCGCCGCTGGGATTGAAGGCGGCGTAGTTTGGTCCCAACGATCCAGGCTGAGTCAGAGTTGGGAGAGCTCCAGTTTCGAAGTTGCTGCCGAGCTTCAAGCCGTCCTTAACAGCTTCGGGTAACACAACCACGTTGGTCGGCAGGCCGGTCTCGGGATGATTGTTGCCGCGCACACGAGCGTAGATCGAACTCACCGACGCGCCCGACTTGTTGCCTCCGCTAACAACTTCGCCATACGAGTGACCGGCATTGCCCGAACCATACGACCGCACGATCGAGAAGCGGTCGGTCAAAGCGGCGAGCTTCGGAAAGGTCGATCCAAAGGTGATGCCCGGCAGCTTGGTTTGGATCTCGCCAGTGATACTGTGAATCTCGCGAGGTGCCGTCATTTTTGGATCGTAGAACTCGATATGAGACGGTCCTCCGCTCAAAAACAGCATCACGGTTGAGCGGCCCGTCAGCACTCCGGTTCCCGCCTGGGCCTGAGCCTGCAGCATGCTGGCTAATGACAGCCCGCCGGCGCCCATCGCCCCCACTCGCAAAAACTCTCGCCGCGAATAGCCCTGACAGTTTCGAGTCAAATGCGAATCGTGAATCGTCAGCATGGTTGGTCCTCTATCGAACAGGCAGGCTTGGCTCGGTAGGAAGCGCGGGGGCTCATTAACGTATCGGGCAACGGAACTAATTGCTCGAATGGGCGGCCTAAAGTTTCATTTCTCGCCGCATCTGCATTATCGAAATGCCGCCGCGATCCATGCTGATCTGAAGCCACAAGTACAATTGAGGCGTCGGATTGGCTTAGACTTCGAAGTCCTTCGTATCGATATCCCCACAAGGTCCGATCATGCCAAGCCCATTTCCCGGAATGGATCCCTATATCGAGCGTCCTGCTATTTGGCCCGACTTTCATGACCGTTTCATCTCAGCGATCGTCGGGAAATTGCAGCCGCTTCTTCGTCCTCGGTTCGCTGCGGTTACTCAAGACCGCCTGTTCTTGGTCGAGTCGCAGGCAACTGCTTACCCCGACGTGTCCGTCATCGAAACTCTCAATCCAAACCGTCGTGATGATGGCAGCACGGCAGTCCTGGAAGTCGATGCTCCAACCGTATTTCAACTTGACGACGAAGAGATCCGAGAACCATTCATCGAGATCGTGGAGCCATCGCGTGGAAGAGTCGTGACAGCAATCGAAGTCATCAGCCCCACGAATAAAGCCAAAGGTGGAGGTCGTGACGCATACGAGCAGAAGCGCGAGGAGTACTGGGACGGAAATGCCAACGTCGTCGAGATTGATCTCTTGCGCGGCGGGCCATCGGTATCGAAAGTTCCCAAGTACAAGCTCGATCGACTGCGACCTTGGGACTATGTCGTCACGGTTTGTCGTCGGCATCCGCCTCGGCAAGAGGTCTACGCCGTCACTCTTGAACGACGACTACCGCGAATTGGGATACCACTCACGCCGGAAGAACCGGATGTGGCACTCGATCTCCAATCAGCCTTTGATCGATGTTGGGACGAAGGACCTTACCCCGGCTTATCGCGCTACGACGAATTGCCCCCAGGCGAGATGACTCCTGAACGCATCGAGTGGTGCCAACAACTGCTCCGCGCAGCCGGGTATCTGAAGCCGACTCCTCACTGACAGGTATCTCGGCAGATTTTCGTGAGATTCGCGATAGATCGGCAGGCGGGCTGCGTATGCCAAGTATGCGTCCGAAAATCGTGCGATAGGCTTTCGGACATTCATGCCGCTGGCGGCTGCTCTGATTGGGGATCTCCGAAATGTCCGCTCCTTGCCCTAGCCCTCATCAACTGCATGCGCTGCTCGATGGAACACTGACAACGCAGCTCGCGGAAGAATTGCAGGCTCATGTTTCGGTCTGCGAACACTGCCAAAAGTCGCTCGAGCAACTGACCTCGGGCGGTGAGTCTTGGGCTCCCGTTGCAGCGGAACTCAAGCAGGTCGACAGCCCGCCGGAAGAGCGACTCCGAGTCACTCTCGATCTGATTAAGTCGGATACTCCCGAAGCATTTCGAGCCAGTGATTTGGAGCATCTGAATCAGTCGACGATCGACATAGCGAACCAATTGCGGCAGCAAGGCTATCAGCCGGGAGCCGTGTTAGTTCGAGTCATGGAAGAGTGCTTACAGAAACTCGAAGCCGGAGAAGCCGTCGATCGCGAGGCATTGGTTGCGGCTCATCCCGAGTTGGCCGAGCAACTGGAAGCGTGCCTGGCGAGTCTCGAATTCATTCATCGCGCCGCTCATCCCAGCGAAGGAATGCCGACGCAACTCGGAGACTTTCGGATCATTCGCGAGATCGGTCGCGGCGGCATGGGCGTCGTCTATGAAACCGAGCAGATCTCGCTCAAGCGGCCCGTTGCTCTGAAGATCCTGCGGTTCGGAGCGGCTCCTGATCCCGAGGCCATGCAACGCTTTCAACGCGAGGCAGAGACCGTCGCGGCCTTACATCACACCAACATCGTGCCGGTGTTTGCGATCGGAGCCGAGCACGGCGTGCATTACTACGCCATGCAATTGATTGAAGGGCGAAGCCTGCGCGAGATCGTCAGCAGCAAGTGCTTCATGAACAGTCGAACGACTTCTCCTTTCGCTGCTTTGGAGAGCGCGAGCGGAAGCGAGCAGTTGCGCGAGCCAGGCCCAAACGGCAATTGCCCCTCGCCCTCAGCCCCTCTTCTCAAAGGGGCGAGGGGAGAACTTCTTGATGGCGTAATCGATGCGAACTTCGCCCTACCGAGCACGATCGCTCAATGGGGACTGCAAGCCGCCGAAGCTCTCGCGCATGCCCATCAACGCGGCGTCGTGCATCGCGACATCAAGCCTTCGAATTTGATTCTCGGCACCGACGGACGCATTTGGCTGACAGACTTCGGACTCGCCAAACGATTGGACGACGTCACGCTCAGCTTGAGCGGCGCGCTCTTGGGGACTCCACGTTACATGAGCCCCGAACAAGCCTCGGCCATGCACCAGCCGGTCGATCATCGCACCGACATCTACAGCCTCGGCGCGACGTTGTATGAACTCGTCACGGGGCGACCGATGTTTGAATCGCAGTCGCCGCATGTAGTCATCGCGCAGATCTTGTCAGTTGAACCCAGTTCGCCGCGGAAGCTGGTCCCGGACCTGCCTCGCGACCTTGAGACCATCATCCTCATGTGCCTGAGCAAGGACGCTTCGCAACGCTATCAGACAGCTCAAGCATTGGCCGACGACTTGCGAGCCTTCATCGAAAGTCGCCCCATTCGAGCCCGCCGAGCCTCGCCCATCGAGCACGCTTGGCGATGGATCAAACACAACCGCAAGCAGCTCGTGACAACGGTCGCAGCCGTGGCCGTCACCGTCGTCGCCATCGCGGGCGGCTGGTTGTCATGGCGGCATTATGACGCAGCTCAATTCGGCTCCCTCATCCTGAAGACGAAGGAAGGACCACTGCTGGCTGAAGTCATCAACGACTCCGGCGAGCTTGTCGTACCCAGCTTCACGGTGCCCAACGAACAACCGATGTCTGTGCCAGCCGGCGACTATCACTTGCGAGTCAGCGGACGCGGAGCATTGAGCAAGACAGCTCGCTTCCAATTGTTTCGCACTCAGAAGCTAGAGCTTGATGTGGGGCTGAATCATGACGATCTCTTCACGCCGCAGTCCGTGCATGGGGCGAATGGTTACGAGTTCGTGGAACTGGGAGTCGGACCGGATTTGATCGCACTGCCCAAGTCTCCCAACGTTGAGAATGCAGATCTCGCCACGGGCGACAAGCAGCGGAAACCAGCGGAACCAACCAAGCTGAAGCGCATCTCGCATCACACTGGGCAAGTGATTTGGTCGACCGACATCAGTCGGGACTCTCCAGACCTCAAGGAGCTGCTGACCGACGACACTTTGAAGACTCAATGGTGGCAAGACACGGTCTTTGGTTGGCAATTGAGTGGGCAGAAAGCCTTGAAACTGCTGAGGCCATTGCCGGACCTCGATGCCGATGGATGTCCCGATTTGATGTGGCAACTGATTCAAGGTCGTTGCGTGTTCGCCGTCTCGGGCAAGACCGGCAAGCCGTTGATGTGGCTGCGTCCGGAAGGTCAACTGGAGACCGGAGTCGCGAATCAATCGATCAACGCGGTCTTTGTGGGCTCGCAACTGGTCCCCATGTCCCGAGGCCAGGTTGATGAGTCATTACTCGTGGTGACAGAACTATTACTTGACCAGCAAAGTCCCACGCAGCAGATGATGCTGAGAGCCGTCCGACTTCGAGATCGTGAAACGGTGTGGCGGACCAAGCTCGAACCATACCAGCGAAATAGCTCAGGCGAGCCCGCCGCGCGGATCACTCTGTTGAGCCCGGCGAAATCAGACGAAGGCCAAGCCTCGGAACCGCCGCGTTTGGTCGTTTACTCGAACGGCCAGTTGCTGCTGCTCGATGCCAGCACAGGTGCCGTCATCGGCAAGCCGCGCGAAATCATTCCGCCCGACCAGCGAGCGTCTCGAAGTTGCAACGAGATCAAAGTTGTTGATCTCGATAATGACTCGCAGCCGGAAGTCGTCTTGCTGTGCCAGCCCTTCGACAGCGACACAGCTCTGCAAGTCATCGGGGTGAGTCCCATCGACGGACTGGCCAGCACCAGTCAGACATCACGGCTGCAATGGAATCAGAGCCTCGGTCACGATTCAGCACTGAGAGATGTCGCCCTTGCGACTGACCGCGACATCAACGGCGATGGAGTGCGCGACCTCGTACTCATCAACACGACGACTGAACTCGATTGCCGCGTGCTCGATGGCCGCAACGGTCAGCAGTTATGGCGACGCCGGATCGAAGGCCATTACTCGCAAGCTCGAAACAGTGCGCCGTTGGTGGGAGGGGACATTAACGCTGACGGTTGCCCCGATGTCTTCGTGATGTCGATCAAACCCGAAGGCGATTTCACAGCGTCCAAAGACCAGCATTGGCTGTATGCCGATTGCTTCTCGGGAAAAGACGGAAAGAGCTTGTGGTGGTCGCGTCAGCCGATCACGGGAGGGGCCAGTCCGTTCTTGTTGCCATTCCAATTCCCGATGCAATGGTGGGAGCACGGGCCTCACGGTGGGCCAACCTTGTTGGTGTCGCTCTTCACGGAACCCGACCATCAACACGAAAGTCATCTGTGGACGATCGACGCGCGCAGCGGGCAGTTCTTGGAGACCGCGACGGGGTTCACTCGTCCCGAGCTAGTCGATTGGAATAACGATGGACGCCCCGAGCTAACTGCGTTCATTGCGGACTCGCCATCACACAATCATCACGAGGCGCTCAGCTCCCACGGGCAGCTCAAAGTCTTTCGGGGTAGCGAGCCGATCACATGGCGACGTTTCGGATCATGGACTCCTCTCAGCGACATTGACGGAGACGGACACCGCGAGCTGTGGCAGCCGAATCATCGCTGGCACACGATGGTGCCAATTGTCTCCGGCAAAGATGGGACGCCGTTCGCAACGTGGCAATGGGAGTACGACGTCGTCCAACGCGTGGTACCGCTGGCGTCGATTCGTGAAGACGTTCGACCAAAGCCACCTGCTGGAGATGACTCCGCGCCCCAGCCGCTCACGGCCACAAAGACAGATCCAAGTCTGGATCTCGATGGGGACGGCTGCCCGGACTTACTCGCGTATGGAGTCAAGAACACGTCGTACATGGACCGCGAGCTGCCCGCCGAATTGCCGCTGGGAGTCAGCATCGTCTCGGGTAAATCAGGCCGCCTGTTATGGTCGCATCCGGCGATCAAGACGCCGGCTTGGGGCAAACAAAACTGGGTCATGCAACATCAGAGTGAAGCTCGAATTATTGATCTCGATGGTGACGGCCAACGGGAACTCGTCGTGCCGTATCTCTGGGAAATGCCAAGCAAGTTTCAGCCTAAAGCACCGGCCCAATGCCGCTACGAAGTAGCTGTCCTGGACTTACTGACGGGCCGACTGAAGTGGCAATGCACGTTGCTGGAAGAGACCTCTGAAAACACTCACACGTTTTGGTCGGACAACGAGACCGCGATTCGATTCTTGGACTTCGCTGATCTCAATGGAGACGGCCTGCAAGACTTCGTGACGTCGATTGAACCTTCGTCGTGGCACAGTCAGGCGGGGCGACCGCGCGTCGTACAAGCTCGCAGTGGTCAGGACGGAAAGCTGTTATGGCCCGAGATTCGAGGCCAGTTTCAGAGAACTCAATTCGGTTGGCATAACTTCCTGGAAGCCACCGTCGCCAACGTCGACGGCAAGGGACCGCCCGAAGTCGTGTTGTTGGACTTCCTCTGTGATGAGCCATCCGCTGAGCAAGCTTGGAAGGGCGAGTTTGAGTTGCGGGTTCTCGATGGTGCGACCGGCAAGCAACGTTTTCGCAATCACTGGGCAGGCGACATCGAGAAGCAAGGGAATGCCGCCTTTCCTGGACCGAGGCAATTGCTGAGTTTGCGTCAGCGGCAATCAACGGCGAACGATCGTCGAGAAGCAATCGTGTTGACCAAATCCACAAAGTCCGTGCTGAAGTATCAGCAGCCCATTGAGGACTGGTTACTTCAGGCACCATCTACCGAGACTGCGACGGAACTTGAAATCGTCGAACGCTTCGTCGGCAATCGCGACGATCAGATCGATGTCGTCGATCTAGAAAACGACGGCAGCGACGAATTGGTCTCGCTCCGCCGCGACATCAATAAGGAGTACTCCATCAGTGGCGAGCTGCGAGCCACTCGTGGTTTGAATGAGGTGATCTGGGCTCTGCCGAAACAGCAACCAAACGGAATGAAGCTGACGGTCCTCGATGAAGGGCGAGTCCTGATGATTGGCCAACACAGCCGCATCCAATGGGTCTCGTCGACAGGCAAGTTGCTCTCGACGTCACGGTCTGACTACAGCGAAGTCTTGCTGAACTCGACCGACAGCACGCTCGCGAAGTTCCGTGATTCAGCCACCGCATCTCACAGCAGCTCTGCACACGAAGGCTCATCGCCGACCAACTTCCCGCGACTGTTGACCTATCTCAATAACACGACTCGCAACCACGTGATGTTGCCGCTGGATGATCACCACAAGCTGCGGTCCGAACCGCTCAGCCAAGAGCCCTCGCTGCAAACACAAATTCCTTCCGTGCGTCGCGATCCTCGTTTGTTCCGCAAGTTGCCGTGGGCCGACTCTGATCTGGGGCCGCAAGGTTTCTTGCTGGTGTTGATCACCGGCGTCAGCAGCTTGGTCTTTGTTGTCTTGCCGCTGTCGGCGTTGCGTTACGGTTGGCGCGAACGGCGAGCCGTCTGGCCACTCGTTTGGACGCTGCTGGGTTCGATCATTTGGTGGGCAGGCTCATGGAAGATTCTCGACACCATCAGATCCACCTTCGATGGTTCCCATTCCGAGAGCCTGGGCCTCCTGCCCTTCTTGCTGCTGCTGGCGACAGGCTATCCGGCCGCTTGTGTGCCGACATTGATCGTGCGCTGGTTCACCCAACGCCGATATCGCCCGCTGATCGAAGTGGGAGCACTGATGATCGTCAGCACGTTGGGTCTGATGGCGATGCTGCTCGGGTCTAATCAAGCCCGCCTGCACTCATCGCAGTCCTACGACTGGAGCGATT
Organism: Planctomycetaceae bacterium; assembly: GCA_900299185.1. Lineage (GTDB taxonomy): Bacteria > Planctomycetota > Planctomycetia > Planctomycetales > Planctomycetaceae > AM-0621. The sequence goes on from OMIV01000221.1 coordinate 41,538, forward strand.
GGTACACACTGCTGCCAACGGGCTGTTATGGCGGGCTATGTCTCTGGATCGCTGGCGACTTCCTGCGATCATTCTGGAAGTCAGCCCGCGCCCGATTTCGACGTAAGCCCGGCATTTAGCCTGTCAGACTTAATGCATGCTCAATTCCCTCACGGAACAGCGCGATGCTCTGACCAGCCACAGCGTGCTCGCGCCGGGTTGATGTCGGCATCGCCTGAAGCACCGACAGGCAGGATGCCTATCCCACGTTCAAGACATGCTCCTAAAAAGCGCCGGATGCTGAGCTGACTGAGAAGTCGACGAGACATCCATCTCGCGCCGCGGCGCAGAGACCGCAGGGAGCAGCAGGTTTATGAACTCGGTCTACTCCGCGTCCTCTGCGTCTCTATGTGAGAACTCTTTCTAAGGTTCTGACGAGATTGCGCTGTCGACCACAGATCGACTCCGACGAAAGATGAATAGGATTCCCGAGTACGTGACTTCGCTCAGTTCGTTCTCGAGGTGCTCTGCAAGGATGACTCATGGATTGGATGTTGCTGGTGGCGGCGGTTGTGTTGACCATCGGGAATGCCGAGCTGCTCATCACGTTGATCAACCGCATTCACTCGCGGCCGATCCCCGAGCATTACTTACGACAGATTCGGCACCTGCATGATCTGCTCATCCCGCTGTTCCCCGTCTGGTTGGTAGTCGGCGTGTGGCTGCCTGCTTGGAAGCTGGCGATAGAGCCTCTCACGGTCCCGTCGCTGTGGAGCGTGCTGCCGTTGTTCGTGCAGTGTTACTTCGGGCTGTGCGTAGCTGGTTGTCTTGGTTTTGTGTGGAGCGTGCTGCGGTACCAAACCTATCGATCACCGAGACAACAGACGCGCTACGAATCGCGCGTGGTCGACATTGCGGCGGAACTCGGAGCACCACCGATCGGGCCGGGTCCGTTTCAATCGTTGGTCCGACTGCCGTTCAACGAATGCTTTCAAGTCGAACTTGTGCAACGCACGTTGGTGTTGCCGAGGTTGCCGCAAACTTTGGATGGACTCCGCATCCTGCATCTCACCGACCTGCATTTCATTGGCACGCTCGACCGACCATTTTTCGAACGCCTGTTCGAGCATGTGCGCGGACTGCGATTCGACATGGCAGTGCTGACGGGGGATCTCATCGACGACATGCAGCTCACGCCGTGGATCGCGACGACACTCGGAACGATCGAGGCACCGCTGGGCAAGTTTTCGATCTTGGGCAATCACGACTGGAATCAAGAGCCGACTCCCATCCGGGCCGACCTCCGCGCAGCCGGTTGGATCGACGTGGCCTCTCGATGTGAAGTCGTTCGACATCAAGGCGCCGAGTTAGCGATCGTCGGCAACGAACTACCGTGGATGGGCACTGCGCCAAGCTTAGAGAACGCGCCGAGTGGAGCCTTACGAATCGCACTCAGTCACTCGCCCGACAATTTGAAGTGGGCTCGGCGACAGCGAGTGGACTTGATGCTGTCCGGCCACAATCACGGCGGCCAAGTGGTGCTGCCAATCATCGGACCGGTGTTCGCGCCCAGCCTTTACGGAGTGGCCTATGCCGCAGGTCTCTTCTGGCGCAGCCCGACTCTGCTCTGCGTAGGCCGAGGAGTCTCGGGACGCCATCCGCTGCGAGTCCGCTGCCGCCCAGAAGTCGCAGTCCTCGAACTGCGATGCGAGGCAACGAAGTAACTGAGTTCGCCTCATCGCAAGTGCTGACTCAGTCTTTTCTCTGTTCCTGACTTTCTTCGTTCTCTTTGTTTCCTTCTGTTCCAACCGTCTTCATTAAGACCTTCAACAGAAGCAAACAGAGGCAACGAAGTTAAAGACCAACAGAGCAATCATGGTCCTCGCGTCCCTGCTGCAAAGGGCTCAATGTGCAAGACCTCTCATCAAAACTCTGAGTCCATTATCTCTGCCTTAGCGTCTTCTCTCCGTTCCCTCTGCTTCCTTCTGTTCCAACCGTCTTCTTCAAGAGTTCGTCAGTCATTCGCGACGAGGTTCGACGCCGAGCAGATGCCGTACGAAGAAGTCTTTGCGACGACGTTGCCCATACGGACTCTCGGCGATGCCGTGACCTCCACCAGGGACGACCAGCAAGTCGAAGTCCTTGTCAGCTTTGATGAGTGCATTAACGACTTGCATGGTCGAAGCGGGATCGACATTGCGGTCCATCTCGCCCACGACCAGCAGCAGCTTGCCTTGCAGACGATGAGCTTGAGTCACATTGGATTGCTCTTCGTAGTGCGGCCCGATCGGCCAGCCCATCCACAGTTCATTCCACCAAATCTTGTCCATGCGATTGTCGTGACAACCGCAATCGCTGACCGCGACTTTGTAGAAGTCGCCATGAGCCAACAACGCGCGCGTCGAACTTTGACCGCCGGCAGAACCGCCGTAGATGCCCACTCGGTTCAGGTCCATGTAGGGATACTTCTTAGCCGCCGCCTTCAGCCACAAGATGCGATCAGGGAACCCCGAGTCTCCAATGTTCTTCGCCGCGACATCGTGAAACGCCTTCGAACGATGAGACGTTCCCATGCCATCAATCTGCACGACGATGAAACCCAACTCGGCAATGCCCTGCATCTGACTGCTCTCGGCAAACGCCTTGGGCACGAACGCGGCGTGCGGCCCGGCATAGATGTGTTCGATGACAGGATAGGTCTTGGCGGGATCGAAGTTGGTCGGCCTGACGATGACTCCATAGATGTCGATCTGCGAATCTCGCCCCTTCGCGACGAAACGTTCGGGAGCTCGCCAACCGGCTTTGAGCAGCTCGGTCGAGTCCGATCGTTCGAGCTCGCAAACCAACGCTCCGTCCGAACAGCGTCGTAGCTCGCAGACATTCGGCAGATCGACTCGCGAATAAATGCCGATCAAGAACCGACGATCGGGCGAGTACTGCACGGCATAAGTTCCATCTCCCGAAGTCAGTCGAGTGAAGCCCGTGCCATCAAAGTTCACACGACAGAAATGGACGTAGTACGGATCTTGATCGGGAAAGAGTCCACTGGCTCGAAACCAAATCTGGCGAGCTTCGACATCCACTCGATCAACTTGCCTCACAACCCACTCGCCGGATGTCATTGGATTCTTCACTTCGCCGGTCAACGAGTTGATCAAGTAAAGATGATTCCACCCACTGCGTTCCGACATCCAGATGAGCTCGTTGGTCGCCGGCAACAGTTGCAGGTACTGCTTGTAGGCGTAGTCGATGAAGGTCTTCGATTCGTCGTTGGCCACCGCCTTCGTGACTCCCGTGCGAGCATCCATCGAGATCACGCGCAGGACCTGATGACCGCGCTGGTTGTAGACATGAAAGAAGCGACTCGAATCAGGAGACCATTCGATCTCAGGATGATCCAACCAAGGAGTAGGGAATAACTCGTCGCTGACTTTGATCTCTTTCGCAGACTCGATGTCAAACAGATGCGGCTTCGGTTCGGGGATGCGATCGCCGGGTTTGAGGTAATCGAACGAGTGTAACTTCGGTTGCAGTTGGTCTTTGGGCGACGACTCGACGAAATGCACGATGTGCTTCTCACCGCGTTTGGTGCGCAGAGCGACCAGCTTTCGTGAATCGGGCGACCAATAGAACGGAGTGCCGTTGTAGGAGTCTTCTTCGGATGCCTCTGTCGTGAGTTCAATCCGCTCACCCGACGCGCCGTCGATGCGGCGAACACAGACGCGATGCTCATGCACGAAGGCCAGCCACTTGCCGTCAGGCGATCGCACGTTGCGAGGGTCATATCCCTCGCTCGTATCCGACCGGCGGCGGCGGCGACTTCGATCATCTTCATTCGTCGACTTAGGCGCTTCGACTTTCTCCGTGATCTCGCTGAGCGTGTTGGTCGCTCGTTCGAAACGCCACGTCTTGCCCTCGGCGTTGAAGTCGACGGTCGCAAAATCGTCAGCACAGCGAATGAAGTCGAACGGCAGCTTGCTGGCTTTGAAGTCCTTCTGAGTCTTCTCGTTCAGAAGCTTCGCAACTTGAGCGTGATCGAAAGCCACTTCACGCACGCCGCGTTGAGCGTCCACGACGATGAACTCGAATGAATCAGCCGCAGTTTGCGAGCGATACCAGAAGCGATCGCCGTTCGAGAACCAATGCGGAGTAACCCAGCGACGAAAGACCTTGTTGCTGAACTGCTCGCGAATCTTCTCCGAGCGTTCATAGTCGGCCTTCGTGCCTTGAGCCTGCGCGACACCAACTCCACCAAAAGCAATGAGCAAAAGCAGAACGCGGAGCATGAGGTTCATTCATCCTTCGTTGAGGTCATCTCCAAGAGTCATGCACGAGCAGCAACAGCGGCTGACTACGGCACCTGAAAACCAATTTGTCGCAGCATGGTCGACACGGCAATCAACGGTAACCCGACGATGGCGGTTTGGTCGGAACTTTGAATCGACTCAAAGAGCGACACTCCCAGCGATTCGACCTTGTAAGAACCAGCACAGTCCAGCGGCTGATCCAATTCGACATACCGCTCAATCTCCGCTCGTTGGAGCGTTCGCATGCAAAGGGTCGTGGTGTCGACATGCAGTTGGCAGCGAAACCGATGCCAGATCGCGATGCCCGTATGAAGCCGATGCTCGCGTCCCGACAGTCGCTCCAACTGCGTGATGGCCTTCTCCGCTGTGCCCGGCTTGCTGAGTACTTGGCCGTCGACTTCTGCCACTTGATCGCTGCCGATGATGACTGCGTCAGGATCAAAGCCCGACAAACTCTCGGCCTTCAATCGCGCTAACAGCGAGGCAATCGAAGCCGGAGTCGCACCGCAGTTCTTGAACGGTTCCTCGTCGACTTGCGGAGCCAGACTCGTGAATGGAAGCCGTAATCTCGCAAGTAACTCGCGGCGGTACTTCGATGTGCTGGCCAAGATCAACTGCATGATGTGACTGCCGGTATGAAGCTCAACGCGGCATTGCCGCAACCAAAGTGGGTGGCACGCCCTGGGTACTCAAAGGGCGTGGCTAAGTCTCGAAGACACGCCCTTCACTTCAGGCTCAGAGCGTGCCACCCAAGAACATCTATCAATAACAAACTGTTCGTCGTTTGTAGCGCAGAGGAGTCATCAACTCGAAGTGGCCAAGCTGATGATCGTCATCCGCTTATTGAGAATGCTCGAAGGTCGAACGAGATAGGTTCGAAATCTCTATCGCCCGTTCTCGACAAAACAGCAAACGCACGGCCCCGGCATCAGCAGACGAGTGCCTTCCAGCATCGGACCGTCCAGGCCCGCGTGAATGTCTGCGGGCGATGGTTGCGAGGTATCCAAGACAACTCGCCACTTCATCTGCGCGGCAACCGGAGGTAACTCGAATGTCTGCCGCGTCTCTCCGGCATGCAGCAAGATCAAGACAGCTCGACCAGCACACTCGCGAGCCGTCGGCGTCGTTCGTCCCAACAGGCACATCAAGCTGGCCCGATCGCGTTGCCAATCCACCGGCAAGCCCGCCGCGTTGAACCAACTGACGTCGGGCAATTCGCCATCCAACTCGGGCCGACCACTGAGAAACTTCTCGCGGCGCAATGCCGCATTCGATCGTCGAAACGCAATCAGCTCGCTGACGAATCGCACCAAGTCCGCATTCGCTTCGAACTGAGACCAATCGATCCAAGACAGCTCGTTGTCCTGACAATAGGCGTTGTTGTTACCGAGCTGAGTTCGTCGAAACTCGTCTCCCGCCGGCAGCATCGGCACACCCTGGCTCAGCAGCAAAGTGGCCAGCAAGTTCTTGATCTGAATGAGTCGCCGCTGCTCAATGGCAGGTTGCTCGGCAGGCCCTTCCACTCCGAAGTTGATACTGAAGTTGTGAGCTTCTCCATCGCGATTCTCTTCGCCGTTGGCTTCGTTGTGCTTTCGAGCGAACGTCACCAAATCATTGAGCGTGAAGCCATCATGCGACGTCACGAAGTTCACGCTGTGAAAAGGCTCGCGGCTACTGACCTGATAGAGATCGCTCGAACCCGCCAGCCGAGTCGCAATTGGTCCCAACGACAGATCAAAACCATTCCAGAACCGTCGGATGTCGTCCCTGTAACGGCCATTCCACTCAGCCCAGCGGACGTTGGAGAACGATCCCACCTGATAAGCACCGCCCGCGTCCCAAGCCTCAGCAATAAGTTTGATGTTCGCCAAGAACGGATCTTCGGCAATGACCTCGACCATCGGCGGATTAGGAACAACGTTGCCTCGACGGTCTCGACTCAGGATCGATGCGAGATCAAACCGAAAACCGTCAACGTGGTACTCGAGCGCCCAATGACGCAAACAATGAAAGATCATCTCGCGCACGACGGGATGATTGCCGTTCACCGAATTGCCGCAGCCCGAATAGTTCGCGTACTTCCGACCGCCATCCGCCAAGAAGTAATAGACCTGGTTCTCCAGACCTCGAAAGCCGATCGTCGGTCCTCGCTCGTCTGTCTCGGCGGTGTGATTGAAGACAACGTCCAAGATGACTTCGATGCCTTCCGCATGCAGAGCTTGCACCATCTGTTTGAACTCGGTGACTTGAGCACCGGGCTCTGAAGATGTGGCATAACCGCGATGCGGAGCGAAGAACGCTAACGGGTCATAGCCCCAGTAATTGCGGCGTGAATTCGACATGCCATCCCAATGCCGCTCCATGAAGTCTTGCACGGGCATGAGTTCGACCGCGGTCACTCCCAACCGCTTCAGATAAGGAATCTTCTCGATGACTCCGAGATACGAGCCGGGATGTGCGACACCACTGGTTTCGGACTGAGTGAAACCACGAACGTGCATTTCATAGATGATGGTTTCGGACAGAGGCCGATTGATGTGCCGATCGCCGTCCCAGTCAAAGTGGTCGTCGATGACCACGCACTTCGGAGGCCGAACAACTCCGTCCTTCGATGGAAGAAAATCTCCAGCGAGTGCTCGGGCATAAGGATCAATCAGCAGAGCACGACCGTTGAAGCGTTGACCGATCTCAGGCTGAAACGGTCCATCAGCTTGAAAGTGATAGAGATCTCCGTGCTTCACACCCGGCACAAAGACCGTCCAGATATCACCGATGCGATTGATGGCCGCATCTAGTTCGATGATGCGCGCAGGCTCGTAGTCATCGACATCTTCATACAGCAGCACGCGCATCGCCGTGGCCGAGCGGCTGTAGACCGAAAACTGCACGCCGTCCGTATGACAAACCGCGCCGTAATGAAGCGAGTAGTGAGTCTGCATCCTTGGTTTCTTTGTCTCGCGAACTCGTCATTGAGCCGCAGAATGGTTCGTCGTGATTGTCGGAAAAGACCGCGAATCTCGGTTTCAATGGCCGCTCAAATCCCATGTTCGAAAGATGCACGTTACTCCGTCGTTGTGACGACAGCAGTCATGAAACGATCGTCGCGAACTTCTACGAGACGTCATCAGGACTCAAGTAGTCCTGGGCAAAGTGACGAATCGCGTGAATTCGCACGACTTCACCTTCGACAGAGAAGATCAGTCGATGAGTTCGACTTCGTCCCACACCAAAGACGAGTTCTCTCAACGCCTTGCTGAACCACTCCGTTTCTGCAGCTTCGGCAAAACGAGTTGGATCTGATTCGAGCGTCTTCAGCGCTCGGTCAAATCCGTCCAACAATCGCATCGTTTGCTGCGCCGAGAAATGTTCTGTGGACCAAATCGCGATCTCTTTGAGATTTCTACGAGCGAGTAGCGAAAGTTCCACTCGAAAACTCATTGGACCAGCCCTAGCTCTTGACGAATCTCGGCGAGTGCTTGAGCCGCTGGCATTGAAAAACCTGCATCGTGCTCGGCATCACTTTGACGGACATCGGCCAGCAATTGCTCTCGGGCCAGTCGCTTGCGCCACTCACTCCAGCATTCTTGGAGTGTTAGGTCAGAAGCGTTGATGGCTTCTTGAGCAAACCTGGTGAATTCACCGAGTTCGAGAAGAGCGTTTGACATTGCTGTCTCCTAACAAGCTAGGCGGGTGTGACATCTTGCGGGCAGGCAAAATTACGTTTCGACGCACCATGAACAGCATCTTGCTTCCGAATAATGACTGAAGCAATTCGGCGCATTGCCAACATCGCAGCGAATGCGGCTTAGTCGCGCTGCCGTTTCTCCAGATCAAAGGACTCTCCGGCTTTCAACGTGAGGTACGGCTTCTCGGGATCGCTCGGAACTCGGCGGCCATGGACTAGTACTTGGCTCGCGCCGATGACTCTCAATCGATTGCCCTGCACCACGATGGCCGTGGCCTCATCAATGCCAAAGCCCAGCAACTCAGGATGCGCATCAATCACCGGAACAAGATCCAGATGGCGTTTCCGGGCGATGACGTGTTGGTCGATCGCCGCAGACTTCAAGAGCCCGAAGCCTTCTTCATGTCCTTTGGCCATCATGATGTGATTGCCTTCGGGAGCACCTCGCACGAGATACGAACCAATGATGGTCGCACCTGCGGAAGAACCACCGACCACGCCTCCGCGTTCGACAACTGCGGCGATCTCGCGCTGCGTGCGAGTGCCAAGATAGACATCAGCCAGCCGCCATTGCCGTCCACCATCGATCCATACTCCGCTGGCTTCGCGCAAGCTCTTCACGAAGTCTTCCGAGTCCGCAACATCACGATCGCGCGTATGCACGACGGTGACATGCTCGACTCCAGACTTCTTCAAGAAGCTGCGAGCAACGTAAGCCTCGCCCCAATCATCTCCGGTATTGGCCGTGGGAAAGATCACGAACTTGGCACTCTTGCCGCCGCCCAACTTGATGAACTCATCGATGATCTCGGGCGGCATTCGGCCTCCGCCCACCGCGACGAGCGTTCCCGACTTCGGGCCGATCTCATCGGCGAATGACGAGCAAGAACATGCGAGCAACCAAATCGCGAACAGCCAACGCATGAAATGGTCCTCGCTCAATTGGGATTCAGGGACGCGCCAAAGCCGAATGAGGCAACCAGTCCGACTCCGTAAACAGCCCCATCACCCATCGAGAGAAGACTCTGGAGCGTCAACAGTTTCAGAAGCGATGTCTTGATCCGACTCAGGCTCTGGCTTCACCAAAGTCTGGAACTCCGCAGGCTTCGCCGAGCGATCAGGAGCTTCGATATACGACGACAAAATGACGTGAGCAGCCAACTGGTCGCGACGCGAAATCTTGTTCTTGCGCGAGTGACTGGTCTCAGCGAGGAAATAGTCCGCAGCAGCCGAGCTGTAACGTTCGTCCCAGAAGGCCACTGGAAGTCCGGTGTGTTCCGCCGCCCAGCCGCCGAACGCGCGAGCCATCTGAGCCTTCTCACCTTCTTGGCCGCTCATGTGGACTGGCAAGCCAATGACGAGAGCAACGGCTCGGTAGTCGCGTGCAACCTTCTTCAACCAGTCACGATCCAAAGACTCCGAACGCCTGATGTAAGTCTCCAGAGGCAATGACATCCGCTGCTCACTCGTCGTTACGGCCACACCGATACGACGTGTCCCGTAATCGAGCCCCAAGAGAACCCCAGTCGAAGGGACCGTTCCAATGGTCATGCTCGTACTTGGTGACGGCTGCGATTCAGACATGCGAGAGCGGATCCAGTTGAGTGGCGAGAGCGATTGCGCAGGAATGCGAGCCAAGCGGCCTGTCCATGAATAACAACTCGACTGAATCGCGTCGTTGCAGTGACTCTCAGTCGCGGAGCGACCGAGCTACGTGGCCGAGTCGCTCCGCGACTCGGTCGTGTTCATGGCTTGCGGACTCTATCGCGCACGAGCTGGGAGCTTTGGCTTCTCGACGATGACTCGTTGATTGAGCACGCGGATCTTGCTGAGTGACTCGCGATAAGTCTCGGCATTCACGAAGCCCACAATTCGTCCCAACAGATCGGCATTGGGTGACAGAGCGACCGACGCAGGAATGCGATCAACTTCCAGGATCTCGGCCGTGCGATAGTTGTCTTCCAGACTCAACTGCACCGGCACGAACGTGTTGTTGACGTAAGTAATGATGGCCGGATCTGAGAACGTCGCCTGGTCCATCTTCTTGCAGAATGAGCACCACTCCGCGTCGAAAACGATCAGCATCGGCTTGTTCGACTTCAGAGCCTCTTCGTGAGCTTGTTCGAGGTCTGCTCGCCAATGAATCTTGGTCTTGGCGTTCGAAGAAAAGACACTGGGGCGAGCAGCAAACGCGACGACTGAGCCGCACACCGCGATCAAACCGAGCAACATTCCAAAACGAATCTTTGCCGTACTCATCCTTGAGTCTCCAACTGACAGCGTGAAGCAGACTGCACTCGTTAGTGGCGGCCATCCCGAATGGCCAAGACCGGCGAGCGGCTGCGTGGCACTACGGTAAATCGGAGTTTGAGGGTGCTGACGAATTCCCTTTTGTGCTGCTTGAAGGAGTCCTAGGGATAGTCGCGGCGAACGGTCGGGTCAGGAAAACTTTGCCGACAAACGACGAAAGCCCATCCGGCAGATGCTCACGCATTTGGGCTTAAGTGGAACATTGGCAGCGAAGGCAGCTTGCTCATCAAGACTCGCCCCCGAGCGATGGATCGTGTCAAAAATCGTCGCTCACAGGAGCCAGAGCCGCGATGGACTCAACCGGGACTATTGCGAGGCATCCACGCTCGCGACTTTTTTCGATGAGGCATCGCACATCAGGGAGAGCTCGCAGCATGAAAGGCGTGCTGCTGTCGGTGATACCTGGTGATCGAGATTGGTGTTCGACGATGGGCAGAGCCAAGGCTATTCGCCCCGATTAGTTCCGTGACGATGGTTTGTGCGGATGGCCTTACCAGTAGTGTTCGAAATCAAGAACCGATCGTTGTTTCGGTTAGGGGGCACTACTAGTATGCCGCCCCTTTCGGCCCCGAGTCTGTCGCGTTTTCAGCGGTTTTTCGCAGCATTCGCGGCACTCATTGTCTCTTTCTTTGGACCTCGGCGGGGTGCTCGTTGGCTTGTTCTGAGCGATTGTGTCGCCTCAACAAACCACGCTGCGAACTGCCTATCGACCAGTCATGAAACACGTAATCTCAGCTGTCGTTGTGAATCAGCCCGGTGTGCTGGCTCAGATTTCCGGGATGCTCGCATCGCGAGCCTACAACATCGACAGCCTGGCCGTCGGTGAGACCGAGAACCCCGAGTTCTCGCGCATCACGTTCGTAGTCAGCGGCACCGATCGCACTCTGGATCAAGTTCGCAAACAGCTCGAAAAGTTGATCCCCGTCGTCCGCGTCGTGGACTTCGCGAATCGCGAATTCGTGGAGCGCGACCTGATGCTAATGAAGGTCAGTGCTTGTGCGGTCAAACGAGCCGAAGTCAAAGAACTCGTCGAGATCTTCCGTGGCAACATCGTCGATGTAGCTTCCAACCATGTGATGATCGAGATCTCCGGCAAGGAGCAAAAGCTCGAAGCGTTCATCGACCTCATGCGTCCGTTCGGCATTCTCGAAATGGTGCGCACTGGCCGTATCGCTCTGCTGCGGTCGAACGAAGAAAACGTCGACATTGCCGAGCGAGCTGCTCACGAAGACCCCACGGCAGCGGCCTAGTCGTTATAGCGATCCTCGCGCGTTTCTTCTTGTGATGACGAGCGAAACAACGCCTTCAGCCGACAGGCAGCATGCTGACTCTGTTGGCCGGTCTGGCTCTCATTCTTGATTCGAATTCAAAACAACTTCTTCATTCTCTCACCCTCGAAAGTACGAACATGGCGATCAAGGTTTACTACGACGACGATGCCGATCTCTCGCTCTTGAAGAACAAGACGATTGCGATCATTGGCTACGGCAGCCAAGGTCACGCTCAAGCTCAGAACCTGCGAGACAGCGGCTGCAACGTCATTGTTGGCCAACGTCCTGGCAGTGCCAACTACGACCTCGCTGTTAGTCACGGCTTTAAGCCCGTCTCGGCTGCCGACGCTGCCGCTCAGGGTGACCTGATCAACGTCCTGCTGCCCGACGAAGTCCAAGGCGACGTCTTCAAGGCCGACATCAAGCCGAACCTGAAGACCGGCAACCTGCTGATGTGCTCGCACGGCTTCAACATCCACTTCAATCAGATCGTTCCGCCACAAGGTATCGACTGTGCTCTCGTGGCTCCGAAGGGCCCCGGTCACTTGGTCCGCAGCGAATACGTTAAGGGCGGCGGCGTCCCATCGTTGATCGCGTTGAGCGAAGGTGCTTCGGAGACCTCGCGTAAGCTGGCTCTGGCTTATGCCAAGGGCATCGGTGGTACTCGCGGCGGCGTCATCGAGACGTCCTTCGCGGAAGAAACCGAGACCGACCTGTTCGGCGAGCAAGTTGTGCTTTGCGGCGGTGTCAGCGCTCTTGTGAAGGCAGCTTTCGAGACTCTGGTCGAAGCTGGTTATCAGCCTGAAATGGCCTACTTCGAATGTATGCACGAGCTGAAGCTGATCGTCGACCTGTTCTATCAAGGCGGTCTGAATTACATGCGTTACAGCGTTTCCAACACCGCTGAATACGGCGACTACACACGTGGCCCACGCATTGTGACCGATCAGACCAAGGCCGAGATGAAGAAGATCCTCTCGGAAATCCAATCGGGCCAGTTCGCTCGTGAGTGGATTCTAGAGAACAAGGCTAATCAAGCAGGCTTCAAGGCCGTTCGTCGTCGCGAACGCGCTCATCCAATCGAAGTTGTGGGCAAGCAACTCCGCAAGATGATGACTTGGATCAACGCCAAGGAGTACTAATCGGTGCCGTAAAGCGGCTCCCCTCGTGAATGCAGAAAGGCTCGCAATTGCGAGCCTTTCTTTTTTGATGAGCACTGATCGCCGGACGCGACGAGTTTGGTCGAGTTGCAAATTCTTACATCAACTCAGAGATCGGATCGCCGAAGTAGATCTGATGCGGACGGTCCAGTTCATCGAGCCAATGCGCGGTGCGCGGAATGCCCAGTGCGCTGTAAATCGTAGCCGCCATGTTCTCTGGCGATTGAGGACAGCTCGCGGGATAGCCACCGATCTTGTCGGATGAACCCACAACGTTACCGCCGCGAATGCCTCCGCCGGCAAACAGCACGGATTGCACTGCTCCCCAATGGTCACGACCGGCGGCATGGAACGAATCTGACAACGTCGACAGCTTGGGAGTCCGACCGAACTCGCTAGCGACAACGACCAACGTGCTATCGAGCAGACCGGTTGCCTTGAGGTCATCCAAAAAGGCTGTCAACGCCCGATCCGTCGGTGGAAAGAGTCGCTCTTTCAAGCGGTAGAACGCATCGCCGTGAGTATCCCAGGTTTCGTTGTTGCCGAGATTTACCTGCACCATGTTGACCCCGGCAGCCACCAACCGAAACGCCATCAACATCGACCATCCAAAGCTGTTCCGCCCGTAACGTCGAGCGATGTCATCGTCAGCGTTGGTCACGTCAAACGCGTTGCGCACCTTGGCATCCGAGAGCAACGAAATCACCGACTCGCTGTGCTGGTCGTACTTCCTCACAGCGGCCGATTCTTCGAGGGCTCGGCGCTGTGAATCGAGGTCTTGCAACAAGCTCATGCGAGCATCGAGCCGCCCGCGTGTCAGGCCCGGATTCAGAGTCAGTTGAGGAGCTTGATACTTTCGGGCATCGGGCTGTTGAGGCGGCTTCTTGCTTTGATTCGGGAAGGTGTATTCGGGATACGCCCCGCGCCACATGGGGTCTCCATAGGGAGACGCTTCGATGAAGAACGGATCTCGTTGCTGCCCCATCAAGCCACCGAAAGCTCCGGGGATGACTCCACCAGACCAATGCACCAATCGCTCGGGCAACACGATTGACGGCGGCAGGTTGTTGCGCGGCTTAACGGCATCTCCGACGGTCGAAGCAATCGACGGCCAGTCGCTTGGTCGCGGCTTTCGATCTCCCATAAAACCGATCGACTTCGTGCTGCGCCCCGTCAGCATGAAGTAATGCCCGAGCGTGTGATCGTTCGTCGGATGAGTCAGCGAACGCAGAATCGCTAAGTCGTTGCTGCGTTCGGCGAGCAGCGGCAAGTGCTCGCAGACTTGAATGCCCGGCGTGCGAGTGTCGATCGGACTGAACTCACCTCGAATGCCATCAGGTGCGAGCGGCTTCAAATCCAGCGAGTCCTGCTGAGCCAATCCACCACTCAAAAACACATAGACGCAAGACTTCGCTGTCGCGGGAGTCGGCTGATCGGGATTGTCTGCCGCTTGAAGTGACCGCAGTTGATTCATGCCCAAGCCGAGCATGCCGATCGCTCCGGCTTGCACCGCAGTACGACGTGAAACAAGTGGATGACGCAGTGAATTCCGAGTGGCGTTCGATGGCATCTGAACCTCAACAACCGCAGACCGTCTTCCAATCCAAGCTCGCTGATCGAGTCGTCGGCACCATAGCCAGCGTCCTATCACCCAAACAACGGCGACGTCTCGACGAACCCAATTTGGCCGCTAATTCCAGCGAAGAATTCGAATCGAACGAGATCTCCTCGGAGCAAGCATTGCATTCAAAGATCCGCATTGACCCTCATTCTTGTCTGAACATAAAAGCCCGCCCGAATTCGACGGCGAAACGGATCTTCGCAGAGATGTCGACTGCAACTTCAAGGGACTGAGCACATGCCGGGCTATCGAGATCTAATGACGTGGTTCATGGGCGCCTTCCTGTGCCTGCCCATCGCGGCGTACGCCGAAGAACCCAGCGAGCTATTGCAGCTCAACGAGGTCGGAGCGATTCATCTCAACGAAACCGACTCTCCCATAACTTCGTTTTTGAACCCGCAACAATCTCCTCACGCAGGCTTGCTTGGTAAGCGGTACTTCGGTGGTGCCTACGTCTATGGGCGAAACAAAGACGGAATGCTTCCCGGTGACATCCTGAAGGATGCCCACGGGTTTTCGCTCTCCTTTAACTCGCCACTCTTGCCGGGAGATGGGACGAAGCCGTTTGCGATGGACGTCTTCGCCGGGTACTCGAAGTTCTTTGGCAGTGACACGGCGAATATGGGATTCATGTCACTCGACGTCGACTTGAGCGCGAGTGAGTTTGAAATGGGAGTCACACTCTACACCGAGTCCATTTCAAGAGTGCGTCCCTTTGTACAATTGGGTTGGATCTACACGACCACTGGCGTCTCTTTTGACACCCCACCTGGCGCCTTTGAGGTCAGCCAGCACGACTCGAATTTATTGCTCAACGTCGGCAGTGAATTCGACCTTTCTAACCGATTCACCTTGCGCACCGTGCTGGATATCGACACCGAAGAGTTCGATTCGTCAACGGTTTCCGGCGAGCTGATCTACACAGTGTCAGAGAGCGTCTTCTTTCGCATGGGTGCTTTCACGGACCTCGACGCGAGCTTCTATGGCGCCATCGTTGGTGGCGGTGTGAAGTTCTAAGTACATCAGTTGAGACAGCAACGCTTCAACTATTCATGCCGCGCCACAGACGTTCGAGCAGCGGCAGGCAATCTGCATTGGGAGTGAACCGCGCGTAGGCCACTCGCGCGTAGAGCTGAGCGACTTCGTGTCCGTCTTCTCCGACGGGCAACTTGCGAGCGATCAAGCGTTGGCCGAACTCCATCGGAGTGTGGTCGGGGCGGCGAGGACAATCGTGCTCAGCAGCCCAAGCTTGCAGAGCCTCGAACGAGTAACGCACCAACTCGACGACAGGAACTCGTTTGGCTCGACCGGATTGAAACGGGTTTGAGTACTCCGCGAACGACCGCACTTGCACTTCGTCGGCTACAGATACTTCGATCTCACCTTCAGGCGACTTAGCTGACCAACGAAAGAGACTGAGGAACTCGTTCCACAGCTTGGTCAAGAAGGCCGCCACGGACTTCCAATACTTCACAAGGAGCCACAGCCCCACGGCACCCAACAGCCCATACATGCCCCAGCGAAAAGCGTTGCCCAACATTTCGGGCGTTGAAGTTGAACTAGCCGGCGGCTCGGTCGGTTGAGTCTCTGATCTCTGTTGTTGCTGAGCCTGTTGTTGGTCTTGACCCTGTTGAGCTTGACCCTGTTGAGCTTGCCCCTGTTGAGATTGACCCTGTTGAGATTGACCCTGTTGAGATTGACCCTGTTGAGATTGACCCTGTTGAGATTGCCCTTGTTGAGCTTGTCCCTGTTGTGCTTGTCCCTGCTGAGCTTGTCCCTGCTGAGCTTGTCCCTGTTGAGCTTGTCCCTGTTGAGCTTGTCCCTGTTGAGCTTGTCCCTGTTGAGCTTGTCCCTGTTGAGCTTG
The DNA here is from genome assembly GCA_900299185.1 of Planctomycetaceae bacterium. GTDB lineage: Bacteria > Planctomycetota > Planctomycetia > Planctomycetales > Planctomycetaceae > AM-0621. The sequence goes on from OMIV01000221.1 coordinate 57,735, forward strand.
TCCCTGTTGAGCTTGTCGCGGCTC
>OMIV01000222.1 GCA_900299185.1 Planctomycetaceae bacterium
CATCTGGCTGACGCACAACCTGCTGAAACTGTTCCGCGCCCAAACGGCCTAACCGGCCCCCGCCCCGACAAAATGTCCGCCAATATCAACCTACTCGGACAGGCTCCTAGGTTGCTCACGTTGGCTCAAACAGCCTGTTTGAGGCCAAAAGTTGGCGGCCAGCCCCTCTCCTGATAAGTCCGAACACACCGGTTGCTCCGGTTGTGTCGATTCTCCCGCCTCTAACATCGAACCGTTGGGGGGGGTTCTTTCAGGAATGTCCCTTCACGTGCTCGCGCATTTGCAATTGAGCCGCGCTGAGCAGTCGGCAGACCCGCGATTCCGACAAGCTGAGAAGCTGTCCGATTTCTTTCAAACGCAGGTCTTCCTTGTAGTAAAGCGTCACTACGAGCCGCTCTCGCTCGGAGAGCGACATGATCGCATTCGCTAACAACCGAGTCTGATCTTCAAGTTGTAAACGCCAGTCGGGAGATTCGTTCTTGGCTTCGAACCAGCCGTCGCCGACTTGATCGAGCGACCGAACTTGAGTCAGCGGGATCGCGGCGAGGCAGTCGAGAACTTCGTCCTCAGTAAAGCCGGTCGCCTTCATCAACTTGTCGACCGTGATGGGTTGAGCAATTGTCTTTTGAGCCCGCATCAGGATCTGCACTTTGGCCAGCATTTCCTGAGGCAACGGACAGTTGCGTCGCAGCTCGTCGATGATCGCTCCGCGAATTCGAAGCGCTGCGAAGGCTTTGAAGTCGACACCGCGAGTGGGATCAAACCTTTCCGCAGCTTCGACCAACCCCAACATGCCGGCGGACTCAAGGTTCTCGGAATCGACTTCGGGAGGCAGTTGAGCAGCCAGCTTTCCCGCGATGTGCCGAACCAACCACAGATGCGCCAAGATTAACTCGTCGCGAGCTGTTTGATTCGCAGTGCGTTCGTATTCCTCGAATCCCATTTCAATCTGCCTGTCACGGCCAGTTGGCCCGAGCGAAAATCCGTAACGCCTCGTCCGTGAAGTCGTGCTTGACTCTCTGAGTCGAGCGTCCGCATCGAAAGCAGGGCATAAACGCCAATTCTTCGAGGCGGCGTGGCATTCTTGCTATCGAACTTTGAACGTCAAGAATCGCCACATCTTCTAAGCAGAACCGTCCGGACATTATGGATATCTCAGGCCCTTCTCCCAGCGATCGCCAACTTGCTCGTAGATCGTCCGCTCGTGCAATCGGCCCTCGATACCGTGCCAGTGCTCGATCCGACTAGGCCGCACCCGATATCCGAACCAATGCGGCGGACGAGGTACGTCTTGCCCTTCGAACTGCTTCTCGAACTCCGCCACGCGTTTGAGCAAAGTCTCTCGACTATCCAACGGTTGCGACTGCTGAGAAGCCCAGGCGCCGATGCGGCTCAGTCTCGCCCGCTTGGCCCAGTACGCGTCTGCTTCCGCGTCGTCGATGCGCTCGATCTTGCCTTCCACTTGAACCTGCTCCTGCCAGAGATCCCAATAGAAGGTCAACGCGACGTTGGGATTCTCGGTCATCTGCCGACCCTTGCGGCTCAATGAGTTCGTGAAGAACACAAACCCTCGTTCGTCGATGCCGCGCAAAAGAACTGTCCGAGATGAAGGGCGACCATCGGCAGAGCACGTGACGAGCGTCATTGCTGACGGCTCGCGCAGACCAAGCTCGCCAGTACGAGCAAACTTTTCTTGAAAGAGCCGAATTGCTTCCTGATAGAGCGGATCAGCCATGACTCAGTCCCTTCACTGCTGGCTTAGAAGACTTGCGACATGCGACTGGTGTCGCGAAGTCTTCCGTGTTGCGTTCGAACGATCTATCAAAAGAAAGACCCGCCTTGCGGCGGGTCTCAAACTCATCGCGTCGCCGACTCAATTAGTCAGAGAACGCGGCGTCAAAGGCTCGATTGGACGGCGCGAAATCCACGTTCTTGCAGAACTGGCAAGACTCGCGTGCTCCGTGCTCTCGGTCCATTCCCGAGTCTTCCCATTCGACTGACAACGGGCCGCTGTAGCCAACTGCGTTCAATGCTCGAATGATTTCTTCGAAGCGAACAGCACCGCGGCCCACGCTGCGGAAGTCCCACCCGCGGCGTGGATCGCCGAAGGACAAATGGCTGCTGTTGATGCCCGTGCGACCATTGAGCGTCGTGGAAGCATCCTTCATGTGAACGTGATAGATGCGCTTCGGGAAATAGCGGATGAACTCGACGGGATCGATACCTTGCCAAATCAAGTGGCTGGGGTCGAAGTTGAAGCCGAACTCTTCGCGGTTGTCGAGCACCTGCAAGGCACGCTCGGCAGAGTAAATGTCAAAGGCAATTTCCGTTGGATGAACTTCTAGAGCAAACTTCACTCCACACTCTTGGAAGACATCGAGAATCGGATTCCAACGCTCGGCCAACAACTCGAAGCCCGCGTCGATCATCTTGCGAGGAGTTGGTGGGAAGTCGTAGATGCAGTGCCAAATGCTTGAGCCAGTGAAGCCATTCACAACACCAACACCAAGCTTCTGAGCGGCCCGTGCCGTGCGCTTCATTTCTTCGATCGCACGCTGAGTCACGCCCGCTGGATTGCCGTCGCCCCAAACGTACTCAGGCAGGATGGACTTGTGGCGCGAATCGATATTGTCGAGCACTGCTTGGCCGACGAGATGGTTCGAGATCGCATACAGCTTGAGGTCGTGCTTCTCCAGCAAGTCGCGTTTGCGAGCACAGTAGGTGTCGTCGGTCAGGGCTTTGTCGACTTCAAAGTGGTCGCCCCAACATGCGAGCTCTAAACCGTCATAGCCAAACTCGCGGGCTTTCTTGCAGAGAACTTCGAGCGGAAGATCGGCCCATTGGCCAGTGAAGAGCGTAACCGGACGTCCCATGTTGCATCCTACGTAGCAGAACCGACAGTCGGCATTACGACGGGAGACGTTACCTATAAAACGCCCCTCGTAAGCGGACCGGAGACTAATCCAGCCAGGGTAGACTGAGAAGCGACTGACTCGTGGGCTTGTTGAATCTCCATCAGACTCAGCTCAGCGTTCGGAACCACTGCAACAGAGCCCCTAAATCCGCAATTTTCATCCTCAGATCCCTTAGCAAAGGACACCTCTATGAGCATTCCCGAAGTCGGCAAAGCCGCCCCGGCTTTCACACTCGCGTCCCACCCCGAAGGCCAGATTCGACTGAGCCAATTCAAGGGGCAGAAGAATGTCGTGCTTTACTTTTATCCGCGCGATGACACTCCCGGATGCACGACCGAAGCCTGCGGGTTTCGAGACAACTTTGCGGCATTAGAATCGTCGAACACGGTGGTGCTGGGCGTGAGTACCGACTCGGTCGAGTCACACCGCAAGTTTGCTACCAAGTTCAGCCTGACGTTTCCGTTGCTGGCTGATGAAGACCATGCCGTGTGTGAGAAGTACGGCGTGTGGGTCGAGAAGAACATGTATGGCAAGAAGAGCATGGGCATTCAACGCGCCACTTTCTTGATTGGCAAAGACGGGAAGATCGCTCGCGTTTGGCCGAAGGTGAAAGTGGAAGGGCACGTTGCCGAAGTCGCCCAAACCGTCGCAGAGCTTGGTGCGTAGGCTCGCGATGAAGTAGCAGCGTCTTGAGTTCTCGGCGTTCTCCGTTCCTCGGCGGTGGGTTTGGTTCCAACCACTGACGATCGGAGAACGCTGGGATGAGTTCGACCACTGAGTCACGCAGCGACTTGTCTGCGCCGGTTCGTTCGCGGCTCTCTATTCTGCGGCCATTCGAGCGACAGCAAACGCGCATGCCGCTTCAGCGATGTCGGGTGAGAACATGGTGCTCAGTTTCAACGGCGTCGCCAGCTTCAGTTGCGGATGACGATTCGCAAGCCGCTCGGCGAAGAACGAGCCAGAGCCCGACAGAATCACCGAGCGGCAGGGGAGAGCTTGCCGCTCGAGCACTTGCTGAATCGCAGTCAGGATGCGTTGCTCTTGTTGCTCGGCAAACTGACGCGCGAGGTCAATCGCTTCTTCCATCGAGACTTCATTGCGGTCGCAGCACAGCATGCGCACGAGTCGATCGTAAGCTGCTTCTCGAGTGGCGGGACGACCGTTGGCTGTCTCCGTATTGGTGGGATCTTCAGCAAGATCGCCCAGCAGCAAGTAAACATCTTCGGTGGTCGCAAAGAACTCGGCGGCAAGCCGAGTGGACTGACCACGAAAGCGAATCTCGGACGCCAAGGCACACAGCGGAGTCCGTCGGACACCGCAGTAGACCAGTTCGCCCGACTCCAATCGCTCGCGATCATTCATGCCAACCGAAACCGGTCGGCCATGTTCCAACGGGATGATGTCGGTCGTTGTCGAGCCAATGTCGATCAGCAGCGCTCCGTCTTCTTGAGCGGCGCGACCTACGAAGGTCGCCAGCGCATGCCAGTTCGAAGCTGCCGTCAGTTGCCAGAATTCCCGAGCCACATCGATCGGAACAAACTCGCCAGCCGTTTGCCAAAGGACGGGGCCACACAGTCCGGCCACTTCTTCGACCGAGTCCAGAATGCGAGCCACTCCTTCGGCCTTGGTCGAGAAGCAGTCAGCAAGTTCGCCCGTCATCGTGATGGCCAGTGCTTGGCACGGCAGCCAACCGTCGATGATCTCGCGAATTGCTTCGGCCAGTTTTTCAGGCTGCTTCCACAAGGGAAACGCACGAGAGCGACAATGCCCATCGCTGTGTGCCACCTTCAAATTGGCACCGCCGATATCGAGACCAATGACGTGATTCATTCCATCCTCTGTAACGCGTCTGACACATCATCACGAAAAGAAAGCGGCGCGGTCGCTTCCATCACAGAACCGACCGCGCCGCAAAACTGAGACCTCGGACGAGATTCCAAATCCCGTGCGAACTTAGAACGCGCCCACAACTTCACCGCCGGCGCGAGTCAACAACGCCTTGAACGTTGCAATGTCGATGTTGTCGCTAATGAATCGCACCGATCCGTCAGTGATCAATGCATGGAAACCACCCACGCGAGCGCTCTTCACGTGCTTCGTTGGATTGTCGAAGTCGATCTCGATGTCATCCGGCTTCGTCCAGATAACGGCAGAGTCCTTATGAACTTCGAGGACCAAGATGGTGTTACTGGTACCGTCAGTGAAGTCACGAATCCTCGCACCCTTCGGATTGTCCCAAGCTGTCCCCTTGCCCGTGGGAGCAACGAAGACCGTCTTGCCATCCTTGGTCAGATCGGGGTGGTTGGGCGATGCATAAACCGGCGGCATCAAAGCAATGAGTGGTTTGTTGTTGGGACTGTCCCACGGCTCGTCGAGTTTGAACTTTTGATAGAGCGGGGCTTGGTCGATGTACGGCAAGAGATGAACTCGCCAACTCAGCAATGGCTTATCGTCTTTCGAGCGGATTGCTTGGGATGGGAAGCGGCCATAGGCATCGTGCGAGTTATGCATCGCCAAGCCGATCTGCTTGAGGTTGTTCTTGTCCTGTGTGCGACGCGCGGCCTCTCTTGCTTGTTGAACCGCTGGCAGCACGAGCGCAACACCAACACCCAACGTTGCCGGACTCAATTCCACACCGCTGGGAATGACACCATGCGTCTCGGTACGGAATCCATTCTTGGTGATCGAGTACATGGTGACGCTGGGGGCCAAGTGTTGATCGATGTCAGACATCGGAGGCAGCGGTGGCAACGTGAAGTTGATGCCTTGTTGAGCGAGCTGCCCGGTCATCACGGGACCAAAGGTATTCACCAGCGTGTAAAAAGTTTGCAGGCTCGGCTTCGGATCGCTGAAGCTCACCATGATCGGCTGAGGTTGAGTCTTAAAGGCATCCTTGATCGACGCGTTGTCCGCGAGCGAGGGCTTACCAGCTTGAGAGAGATGGCTGGCGACGAGCTGCGGGCTTAGAGCAATGATCAACTCGTCCTTGGTCAGAGCCCATGCTGGAGAGATCGGAATAGGCGCCCCATTGAATTGCAGTCGCGTCGCCTTGTTGCCTTTCACCGTGTATTCCTGCACGGAGAACGGGGCTCGCGGACCTTGAGCTTGAGACATGGACTTCAAGAAGCCGTTCAGAACTTCGAGGGCCTTCTGCACTCCAGCTTGATCGCGGATGGATGCTGTCAGCACCAAGCCCGGCATGAAGAACGCTCCGGCTTCACTGCCCGAGCTATACATGGTCCACTCGTCGCCCAGACCTTTGGCGAGATCGTTCTTGATCGAAAACCCGAGCTGAGTACTCAAGCCCTCAATCGCATTCTCGCCATCGACTTTTGCCTTGGGATCAATCTTGCCGACGATGTCTAGGACCGTGTCGATCGCATGTGCCAAATCGAAACGCACGACGTGAGCTTGCGATGCATTGGCGGGGACTCGTTGCAGCGACTCGCGAGTGACGGGCTTATTGGGAATCAACGAAAAGATTCCGCTCATCGGACCATTGAAAACCAGCTCGCTATTGAGCTGCATGCCATTCGCATCCAACCCGCTCACAACCGAGATGTGGCTGATGTTGTCGACACCCCAAGCCTTCAAGTACTGCGGCATGTTCGGGTCTGGCATGTTCTTCTTGGCGAGATCGATCAATCGATCGACCCGCGCATGAACCAGCATTTGAGCGCGACTAACAGGCAAGTCTTTGAGAGCTTGATCAACGAAAGCGGCGGGCTTCTTTTGATCCAGTCGCTTCATCAGGGTCGACGTGAGTTCCTCGCCGACAGTGACGATGAAGTAGCTGCCATACGAGCCGACTCGAATCAGCCCGCCCGACTCTGCTCGTTCAGGACGCAGGAACTTGCCGCCATTCAGGCTCTCTTCGATCGCGCGAAACGGACCTTCTTTGGGAGTCGTCTTTAAGAGCAGTTTGTTCGCAGCTTCGGAAAGCTGGCCAATGTCTTTGCCAGCATCAATCACCAGAGCGACGCTGATGGGATTCGTCCCGTTGCCTTGTTCTTCCACAATCAATGTCGTCGGGTGAGTGAGCGCTGCGTGAAACAGCAGTGGCACGGTGCTCGCGATAACGTTGATTTCTTCGCCGCCCAAACGCTGAACTTGAGTCGCAACAGATCGATCAACTTCCTTCTTGAGGTCGCCGAAGAAGTCGCGGAGAGATTGTTCGGCCAAGAGCTTTTCAGTGCGGTTGGTCGACTGAGGATCGGGTTCGCTCCAACCGTCCCACATGACGACGGCCAACGTATTGTCGCCAGGGACGTAGTTCAGTTTCAGTTTCGATGATTGAGCCGAAGCCGAAGTCGTCAGCCCTCCCAGCAGCAACACGATTAACATCGCGCTGTGCCATACGCACTTCAATCGACACATGGTGGTCTCTCCAAGATTAGAACTTGATCAAGCCCGCAGAGCACGGCGCGAATGCACCAAAGAGAAATTGCTCGGCATGATCCTCCTACAGAACTGTCTGTCGCCGTTTTGGATCATAAATAAGTCCGTTCCAGAACGTCGCTGCATCGCACGTGAATTGCCAACTTCATCGCAAGCATCTCGACGAGTATTGGTCGCCCACCATTGCCTGTTCCTGGTTGCTTACTCGCGTGGGACTAAACTCCGCATCTCGGCTGCTAAGTTATTGGCGGCCATTACTCGGGACGGATCGCGACAGGATCAATGACGAAGAACAAATCGACAACGGCTTCAGGCTCGACCGTGAGCAAGTCAGCCAAGAAGCAAGCTTCGGACGAACGCAACTTCATCACCATTCGCGGGGCTCGCGAACATAACTTGCAGGATGTCTCGCTGCGGCTGCCGAAGAACAAGCTCATCGTCATGTCCGGCGTCAGTGGGTCCGGCAAGAGTTCGCTGGCGTTCGATACGCTCTATGCCGAAGGGCAACGACGCTATGTCGAGTCATTGTCGAGCTATGCTCGGCAGTTTCTCGGACAGATGCCGAAGCCTGAAGTCGACTCCATCACCGGGCTCGCGCCGTCGATCTCGATTCAGCAGAAGACGAGCGGACGTAATCCGCGTTCGACGGTAGGAACTATTACCGAGGTCTACGACTACCTGCGCGTGCTCTTCGCGCGGATCGGTAAGCAACATTGTCCGCAGTGCTCGCGACCCATCACCGCTCAGTCGGCTGAGCAGATCATCGACACGATCTCGTTGCTGGCGGAGGGGACGAAGTACTCGATCCTCGCGCCGCTGATTCAGGGACAGAAGGGTGAGTACCGCGATCTCTTTGAAGACCTCTTGAAGCAGGGCTTCGTCCGTGCGCGTGTCGATGGTCGAGTGGTCTCGCTGAGCGATGACATCCGGCTCGATAAGCAGATGCGACATTCGATCGAGGTCGTGATTGATCGACTCGTCGCGGGGAAGACACCGAGATCGCGACTGGCCGAAGCAGTTGAGACCGCTCTGAAGCACGCGAGCGGAAAGTTGATCGTCGCCCAAGATCAGCCGAGTGATGGGACAACTGGGAATAGGACGCAGGGGACGGATGAGACGAATGAGTTAGGGCCAGTGGATCTTGATGATCCCATTCGTCCCATGAGTCCTATCGGTCCCACTTCTGCCCAGTCACTCGATCGCCTCTTCTCATCCAGTTACGCCTGCACTCACTGCAGGCTGTCGTTCGATCCGCCGTCGCCGCAGTTGTTCTCGTTCAACTCGCCGCAGGGGATGTGCAAGGACTGCAATGGACTGGGCGAGCGCTTTGAGTTCGTGATGGAACAGCTCGTCGAAGACTCGACGATCTCTCTTTGGAAAGGTGCTCTCGCGCTGGTTGGCGCGGTTGAGAAAGTCGGGCGTTGGAAGAAGCACATCTATAAAGGCGCGACTGCGGCCATTGATGAGGATCTCGAACTTCCGGCAGACACCACTCTGAAAACTCCTTGGGATGAATTGCCGGAAGAGGCGCGGCACAAGCTCTTGTTCGGGCTCGGTGATCGACATGTGACGTTCGAGATGCGGCACTCCGGCGGAGTTTGGAAGCACGGCGGCACGTTCAATGGCGTCGTCAACGAACTGCTCGACGAGTACCGCAAAGCCAAGAACCCGATGCGCCGCAAGCAGCTTGAAAAGTACATGCGCTTCAATCGCTGCTCGACCTGCAACGGATCGCGGTTGAACCGACAAGCGGCGGCGGTGACGGTGAAGTCGTTGTCGGCCACTTCGAATCTTGAGACGAAGGCGATTGATTCCAATAGTCCCATTCGTCGCAAGCGTACCACTCGTTCCAGTGAGACCGCCGCAGAGTCGCCGGCGGTGTCACTTTCGTTACCTCAGGTCTGCGCGCTCGATGTCGAAACTGCCTGGCGCTTCTTTGAGAAGCTCGACCTCTCCGACACCGAGCAACTTATTGCGGAAGAAGTTCTCAAAGAGATCCGAGGTCGGCTCGGGTTCTTGCTGCGCTGCGGGCTCAATTACCTGACGCTCGATCGCACGGCGCCGACGCTGTCGGGCGGTGAGTCGCAACGCATCCGACTCGCGGGTCAGATTGGCTGCGGACTGTGTGACGTCGTTTACATCCTCGATGAGCCGTCGATTGGTCTGCATCCGCGCGACAACACGATGCTACTCGGCAGCCTTCAAGACTTGCGCGATCAAGGCAACACCGTGATCGTCGTCGAGCATGATGACGAGACAATGCTGGCCGCCGATCACATCGTCGACTTCGGCCCCGGTCCCGGAGTGCGCGGCGGTGAGGTCGTAGCTGAAGGCTCGGTCGACGACATCAAGCAGGCGAAGCGCAGCGTGACCGGCGCGTTCTTGTCGAAGCGGCGGGAGATTGCCGTGCCGGAAGTGCGCCGGTCGCCGAAGTTGATGCCGCGCGAGGATGCGGTCGCTGAACAGAAAACCGCATTGCGTCCCGCGAAGAATGGGACGCATAAGACGAAGGGGACGAATGCCGCTGATTCCATTCGTCCTATGCGTCCCATAAGTCCTATTGATTCGACTGCCGATGACGACCGGTCCCGTAATCGTTCGAAGAAGACTGCCGTCGTGACTGGAGTCACAACGGACGGGTCGGGACTGGAGTCCCAACCTACGGCGATGATCCGCATCCGCAATGCGCAGCATCACAACCTCAAAGGCGTTGATGTCGACATCCCGCTCGGGCTCTTCGTTTGCGTCACCGGCGTGAGCGGTTCGGGCAAGAGCTCGCTCGTGAATGACATTCTTTGGGAAGTCCTCAATCGCGATCTCAACAAAGGCGACGGCAAGCCCGGCGAGCATGAGTCGATCTCGGGGCTCGAACAACTCGATAAAGCGATCGACATCGACCAGTCGCCGATCGGTCGCACTCCGCGTTCGAACCCGGCGACGTATGTGAAACTCGCGGACCTGATTCGCGACCTCTACACGCAACTGCCCGAAGCGAAGCGGCGCGGGTTCAAGCCCGGTCGCTTCAGCTTCAATGTCAGCGGCGGTCGTTGCGAAGCCTGCGAAGGGCACGGAGCCAACAAGCTCGAAATGGACTTCCTCGCGGACATCTGGGTCACGTGCCCGGTCTGTGGCGGCAAGCGGTTCAATCACGAAACGCTCGAAGTCCGCTTCAAAGGCAAGAACATCGCCGAAGTCCTTGAGATGGACGTGCAAGAGGGGCTCGAACATTTCGAGAACGTGCCGAAGATCAAGAACATGCTGCAGACGCTGCATGATGTCGGGCTCGACTATCTCAAACTCGGTCAGCCATCGCCGACGCTCTCAGGCGGAGAAGCTCAACGCATCAAGCTCGCGCGAGAACTCGGCAAGCGCTCAACCGGCAAGACGATTTATCTGCTCGACGAACCAACAACCGGCTTGCACTTCGCCGACATCGAAAAGCTGCTCGAAGTGCTGCACGGCTTTGTCGACGCAGGCAACACGGTGCTCGTCGTCGAGCACAATCTGGATGTCATAAAAACTGCAGACTGGATCATCGATATCGGCCCCGAAGGCGGCTCGGGCGGCGGAACCGTGGTGTGCTGCGGCACGCCAGAGGAAATCGCGCGGTGTGAGCGGTCGCATACGGGAAGGGCTTTGCGCGCGGTGCTGGGATTAGGCCCTGATCCAGCCGCGCAGAGGCTTCAGGCTCCCCTCGCCCCTTCGGGGAGAGGGGCGAGGGGGGAAAAGAAATTCGGGGACGCGGCCACACGAAGCATCACCATCCGCGGTGCCGCTCAACACAACCTCCAGCGGATCGACCTCACGATCCCGCGCGAGCAGATGAATGTCTTCTGCGGACCAAGCGGTAGCGGCAAGACGTCGCTCGCGATGGAGACGCTCTATGCCGAAGGGCAGCGGCGGTATGTCGAATCGTTGTCGGCCTACGCGCGGCAGTTTCTCGGCCAGATGCCAAAGCCGAAGGTCGAGCACATTCACGGTCTGCAACCGGCGATTGCGATCGAGCAGAAGACGGTTGGCAGCACGCCGCGTTCGACGATTGGCACCGTCACCGAGATCTACGACTACCTTCGTATTTTGTGGTGTCGACTCGGCACGCTGCATTGCCCGGACTGCAAGATCCCGGTTGATACTCAGACGACCGATCAAGTGGTCGGCAAGCTGCTGACGATGCCCGAGGGGACGAAGCTGCTGTTACTGGCTCCTCAAGAGGTGAAGGTCGGGCAGCATTACGAGCGGCTGTGGCAGAAGCTGACCGAGCAAGGCTATGCGCGCGTGCGAGTCGACGGCACGACGTATCGGCTCGATGAAGTCCCCGACATCGACCGTAAGAGTAAGCACAACGTCGAAGTCGTCGTTGATCGCATCACGATCAAACGCGAACAGCGCACGCGCTTGGCCGAGTCGATCGAAGCGGCACTCGACCTCGGCGAAGGCTTGATGCGAGTGGCTCATGTTGACGAGTCGCGCGAAGAACCCGATTGGCGCGTCGATCCCTTCAGCTTGCATCGCGCGTGCGAGAGTTGCGGTCGCAGCTTCGAAGAGCTGACGCCCAACAATTTCAGTTTCAACAGTCCGCTCGGCTGGTGCTCGTCGTGCGAGGGACTGGGCACTCAGCGCGGCACCGATTTGCGAGTCTTGATCGGCGACCCGAATCGCTCGTTGCGAGACGCCGCCGTTAGTGCATGGCCCGATCCGCGCACGGCTCCATTCTTCGCGGCGATGTTGGAAGCGATGTCGCGCGAGCTCGGCTGGGATCTGTCGTTGCCGTTCTCGCAGTTAGATCCAGCTCAGCGACGGCAGGTGCTGTATGGCACCGACGAGAAGTGGTTTGAGGCACGCACTCCGCGCACTCCGTTCCGCTTCCAATACAAGGGCCTCTTCCCTGCGATCGAAGAAGCCGCACGGGTCTCTTACCAATATCGGCAACGGCTCTTCGAACTCGTTGGCGAGATCCCGTGCTCAACGTGTGACGGCAGCCGGCTGCGTGATGATGCCGGGGCCGTTCGTTTTCATGGCAAGACGTTGCAGCAAGTCTGCGAACTGCCGCTTGGTCAGGCTTATGAGTTCCTCGATGCCATCAAACTCAGTGGCTCCGACGCGAAGATCGCGGGTGACTTACTGATTGAATCTCAAAGCCGCATGAAGTTTTTACTGGATGTCGGGCTCGAGTACCTGACCCTGTCACGATCATTACCCACTCTGTCAGGCGGCGAGTCGCAACGCATTCGATTGGCCGGTCAGATCGGCCGCGCGCTGACGGGCGTTTTGTATGTGCTCGACGAACCGACGATCGGGCTGCATCCGCGAGACAACGCGCGGTTGCTCGAGGCGTTGAAAAAGCTGAAGGAACTCGGCAACACGTTGGTGCTCGTCGAGCACGACAAAGAAGTCATCGCAGCCGCCGATCGGGTCTACGACTTCGGTCCCGGTGCCGGTCGCTTCGGCGGGATGATCGTCGATGAGGGCGCTCCGGCTGACCTGAAGAAGAACGGCAAAGGTCTGACGTCGCAGTACTTGAGCAAGCGCCGCGAGATCGTTGTGCCGCTGACGCGACGGGTGATCGTTCCGGATCATGATTCAAAACACATGCATCCCAATCGTCCCATTGGTCCCACTGCCGAAATGGGACGATTGGGACAAGTGGGACCGATGGAAGTAGCGTTTGAAGGCCCTTGTCTGGAACTCCTCGGCGCCCGCCTCAACAACCTGCGAGACGTCAATCTGCGAATCCCGCTCGGCACCTTCACGTGCATCACCGGCGTCAGCGGTAGCGGTAAGAGTTCGCTCATTGAGCACACTCTGGCGAAGACGTTGCTCAAGCATCTGCATCGCGCGACCGAGCAACCCGGTCCTTACGACAAGCTCGTCGGACTGAGCCTCATCGACAAAGCGATCATCGTCGATCAAGCCCCGATCGGCTTCACACCGAAGTCGAATCCCGGCACTTACACCGGCGTCTTCGACCACATTCGCGAGCTGTTTGCTCGGCTGCCCGAGTCGAAGGTGCGAGGCTATGCAGCCGGTCGCTTCAGCTTCAATCGCGCGGGCGGGCGATGCGAGGCGTGCGAAGGCGACGGTCAAAAGAAGATCGAGATGCACTTCTTGCCCGACGTGTGGGTCGAGTGCGATGAGTGTCACGGCCAGCGCTACAACACCGAGACGCTCACCGTGCGCTACAAGGGTCACTCGATTTCGGATGTGCTCAAGATGTCGATCGGGCAATGCCACGACCTCTTCGAAAACATCCCCGCGATCCGTAAGCCACTCGCCACGCTGTGCGCGATTGGACTCGACTATCTCACGCTCGGCCAAAGCGCGACGACGCTTTCCGGCGGTGAAGCTCAACGCGTGAAGCTGGCGTCGGAACTCGCGCGACCGAGCACCGGTAAGACAATTTACATCCTCGACGAACCGACGACGGGCCTGCACTTCGACGACATCGACAAGCTCTTGAAAGTGCTCAACAGCCTGGTGGAACTCGGCAACACCGTCGTCGTGGTCGAGCACAATCTCGACGTGATCAAGACGGCGGACTGGATCATCGACCTCGGGCCAGAAGCCGGTCAGGGCGGAGGCTGGATTGTTGCGGAGGGCACGCCGGAGATGCTGGCGGCTTCGGTTCGCGAAGAGGCGGACAGAGTGACGGGGAGAAAGAAGGATGGAGGGGCGAAGGCCCATACATCTCTGGATAATCCCTCGCTCGCTCAGTCTCTGAGTCCCTCAGTCTCCCCGTCGCGATTCCGCTCGCACACCGCCGAGCAACTCGCACCAGTGCTGGCCGCGAGCACGCGTGGCGAGCGAGCGATCTTCAACGCGGCGGATGTCGGCAAGAAACGCAGCGGAGACTTGTCGCTCAGTGAAGTCGGCAAGGACTCGAAGATGCCGTGGGAGGTCGACGGTAAGAAATGGCACACCCAAGAACGCATCGCTCACAACGGCAAGCGAGTTCGTTGGGAAGGCGAAGCTCTGTCTCGCGTGATCGAGACGATCGAAGAGCTCAGCGAAATATCTTCTCTCCTCGCCCCTTCGGAGAGAGGGGCCGGGGGTGAGGGGCTATTGTCAACGGAGTCGGAAGCACTCAGCAGCTCAGCTTCAACTCATCCTTCCAAAGGGACGAAGGGAGCGAAGAAGAAGTCGATTGCTGCGCTCGCCGGAAAACTCATGAGTGGAGCCGATCTGCTGAAGGCTCAGCAAAACACCGATTCCGAATCTCTCCCCAGTCCTCAACTCCCCTCCGCCTCAACCCCTCTCCTTCGAACGCTGTGGAATGATCCTTCCACCGTCGAAGTCACCGGCGAGGCCGCGCGTTACGGCTGGTTCATGCATGCTCTGACGCGGGACGAGTGGCTGCTGAAACTCAAGTTCCGCGTCGAGAAGAACTGCTTCAATGAAGCAGACCTACGAGCCAAGCTCAGCCTGAAGGACGTCAACGATGTGAAGGAGATTCAGGTCTATAACCGAGCTGACCGCGTCACCGTGAAGAACCAGCGTGGAGCGTTTCAAGAGGTGACGATCACCGTGCATTGGTTGCGCGAGATCGACACGCCCGAGTTCTGGGAGTTCTTGCAAGACGCGCGCGAGTCCTACCTGAGACTGGTCACTCAAGCCTCAACGGAGCCGGAAGACGTCACGCCATGGAAGGTGCTCGGCAAGAAGTGGCACCTCTTGCAGAAAGGCTTTCCGGCCGAGAAGCGACCGATGTGGAAGACGGAAGTCATCGAAGCGTTGTTCGAAACGCTCGACTCCGCGCTGCCAACCGCCGACGTCATTTGGACCGAGCGGCAGATGGTCCGCTATCGCAAGTCAGGTTCAAAAACCGACTGGGCCGTCGTCGTGACCAAACGCCGAGCGGGCATCGACATCACGATCACACCGAACAAAGAAGTCGGCACCGGCGACATCGCGGGCCTCGTGAGCGAACTCGAAGTGCTCCCCGAAAAGAACGGCAAGAAACCCATCCGCCTACGCTTCCTAAAGCTCGAACAAGTGACCTCGCCGCGTCTGAAAGCGTTCTTGAAATCAACGTTGGAATGAACGCAGACCGTGGAACGTGAGGAATGCACGATAAACGCAATGAATTGGTTCCGCAGGTGTGAGTTCATCAAGCAAGTTGGCGATTTCGATCTGCAATAACGCCTCACGACTCAGTCGGCGCCATGTTGGTATCGCGCGGTTGGTCGTGGCTCAGGGGGAGCTGGTTGATTTGCCGATCTTCTTGGCGACGAAGCGGCGTTTGGAGATCTCTTCGCCGCGTGAGTCGAATTGGCTGAGTTCAAATTGCACGACTCCGAAGGGCACTTCGGAAGTGAGCCAGACTTCGCAGCGATCGGTCATGGTGCCCCCCGACGGGAGCTTGCGGAGGACTTGCGTCGCCGCGCGATAACAGTTGAAAGCGTCCTTCCGCAGGTCGGTCTTCAAGTATCTAACGTTGCCGCCGTGATAAGGGCGATCGAACGGCAAACCTCGCAGGAAGGTCAGCAGGTCAGACTCGCTGAGCTTGGGTGTTGCCTCAAAGAAGACGACTTGATCAGCGACCGGACTGCCTTCCAAGAACTTGGTTTGATCGAACGCGACATCAATGGTTCGCTCGCGAGCTGTTGCTCCTGCGTTCCATTGAAACCGCACGCTCCGGATAGGCTTCTTCTCACTGTCGCTGACGCCCAAATCGATGACTCGCAGCGTGTCCGAGGATGTGTCGCTTAAGGAGCTGGATGAGGGGCTCTCAAACTCTATCCAAGTCAGCTCGTGGCCTTTGCCCGGCAGTTCGGAGAACCACGTTTGGAGAGGCCGATCAAATGGCAGTTCGGGAGCTGGGTCCGAGTAGTCGATCCAACCGGCAATCGTCAGGCGATGGAAGAGCCAGGACTCGGCCCACGGATTCTTGGCGGAGGCTTGGGTCGAGTACCCCGACACGACGAGTAGCAACAGCGTGGCGGCCAGACCGGCTTTCTTCGTCACTGCGACCTTGAGCGCGGGCAACATCGCGATGATCCACAGAGGGCTGAGCCAGATGATCCAACGCAAGCCGTAGGTGTTGCCTCCGTAGTTGTAGTTTTCAGTACGCGTCATGTAGAAGCCGAGCACTCCGACCGTCAGTCCCAAAGACAGCCACACCAAGCCGGCTCCGGTTGTTCTTTGCCACCAGGTGCGGCGGCACCAGCTTGTCAGTGCGAGCAGGAAAATCGGCGAGAGGCAGAAGATGCCGTGATGCCCGAAGGTGCAATGCACGAAGTACATCAAGGGGCCATCCAGATTGCGGTCGAGCCCGCGCGGATTCAGCCAGTAGCTAGGGACTCCGTCGAGCGTGAAGAGGTACTTGTCAGTGCCATAGAAGCTGTAAAACGGCTTCCACCCGCCGGTAGCAATGGCGTTGGTGAGGAAGTACGCGGCGAACGGGACCAACGCGGCTGGAGCGAAGCACAACAGCGACTTGCGGAGCGAACTCTTCGCTGCGATGAGAAATGCAACGGCTCCCAAGAGAGCTGCAGGAAGTTCACAGCACACGGTGGCGGCTGCCCAGAAGCCAGCGAGAGCAAAGCTGGCAGAGCGACATTCAGTGGAGTCGTTTTTCTTACTGCCGGATTCAATCAGAGTGAGCAGCGGGCTGAGCAGAAAGATCAAGCACACCGCACCGAGTGAGTGATTGTTGAAGGTCGTGGAGTAGCCCGTCACCAGCGTGCCGAAACACAGCGTGGCCAGTGCGATTTCTCGCACGGTGTCGTCGTCCGAGAGCCTGCGCAATAGCTTGGCGAAGACGATGAAGCTCGCGATCGTCGGCAGCCCGTTCATCAAGAGGAGAATGAATTGCGCGGTCTCGTCGGTCTGTCGCAGTAAGTCATAGCCGCCGACATTTTTCAGCACCCAATAGATCCCGGCGGCCATCGTGGAGAGCAGCGGCGGCTTGGACGAATAGAGGTGTTCGTCATGCCGTACTTTGTCGATCGTTGACCATGCGGGTTGCGCGTCGATCTCGTCGATCTGATAAGTGCCGCGTTCCACCAACGACCAAACGGTGGCCCAGCGTGATCGATCGTTGGCACTCATTAGCGGCCGCGCGACAAACAAGTTGGCGATCAGAATCGCTGACCCCAGCGCGATCAACAGCCAATCCAGACGCGACAAACCGCAACGGCAAGTTGCCGTCAACGAACAATTCGAAGTGGGGGCGGACTCCGCAGACATAGGTCATCGCTGTTTGAGAGTTGGAAGAATGAGCACACCAGTCCGGCAGATGCGTTTGCCATCAACCATCTTCTCGGAGTTCTCTGCTTCTCTGCGGTGAAATGAATTGGCACCGCAGAGAGGCGGAGAACGCAAAGCCGTACAACTTGATCGGTGGCTCAAGATCGAGAGGTTGATTGAGTCGAAGTTGGCGGACGTCACGCCAACTTGGAAGCTGGATCAAAGATGGCGAACAGTCGTTGCTCGAAGGCGTTGGCTGGCTGACGCGCACGCCACGGTGCATCGAAGTTGCCTGACAACGTGAGGCTTGGCCGGCCGAGCGTCAGACAGATTTCATCCAGTCGACTTGCGGGCAAATTCGTTGGCCAGGCCAGCCATGCGACGTTGCCTCCGACGCTGTAGCGACGGGGCACATTCACTCCGAGTTGGCTGACGAGTTGTTCGACTTCCAGCACTTGGCTGGGCGCGATTGGCAGTTTGATGAGCCCGTGATTGGCAGGCACCCAGCGGAACTCGCGAGCGTCGCTCCACGTGCGTTCGTCGTCCTCGCCTTTCAGCACGGTCGCTTCGCCGCCAGCAGCAATGCTCAGCACGCGAGCGATGCGGTTATCGGTGGCCGATGGCAGCCCTCCCATTCGCACCCACAACTTGCGACCGGGTTCGAGGTCTAAACACGACACTTCCGCTTGCGACATGGCCAAGGCTGTCATGGCACGATCTGCTGAGGCGACATCGGGGAAGTCGATGCGGACCGTGGCGGAAGTTGCAGGGCAAGGAAAGACCTTGAAGGTCAGCTCGACCAGCACGCCCATGCGACCAAGGCTGCCGACCATCAGCTTGGGGATATCAAAGCCCGCAGCGTTCTTCACAACTTTGCCGCCACCAAAGACGACTCGACCTTCGCCGTTGACGAGCTTGGCACCGAGAATGAATTCGCGCAGCCCTCCGTAGCGCATGCGTCCTGGCCCCGACAAACCCGCTGCGACGGAACCTCCGAGCGTTCCTCCTGACTCCACAAACGGCGGATCAAACGGCAGTGCGAGTCCATCCTTGCCGAGCACATCACGCACCTCGGCCAACGTTGTTCCGGCCAGCGCGGTGAAGGTGTATTCGGTCGGGTCGTATTCCAAGATGCCGCTGACTTTTGACATCGACAGATTCGCGTTCGCCGAAAGCGCGGGCTTCGTACCGCCGCCCATCACACGCACTTGGGGCAGTGACCTGACGGCATCGCAAACTTCATTCAACGAGGACGGAGAAAGCATGAGAAAGTCTCGGTAGCAATGAGATGAGCAGTGAGGCGGCAGACAACAACGAGCGTCACTCAACGGGTTACGGACGACTGACTAAGGACCCATGACGCTCCCTCACATCCTCGAAATGATCCCCGCCTTCTCCAGCGGGTGAGCTCCATGCGACATCAAAGCGGGAGCACCAGCCTCGGGCAGTTTCTTGCCTCGATTCGCGATCTCTTCGGGGTCGACCGAACGACGAATGCGACGCATGAAGTCGATGTCTTGCGAGCCAAATTGATCGCCGATGTAGGCTCGCTTTTCGAGCCCCACGCCATGCTCGCCGGTGATGGAACCGCCCAGCGAAATGCACATCTTCAAGATCTCGCCCGCGAGTTCTTCAGCTCGCTCCAAAGCATGCGGCTGTCGTCCGTCATACATGATGAGCGGATGCAAGTTGCCATCTCCGGCATGGAACACATTGGCGACTCGAATGCCGTACTTCTCACTGATCTTCACGATCTCGGCCAAGGCTTTGCCCAGCTTTGATCGCGGCACGACTCCGTCTTGCACGATGAAGTCTGGGCTCAGCCGACCAACAGCGGAAAACGCGCTCTTGCGCCCGGTCCAAATCTTGTAACGCTCGGCTTCCGACTGCGCGACATGCACGAGGTACGCACCGGACTGTTCGATGAGCTGATGCAGGCGCGGCTTCTCGGCTTCGACTTCTTCCGCCGGGCCTTCGAGTTCCACAATCAACATGGCCTTGGCGTCTTGGGGATAGCCCGCATCGACCGCGAGGTTGGCGGCATCCATCGAGATGCGATCCATGATCTCCATCGCACCGGGCAAGAGTCCCGATGCAACCACCAACGACACCGCATCGCCCGCTTTCTCCAGCGAGTCATACGCGGCTTGAACGGTGTGATAGACCTCGGGCTTGGGGAGCAATCGCAGAGTCACTTCTAGCGCGACGCCAAAGAGTCCTTCGCTGCCAATGAACATGCCCGTGAAATCCGGGCCGCAACCTTCGAGCGAATCGCCACCGAACTGGCAGACCTCGCCGTCCGGCAACACAGCTTTGATGCCCAGCACGTGGTTGGAAGTCATGCCGTACTTCAAGCAGTGAGCACCACCCGAATTGAAAGCGATGTTGCCGCCGATCGTGCAGACCGGTCCGCTGGATGGATCAGGCGCGTAGTACAACTTGTCCGCCGCTGCGACCTGCGAGACCTTCAAATTGATGATGCCGGGTTCAACGACCGCAATGCGATTGCGAGCGTCATAACGCAGCAGCTTGTTGAGCCGATTCAGTGCGAGCACCAGTCCGCCTTCTTGAGGCACGGAGCCACCGCTCAGACTAGTACCGCTGCCGCGAGCCATGAACGGCAGCTTGAAGCGATGACACAGCTTGACCGTGTCGATGACCTCTTGCTGAGTCTGTGGCAGCACGACTCCCGCTGGCTTCGCGCGGAACGCCGTGAGGCCATCGGATTCATACGGCACCAACTGCGCGTTGCGAGTCAGCAAACGCTCGGCGGGATAGATGCGTTTCAGCTCGTTCAGGAACTGCTCGGCACTCATGAAGCAACTCGGGGTTAAGTGAGGCATCAAACGCCCCGCATGCTCGGCATCGCGAGGCGCCGCAACGTAACTGAAGTTGCAACACATCAGGAGCGATCAAGAACTCGCCACTGACCGTACCGAGGGAGAAGGCAGAACGCTGAATTCACAGATTGCACTTGAATGGATCCTGGCACGACTCATGGAGCCCAAGAATGTCGCGTTCCATGAGTCGCGGATGCGTTGCGCAATTCGCACTTGCCAATCAACGAGCGGAATCGAGGAATGCCAGCAGGTCACGGAGTTCTTGCAGCGTCATGCGTTCGTGGAGCTTGTCTGGCATGACTGATGTCTTCTGTGGCGTGCGCGTCTCGACGTCGTGCGTCTTGATTTCCGTCAGCTTGCCAGCGGCGTCACCGACGATTGTCTTGCCTTCGTTCTCATGCACGACCATGCCGGTAACAACTTTTCCATCCTTCATCTCGAAGGTCCAGGCGACGTATTGCGGAGCAATCTCGCGACTGGGTTCGAGGATCGACTGAATCATCTGAATGCGATTCATGTTGCCGACTGCTTTCGACAAGTCGGGACCGACTTTGCCGCCACGTCCGTCGATCGTATGGCACTTGAAGCAGCCGGGGCCGTTCGGATGGAAGAAGACTCGTCGCCCCGCCGCGACATCAACGGGCCGACCACGATTGAGCTGATCGAGCCACTCTTGCCGCGTCTTCGGTTTTTCAATCGCGACCTTCTGCATGCTCTCGGGAACGGCCTGCTTCGACTCCGAGTACGCCAGCAGGAGTTGCTCGGTGAGGTTCGCGACGACGCGACCATCTTCAAGCTTCTGCACGGACTGAGCCATCTGATTAACAGCCGCGAGCAACTCGGCATCCGTCGCCAACAACGGACGAGCGGCTCGCAGCGCTTCGATCCTCAGCGGCAGCGGGCTGCTGTGCTGTAGGAACTGTTGCACGAGCTTGCGACTCGGGCCGCCGACAGCTTCCGTTTGAGCAACCGCCGCGAGCCCGACCAATGCTTCCGCTCGCAATTGCAGATCGAGCTTCTCGTTCGCGACCAGCTCACGCAGCAACTCGCCCGAGACTTCCGGTTGAGCCGCTTGCAGCGTGCGCAAGGCTTCGAGTCGCAGCGGTTCGAAGTCCGACTTCAGCAAGCTCGCGAAGAACGGCGCCGTGAGCGACTTGTCGGTCGGCGAGACCAAACGCAGCGCTTGAGCACGCACCGCCGGCGATCGTTGCTCATCCTTTAGCAGCGGCACGACGTACTGTGCTGGTGGCGTCTTATCGAAGTCTTCGGGCTTCTTGCCGTTGAGCATCTCCAGCGCTGCGAGCGTCGCGAGGAACAGATCCGAGGACATGCCTTTGCCATTGAAGACCGCTTCAACACGCGGCTTGAGCGCGACCAATTTCTCTTCTGCCGCCCATTGCACGGCGAGCCGCCGCACTTCGGAATCAGCATCATTCAGAGCCACTCGCAGTAAGCGGTCTTCTTGAGGAGCCTGCTTACGCGCTGCAAGCAACATCGTTTGCCGCACGCGCGGAGCAACGGCCTTCACGTTCGGAGTCGCATCGGGAATCAGATAATTTGCGAAGTCATCCTGAGTAAGTTGTCGTGCGAGAACATTGACTACTGTCGCAAAGAGAAACGGGTCATCGATCGACAATGATTGAGACAAGAGTTGATCGCTGAGAGCCGCAGGCTCATTGGGCTTTGATTCGTTCTTGACCTTCAACTCACTGAGCACGATCAGCGGCAGCAACGCCGAAAGATCATTTCGCCAATGGTTAATTGCGTTCTTTGGAAACGCTCGGGGATTCGGATTCTGTGAGAGTTCCTCCCGCAATGTGCTAATCCCGGACATGATCGAATTGGTGAGCGTGTATCGAAAGATTTCACCTTTAGGGTCGACCGGATGGCGAGTTATCGGCGCTGCGATATGAGGTTGCGACGCGGCCCAACCGGTTAATGGATCGTCCGAATCGGGAATGAAACGATCTGAAGTTGCATCAAGCCGGAGACTTGTCAGTGCCCAAAACCTTTCGATGTCATTGCGAGGATTTGAGCCAAACTTCGGGACCGCTGCTTCACGGTCTTGTTTAGATCGTGACGCCAGAGTTTGGGCTACGTTCCGTAGGACGTCGCGTCTCCGAGTGATCGCTGTTGAAGACTGAAGGTCAGGACTATTGAGCTTTGAGGTCGACTCCAAGTTGATGACTTCGCTCGTACGGTTTGCGATTGGAACAATTCGCCAAATGCGACCGTGCCCGTGCAGCTTGTAGTCGCGTAAGACCCAGTCGGTGCAGAACAGCGAGCCGTCGGGTGCTGTAGCAATTCCTACGGGCCGAAAATTCTCGCCGCCGGTGATGAGCGGCTCAGCGAGCGATGTGAAGCTCGTGCCCTTTGGCTGAAGACGGAAGCGGTCGATGCGATGATCGCCCCAGCTCGTGACGAGCAAGTTGCCGCGATACTCCTCGGGCAAGCCGTCGGACTCGTAAGCGAGAATGCCCGACGGTGCTTCGCCGGTCCCCGCGACCATCGGCAACGTGCCGGGGATCTCCCCATTCCAGGACGTGAAGGGATGCAGGCCCTTGCGACCATTGCGGAAGCGGTAGCCGTAATCGCCGCCGGGAATCACATGCAGCAAGCGGCACGGCGGACGGCTATCGGGATCATTATCGACACTGAAGAGTCGACCGAACGCATCGAAGCAGTTCGCATGCGGATTCCAAAAGCCGGTCGCAATCTGACTGAGCTTCGAGCCATCGAGCCGACAGCGATAGATGTTGCCGCCCTCGCCGCCGCCGCTGAGCGTCGTGCCATCGGAGCCGATGATCTTGTAGTCCGCTCCGAGATTCTCGCCGAACCCGAAGTACATCCAGCCGAGCGCATCAATGGCGAAACCGGCCAGTCCGTTGTGAGGATAATTACCCGGCGTTTCGAGATGGACGATCTGCTCTTGCCGATCAGCTTTCTCGTCGCCATCGTCGTCATGCAGTTGCACGATCTCACCACGCGTTGCGACGTAGATCGAAGTGGCCGGTGCCTTGCCGGGCACGGGAAACCACAGCGGTCGCACGACGACGCTCATCGAGTGCTTCAGTCCGTCTTTGAAGACCGAGATCTTGTCGGCCTTTCCGTCGCCATCGGTGTCGGTCATCACGAGCACGCGATCGGTCGGATGCCCCTTGTAGCCTTCAGGCGGGAAGTGCGTGTTGCTCTCGATCGCGAACACTCGCCCGCGATGATCAACGTCAATCCCGGTCGGCGTGACGATCTGCGGATGCTCGGCGAACAACTCGACCTTCAGCCGAGGATCAACCGACTTCGGCGGTTCATCCGCTTGAGTGACACTCAACGCGGTCAGCCCGAGAAGGCTCCAAGCTGCCAGACACAAACGACGCATGATTGATTCCTTAGCAAATGCGAGCGTGGATCAGCGAATGCAGCCGAGATCGTCGAACAGCGTCTCTCAGAACGCCAGCCACAGCGATGAAATGCGTGGGATGCGAACGACACTCAATCAACCGCAGTGTGTCGCGTGCATCGGGCATTCGAAGCACTTTGGTGCGGCTCAATCATCGGTTGGCAACGAACACACTTTGGCCTCCGACGATTGAGCGACGGACTTTGACTTGAGCAAGTTCGTCGCCGGGGCACGTCAGAATGTCGCGGTCCAGGATCGCAATGTCTGCGAGTTTACCGGACTCCAAGGTGCCGAGTTTGGATTCATCAAAGCTCAGCCAAGCCGGCCATTGAGTCACCGTTCGCAACGCATCGAAGCGTGAGAGCTTCTGATGTTCGCCGTGAACGTGGCCGTTGATGGTCTTGCGATTTACGGCGATCGACACCATCAGCATGGGGTTAAACGAGTTCATGGCGTGATCGGGATCGAAGCCAATCATGTGGTCGGCATTGAGCCCAACCGGTACCCCACCGCGGACCCATTCACCCAGACCCAGGAATCGTTCGGCCCATTGCGGACCATAAATCTCAGCCAGCGTGTCGGCGTCTTTGAAGTAGAGATAGCCCTGCGTGTCGACACCGACTCCCAGTTCGCGGCATTGCTTCACGATCTCGGGCGAGGGGAAGTACGAGTGGATCAGAGTGAAGCGTCGCGAGCGTATGGCTGGCTCTGACTCAGCGGCTTTGGCCACAGCTTCCAGCACTCGCAGCGTGCCTTCGTCGCCGGTGACATGGGCACTCATCTGCCAGCCCAGTTTGGTCGCTGTCGCAAAGATGGTCTGCATCTCAGCGACCGAGTAGTACTGCTCGCCGCGATACTCGGGATCGGTCAAGCGATAGAAGCCGATGCGCTTGGGGCCATAGGGCTCACTCAATCGAGTAGTGCCCCAATGAATGCCGCCATCAACTGTGATCTTGAGTGGTCCAGCCTTGATCCAGTCGTCGCCTTCGCCGGGCTTCAGTCCCAAGCTAGCTACATACTTCTCGACCTCCTCAGCACTCTTGGCTCCAAAGCGAAACGTGCCCGTCACGCGAGTCGTCAAGCGCTTCTGTTCGCGCAATTCGCGAAAGAAGTTCATCGACTGCGGATCCGTCGCTCGTTCAAAGATGCTAGTGATGCCGACCTCGTTGTAACGCTTCAGCAACTTGGCAAGCGCCTCGCGAACATCGTCATTCGAAAGCGTTGGACGAGCTGGCATTTGAGCTCGAATCGCAGCTGCTCCTCCGCGAAGAAGCTGGGGGCGACCCGAATCATCACGCAGTACTTCGCCGCCTTCGATCTTGCTGTCGGGCTTGTTTAACCCGAGGCGTTCAAAGCCGACCGAATTGAGCACGTACTTATTCGACACCGAGTTGTAGACGACCGGGTGTGTGGTGCAGGCCGCGTCGAGTTCGCTGGGGGTGGGAAAGCGTCGCTCTTTGAGTCGCGTGATTTCGTTGCGAGGGACTTCGATCCAGCGACCCGCCGGTAAGTCCGTCGCCGCCTGTCGAATCCAAGCCTGCATTTCGGCGATGCTGCTGATCTCAACATAGGTTTGTTCGAGTGACCCGCGAGCAACGCCAACCGCATGACAATGAGATTCGATAAAGCCGGGGACGACGGACTCGCCATTGAGCTTGATGACCTCGGTCTGCGGTCCGATCAGCTTCTGGATATCATTGGCACCGCCCGTTGCGACAATGCGTCCGCCCATCAGCGCGATGGCCTCGGTCACGTGATTGTTTGAGTCGAGCGTCACGACTCGACCGCCTGTAATAACAGTGTCAGCGGTGGCAGCGGCATCCTTCGCGACAGCATTACCCGCTTGCAGCTTCAGCATCAGAGCTGCATAGCGTTTGCCAAACTCCCGGAATGACGGCGAGTCGAAATGCAGAGAATCGCCTTTGTGTTTGAGATCCTTGGACGAAGCGACTGCCGAATTCTTAAGCCGCGTGGGTAGTGCATCGAGTTGCTCGTTGATGACTGGCCAATAGCTCGGCTTGTCGCCTTTGCCTCGATTGAGGAACTCGCCGAGCTGACCTGCCACAAAGGGAACGTCGCCGGCTCCAAGTTCCGTTCGCAAGTCGGTGACGAGCTGTGCGAGTAGCTCGTCGTACTTCGTCGCGATCTTCTCTGTTCCCGAATCCGATTCACCTTGATGCCACAAGACACCTTTCAATGTGCCGTCCTTCATCGCCGCTTTCGCGCGATCAACGGCGTTCTGATAAAGGTCGGCTCCCTTCTGCCATCGCGCAATCGGTGTCCCTCCGAACGCGCAGGGGATCAGCCCGACGGTGATCTTGGGATCGGCATCAGCCAGCACTTCACCAAACGTCTTGCCGAGTCCGACTCCTGCTTGTGACTTATCGAAGTGCAGCGGGTCCGTAGCTGGAACCCATTGCTTGTCCTTGGAGAACTTCAGCACGCGCGGATGCGCGACTTTGTCTTGAGCTTCAACCGCTCCCCGTCCCGCCATGTTGGACTGGCCCATGAGCAGGTAGAGATGCAGATCTGCCTTTGCTGGCAAGGCAGGCTTCGTCGCTGGTTCTGCTGCCACAACCAGATTGAATTGAGGGACGAGCCACGACAGCAACGCGATGATCGCGGCGAAGCAGCGATTCAACTTCATGGCAAAACCTTTGCGATCGGTAAGTGGGCCAGTGCGTCGAAGACGACTGGCTCCGAGTTGGAAATGAACCACATGGCGGACGTAGTCGGGCGAGGTCGGTACTACTTGCCGTCGCGCGTGCTGAGGAACTCCAGCAA
>OMIV01000223.1 GCA_900299185.1 Planctomycetaceae bacterium
CCCCTCGCCCCTACCGGGGAGAGGGGCCGGGGGTGAGGGGCGACAAAGGCCAGACTTCGAACACAGCCAACGCTCCCCAACGCGACTGCTAAGTTTGAACGCGCGAGCGAAGCCGGATGGTTGCAGTCCCTCACCCCTCTCCCCATCGGGGCGAGGGGAACCAATCAGCCTTCTCGCTTCGGGACATTGATCGAGGTCTCACTTTGAGAGGCTTCCGGTTGAGTTCAGTACGTCAGACTAGATGTCCGTCATACCAACAACAGCCATCATCCACTCGGTCACTCAGCTCTTTCCTCCGATTGCCAACAAGGACGTTGCCCATGCAGGACTTCGAAAAGCTCGGTCAGTTTTATCTTGGTCGCGAGTATTCCATCGAACGCAAGAGTTGGATTCAGGCCGACGAACCTCTGCTATACGACGCCAAAGATCTGACGACTCATGCGGTCTGTGTTGGTATGACCGGCAGTGGCAAGACGGGGTTGTGTTTGAGCTTGTTGGAAGAGGCAGCCATTGATGGCATCCCCGCGATCTGCATCGACCCCAAAGGTGATCTTGGCAACTTGCTGCTGACGTTTCCCGAGTTGCGACCGGCTGACATTCAGCCGTGGCTCGACCCGCAAGAGGCCATCCGACAAGGGCTCACGGTTAGCGAGCTGGCGACCAAGACCGCCAAGGTTTGGAAGGACGGTCTGGCCAACTGGGGACAAGATGGAGATCGCATTCAGCGTTATCGAGATGCCGTTGATATCGCGATCTACACGCCGGGCAGCACGGCGGGCTTGCCACTGACCGTGTTGAAGTCGTTCAACGCACCGCCAGAGTCCACACGCATCAATCCAGAAGCGCTGCGCGAACGAGTCTCTGCATCGGTCTCGGGCTTGCTGGCATTGATGGGCATCGACGCCGATCCGCTGCGCAGCCGCGAATACATTCTGCTGGCAACGTTGCTCGACCGCGCTTGGCGCGAAGGTCGCAATGTCGAACTCGGCAACCTCATCCGCGACATCCAGCAACCACCATTTCAAAAGGTGGGCTTCATGGATGTCGAAAGCTTCTTCCCCGCGAAGGATCGCTTCGAGTTCTCCATGACGCTCAACAACTTGTTGGCGTCGCCCGGCTTTCAAGCCTGGCTCGAAGGCGAACCGCTCGACGTCCAAAGGCTGTTCTACACACCGGCGGGTAAGCCGCGTCTGGTCATCATCTCGATCGCGCATTTGACCGACGCCGAGCGAATGTTCTTTGTCACCATCTTGCTCAACGAAGTGTTGAGCTGGATGCGAGCACAAAGCGGAACATCGAGCTTGCGGGCGATCCTCTACATGGACGAGATCTTCGGCTACTTCCCGCCAACCGCGAATCCACCCAGCAAGACGCCGCTGCTGACGCTGATGAAGCAAGCGCGAGCGTTCGGTTTGGGAGTCGTCGTCGCGACTCAGAACCCAGTCGATATCGACTACAAGGGACTGTCGAACGCGGGCACATGGTTTCTGGGACGACTGCAAACTGAGCGCGACAAACTGCGTGTGTTGGACGGGCTCGAAGGCGCATCCACAGCCGCTGGCAAGACCTTTGATCGAGCACGCATGGAGCAGATCTTGTCGGGGCTCGGCAATCGCATCTTCTTGATGAACAACGTGCATGAGGACCGGCCCGTCGTCTTCCAATCTCGCTGGGCGTTGTCGTTCTTACGCGGTCCACTAACGCGAGATCAAATCGCTCAAGTCATGCACGCTCAGAAGATGGAGGCCGTCGC
Source organism: Planctomycetaceae bacterium (assembly GCA_900299185.1). Classification (GTDB taxonomy): domain Bacteria; phylum Planctomycetota; class Planctomycetia; order Planctomycetales; family Planctomycetaceae; genus AM-0621. The sequence continues at coordinate 1,754 of OMIV01000223.1, forward strand.
GCTCGGTACTGCAGGCGCATCGCTGAGCTTCAACCACGAAGCGACGATGGGCGCTCGTCCGATGTTGCCGCCGGATATCTCTGAGACTTTCTTGCCAGTGCGCGGCGAAGTGTCGCGAGGCGCGAAGTTGGTTTATCGACCAAGTCTATTGGGAACCGCGCGAGTGCATTACGCGCAGACGACCAACCGCATTGACCACTGGCAAGAGCTGGCCTTTGTTCTGCCAATTGACGATGGCACGGTCGATTGGGCCAATTCGCAACAGGCCGCAGACTGGCAAGATGAAACAGAAACTACACCCGTCGAGCCCGCAGAATTCGCGAACCTGCCATCGACGTATCTCAAGGCCAAGCATTTCGCGACGTGTTCCACCGGCTTGAAGGACTACCTCTATCGCACTGCCAAGCTGACGTTGTGGAAGGCTCCGAAGTTGAAGGAAGTCTCTGCTCCCGATGAATCCGAAGGCGACTTCCGCGCCAGGATCTCCACAGGGCATCGCGAGCAGCGCGACTTGCAGGTCGAGAAACTCCGAGCCAAGTACTCGCCGAAGTTCGCCATGATTCAGGAGCAGATTCGGAAGGCCGAGCAGCGCGTCGACAAAGAAAAGGAACAAGCCACCGGAGCGTTGCTGTCCACGGCTCTTAATGTCGGGTCATCCATCTTGGGAGCCATGCTCGGTCGCAAGATGGTCACGGCGACCAACATCGGTAAGGCCGTCACATCAGCTCGCTCGGCGAGCAAAGCTCTCTCAGAAAGAGCGGACGTTGGCCGTGCCACCGAAACCGTCGAGGCATTGAACGAGAAGCTGCGAGCGCTCGACGCCGAGTTCCAAGCCGAAGTTCAGAAACTCACCGACTCGGCTGATGAAAGCTCAATCGACTTAGAAGAGATCACCGTCACGCCCAAGAAGACGGACATCTCAATCACTCGCCTGACCTTGCTGTGGTTACCGGTCGCCATCGCCGCCGACGGTTCTGAGGAAAGCCTCTTCGCGCTCTGATGGATGAGAACCACAGGCAGTTCTGATGGCTCAGAAACCGAGCTGATCCGTTTGCGAAACATCCGTGTGAAAAGGAGCCCATGACGTCGGCGTCAGTCGCCAGAGACGCCGCTGGCGACTGTCGTGCTCACACGAATGTGTCACACACGGATCGATTGAATTCCTCAGCGACGTTGGACTAGCACATAGGACTGACGTTTCCGACAAGAGTCGCGCTTCATCGTGGGGTAGGTTTTCAACCTGCCTGTTTCTAAGCGGCCTTGCAGGTTGAGAACCTGCACCACGGACTTTTGTCGGCAACGTCAGGACTGCGCCGCAGCCACCGCATAAAGCTTATGCAACAGCCGGAAAGTCAGGCGTTCGGACGACTCGACCGTCTTTGAGGACGAAGAGCGCATCAACATTCGGCAGCGACTGGATCAGCTCAAGAGCGGCCTTCGGACCCAGCACGGCGGCGGCTGTGCTGAGAGCATCGGCTTGCATCGCAGTCGGAGCCGCGATGCTGACGCTGGCCACTTCTGCGGGCGACTGGCCGGTATGCGGATCGAAGATGTGATTCTTCGAGAAGTCCGGCGTGAATGAGGTCTCGTAATCGCCCGACGTTGAGAGCGCTCGATCTCGAAGTTCAGCAACTTCGACGAAGGCGTCCTTGCTGCGTGGATGCTGGATGCCAACCTTCCAGCCGCTTCCATCAGGCTTGATGCCCCGTGCTCCGATCTCACCAGAGTTCACCAGCGCGAGTTCGACGCCGTGCTCTTTGAGCACCGCCAAAGCGCGGTCAGCAGCGAATCCTTGAGCAATGCCGTTCAGCGTGATGGAAGTCGCAGGAGCATGCAGTACGACTTCTTCCACCGAGGCCGCAACAGCCTTCCAATCGATCGTGGCACGAGTGGCAGCGATCTCGGCTTCGGTCGGCAATGTTCCTTGCTGCTGACGATCAGCATGCAAGGACCACAGTGGCTGCACGGTGATGTCGAACGCGCCGCTCGTCAGTCGCGAAACTTCCTCCGCATGAGCCAACACCGCCAGCAAATGCGGATGCGGCTGCCGCAGACTGAGATCTCGATTCAGACGGCTGATCTGACTGTCGGGTCGATACAAGCTCATGACTTGCTCGATCGACTCCAACTCCTGAAACGCCGCCGCGAGCGCGACCTTGGCTCGATCTTCCGAGAGCCCCAGAACGGTCATCGTCACATCAGCACCCAGTGCCCAACCCTGCTGAGTGACACCTCGATCATTGGCCCGTTGCGAGCGATTCCAGACGGAACCGCCCAGTGCCAAGGCAGCCGCACCGCCAATGGACAGACTCAAGAATTTGCGTCGTGGCAGAGTCATTACACGGGCTCCTATGTCTGACGATCATTCGCTCGGGACCAGGTTCGGTTCAGGTCTTGCATTATCGAGACTCTACTGAGCCACCATTGCCTCGACGAGTTCCTGCAGTTGCATGCCGCGCTGCAGACTCGTTGACGCGAACTTCAAATGCCGCCGCCAGAGGTCACTTTCTTCTTTTGAGCGGACTTCGGGACTTCGCCGCTCATCGAAAGTTGCTCCATCAACAACAACATCTTGTCGTGCAGTCGCTCCCGACGATCGAGTGCTTGAGGTGCCACAACGATGATGGCGAGTTGGATTTCCTTCACGATGTAGCGGTAAAGGATGATGTCGTAGAGCACGCCACCAAGCTGATCGATGTTGTGATCCAGCACGATGTAGTCGAACGACTTGTAAGGCACATACGGTACGCCTTTGGGGACTCGTTCTTCCACAAACTTCCAAGGTGCCGTCGCGTTGCTGCGTTTGAAACCGAAGTTGTCGGCCAACACATCATTCAAGTCCGCGTGATAGGCAGACGGCACGATGTTGATGTTGGTCTCGCGGTCCAGCCACAACCGATGGTTCGAACACGCAAACATCCAAGCGGGCTTTGTCGGTGTGTCCGAGTTGGGAATATCGACCTGCAGCTCAGTCTTCCAAGCTCCCAACAAACCGGGCAAAGGCTTGCTGATGAACTCTGGCTGCCGTTGATCAGGCTCGCCTTCCGCCGGTGCTGGAAGTTCAGAGAAGCCTTTCGGCGGACGTAGCTCGATGCCGCTACTTTGCCACGGCCTGGAATCGAGAGCCGTATCGACTCGCTCGCGGTATTCGAAATAGCGAGCGGTCTCGGCCAGGCGCTGCTCGTAAGTTTGAGCACCACAGCCCAGCGCGCTCACAAGAGCCAACACGGCGAGTCCCAGATGTCGTCGAACCACTGTCATGCTGATTGCTTTCGTCACTCGCGATAGCTCGCCGGATAATGCGGTAAGTGTTGTGAATACTGGGATGTTGGAAGAAGTACAGACTGAGTTTGCCGATTGTCGCCTTTCGCGGTGAGTCTGTGATCTGCTCGTGGGATCGGCATCCTGCCTGTCATGCTCATTCCGTCTCGAACCCGAAACGACAGGCCGGTAGCCTAGCCCACATAATTCATCACAGCCTCGGAGCGAAGGACGACAATCACCGGTTGCTCAACCACGCTCCTAGAACCCAAGTTGGGGATTCTCTCCACCAGCGATGGTGAAGAGAGCCTTAACGATGTCTGCTGTCACCGAGGGCGGGATGTTCCTAACCGAACCATCGGCGAACAAGGCTCGCAGACCCGTTGGTGGAATCATCCCAAGCGACCGGAGCGCGTCATTCGGATCGAACACCAGATCGTCGGGCTTGGTCCAAATCACGGCTTTGTCCGGTGTCGCCTCGACAGCCACCACCGTGTTCGATGTCCCGTCTCGGAAGTCCTGCAACTTCTTGCCCAACGGACCTTCAAAGGCAGTGCCAGGACCGCTGATACCCAAGATGGCTGTGTAGCCTGGCTGAGTCGTGCCTTGAGTCTTAAAGACATCCGGCATCTTCTCGATCAACGCTTTGTTTTGCGGGCTATCCCACGGCTCCTTGAAGTTGAACTGCTTCTGCAATTCGGCATGACCCAGTAGCCCCAGCACATGGACTCGCCAACTGAGCTGCGACTTTCCTTCAGCATTCAGATACATGGGGTTCGTCGCTGGAGGGAAGGTCTGGAAGACGTCGTGGTAGTTGTGCAGCGCCAGACCAATCTGCTTGAGTTGATTGCGTGCTTGAGCTTCACCAGCAGCTGATCTGCCGGCGCTGACAGCTTCGGCCATCTGCTGACTGCCTTTGGCCAACGCAGCTTTGATCGTGTCAGACATCTTCAACGAAGCACGCGCGATGTTGCCTTCGGATGTCACTTCAATGTCATTGGCAATGGCGATGGCTTCTGGAGGTGGTTGGAACAGCGGGTTAGGCGTCTTGAGCTGATTCAAACCTTGAGTCAGCTCGGCCTTGAAGCGTTCGGCAATCGCGGGCTCACCTGACGCGATCAGTTCCAAGAACTTGGGCTTCGACGGAGCCAAAGCCAACTCGAAGGTCTGCAACTGTGAGAACGCTGATTGTCGGAACTGCGCGAGAATTAGTGGCATTATCGGATTCGGAGGACCAGGCAGCGGTCGCTTGCCCTCTAAGAAATCTTTGATCGCCGGATGCGTCAGACCGATCACAATTTGCACGTCGGTCGCGGCATCGTTGGCTTCCAAACGCGCTCGTAATGGCGAAGGTGTACCCGGCGAGGACGCTCCCGGATCGGTCAATGAATTCAAGGCCGCAGGGTCGCCAGAGATGATTGTGTTCTCGTCATGTTTGAAGAACGGCGGCGTGCCAGGAGCGAACAACTTCGGATAGTTCGACGCCGTGAACGGTCTCTTGAACTTCACCGACATTGCTCCCGATGGAGCTCCGTTCGCCACTAAGAAGGCGACGACTTCCTCAATCTCAGTGGGCGGGAAACCGAGTTCCTTTTCCATCTGAGCTTTGGCATCTGGCGGCATCAGGCTCGAAATCAATGGATCGTTCAAGAGCTTCTCGGGCCGAGCGACCGCGACGCCCCACACTCGATCATTCAAGTACGCCAGACGCACCGGACCAGACTTGGGCGAAGCGAACTCAAACGGCTCGCGCAGTTTGATGGGCTGAGCGGCGATCACATTGCCATCAGACGTATGCACGAGATTGCGAAGCTCGGTCGCTGATAACGAACCGTCGTAACCTCGAACCGTTCCGTCGGCCATGCCGAGCAGAATCACCGGAGTCGTCGATGTTCTCAGCAATCCCAGCAACTCATCCTGCTTGGATGGATCGAACGGGAGATCGTCGGGACTCGTCCAAGGAACCGCTCGCTCGACCGGTGCGTAAGCCAACATCGCCGTGTTCGACGAACCGTCCGGAATGTCAGCCATCTTCAAAGTGCGACTGACGGGAATCGACGAGATCGCACCCGCACCAGCCGGCTGAAGAACGGCAGGAGAGCTGAAACCCAACACGCGCGTCTTCCCGAGTTCAACTCCGGGCGAACGATAGACGTCGGGGATCTGCTGAATGAGCTGTTGATTGGTAGGACTGTCCCAGGCTTCATCAAAGTTGAACTTCAAGAACAGGTCGGTCAGTCCCAATTGCGGCAAGAGATGCACTCGCCAACTGAGCTTCAGCCTCTGATCGGGACCGAACAAACCAGGGATCACCGCTGGGTCCGGCAGGAACGCGCCGTTGCGACCGTGGTAAGCATGAAACGCCAGCATGACTCGACGTAGCTGGCTATTCGCAGCTCCCACTTCACTCCAGAACTTGGGATCGTTGGCCGGCATCGCCGCGATTGGACCAGCAGCAGCCGGCGCGGGATTCGTTGGCGCGGCAGGCATGGGCTGAGCAGTTGGCATCGGAGCGACGTTCGGCGGAGTGGTTGCTCCGGGAGCAGCAGCATGACCACCGGCCATCGCGGCCGCGGGATCAGTCGCGCCATGACCAGCCGCTGGCGGCGTCATACCAGGTGGCATCGAACCGGCATTGGACATGCCGTCTGCGGGGTTAGCTGCCGGAGCTTGAGCGACTTGGGACTTGTCGCCGCCGCTCATCATGAAGAACGCCGCGCCGCCTGCGATGAGCAACACCGCCACAGCCGCCACGGCGATGATGACGGTCTTATTCGATCCGCCGCTGGGCTTCGCCGCGCCCTTCTTGCCACCTTTCGCGCCGCCCTTCTTGCGAGACTTTGCATCGTCGCCGTCGTCGTCACCGCCCGGAACATTGATGGTCGCGCCGCATGTCCGGCACTTCACTCGTGTGCCAGCCTTCTCATCTTTGACCTTGTAGCTATCGCCACAGTCACCGCATTCAATCGAGATGGCCATTACAGCTCCTTCAGTCGCATGGACTGAGTGATGAAAACCGAGTCATTGATTCGCAGTCACGGGTTCTCCAAAGCCGCTGTCGCCTGCGCATCCTCACCTCTCAGTGCGATGCCAGCACTGCGAATTCGGCCTGAGTCTCGCGTCGAGTGACCGCGAGCGAACTGGGATATATCTCAGCCACCAGGGCTCGAACAGCACGACATGGCCTGGACTTCTTGCAACAGCAAAGCCGTCTCTTCGAGCGGCAGTCCCACGACATTGCTGTAGCTGCCCACAAGCTGAGTCACGAAGACGCTGGCTCCGCCTTGAATGGCATAGCCTCCCGCCTTGCCCAATGGTTCTCGGGTCTGCAAATACCAATCGAGCCACCGATCGACATCAGCCCGCATCGTGACACTGCTGAGGCATGTTCGCTGACCTTGTTGCACGATACCGGCCGCTGTCGCTCGCACCGCCACAACTCCACTCAGCACATGATGAGTGCGCCCCGCGTAGTAGTCTCGAAACCAACCGCGAACGACGCTCTCCCAATCCGCATCCTCGGGCGGCTGCCCCAACGATTTCTTTCGTCCCTGCGAGTCCTCCACAACGACCGTCGTGTCCGCAACCAGCACGACGAACTCGCCCACCTGCTGGCGACATTGCGATAGAACGTCAGCCGCCTTGCCGTGAGCAATCTCGATGATGCGCTGTTGGAATTCTGACAGCGTACTGAAATCCTCAAACCCCGCTTCATCCGCAACCAACGGCGGCTTGACGACAATTCGCTCTGGGCCGACGAGCAGCTTGAGCAGCTCGAATCGACGCGGTGATCGAGATCCCAAAATCACAGGCACAGACATCAAATCAAACTCCTGCGTACTGACGATCGCAATCACATTGGTCGGAAGCTGTGATTAGTTCGTGGGGCAGGATTTAACCTGCCTAATCTCAAGCACGTTCGCCGGTTGGAAACCTACGCCACGAGAATGAATCACAGCCTCTTTGCGTTTTCGACTGCTCTGTGGTGAAAGAATTACTCACTGCAGAGCAACAGAGCCTTTCATCAAGACTCGTCGTAACCCGCTGCAAGCAATGGCGGAGAGCCCTGCCTGAGAAGTCGGAACGAGTTCGCAACTCCCGCGAGCTATGGCAGCAACTGCGGCAACTTGGCGACGGCGTCTTTGCCGGAATCAACCAAAGAGACCTTGGCCGTGATCTTCGTGGCTTGGCCTTCAATGCTGAGAACCGCGTCGGTCGACACGAAGCCGAAGGGCACGGACTTCTCGCGCAGCACGCGATGCGTCAGTGTGAACTTGGCCGTGTTGAGCATGGCTTCGCCCGTGCCTGTGATGACTTCGCACTTAAGGTCACCTCGCTGCCACGAGTGCGTCGCTTTGTCGGCACCGCGTTTGAGGTCCGTCATGGGACCATTCGCAAAACCTGCGAAGAGCGAGTCGGCATCCTTCATGGAGGCATGCGAGCCAGCCTCTTCATCGCCTTCCTTCCGCCAGACTTTCACGGCTTTGCTCAACGGGTTCTTGTCCGTACCGAATTCACTTTCCGGAATCACCAGACGCCACAGGACCGGCGGGAATTGAACGATCGAAGCTGGGTCTGCGGTAGTTTGTTCAAGCTCCAAAATGCGGCAGGCTTTGCCTTCATGAAACGCCTTGCCAACCATCCGAGCGTTCCATTGCAAAGGGATCTCTTGGCTGTCGATCTTCACCGCCACGTCGTACTTCGCCCACACGCCGTCTTCTGGCAAAGTTTGAAAGAGCGCTCCGGTTTGAGGTTCGCCGTCCGCAAACGACAGCGTCAAACCCAACGCCAGAATGAGAGATGAAAACATACCGAGATCCAAGAAAAGAGGATGTCTGTCGCAATCGAGATAACTCACTGTCGCCGCCAGTGTGACTGCCCGTCGGTCGATTGAGGAGACTCACGGCGGAAAAGCTGGTGAGCGACGCTATGGTCCGCACATGCGGTTGTGATCTGCCTGACGATCGCAGTCGGATCAAACCAAGTTCAAAGCTTTCGCCAAGTCCATCACGAGATCATTGAAACGCTGAGGTCGCGAAGAACGCTGAGTTAAGACCAGAGTGTCAGACCCGATTGCATCATTTCTCTCTGCGTCCTCCGCGACCTCGGCGTTTCAAACTCCAAACACAGCGAGTTCAAACGTCGTGATTACTTCTTCTGTACTCTCATTGTCAGCACTCGCATCTCTAGCCGTTTGGATGTCTGCGAAACTCGCGACAGGGAGAATGCTCATGACGCTGCGGTTGTTTGTGCTGATGGGCTTGCTGGTGCCAAGTGTCTCCATCGCTCAAGAAGCCTCACCGACGTTTGAGCGTGATGTCGCGCCGCTCTTGGCAACGAAGTGCGGCAAGTGTCACGGCCAAGCCAAGCTCGAAGGCGGACTCGATCTGCGTCGTCGGTTCCTCCTGGTGAAGGGCGGAGATTCGGGAACCGCGATCGTGCCTGGTAAGCCCGACGAGAGCGTGCTGCTGCAACGAGTCGTCTCGGGAGAGATGCCGCCGGACAAAAAGGAGAAGCTCGAACCTGCGCAGATCGAAGTCTTAAAGAAGTGGATTGCATCCGGCGCGAAGACAGCCGCAGACAGCGAGCCGCCATTGCTTGAAGCAGACTCGATTAGCCGAGTGACCGCTGACGATCGCAAGTTTTGGTCGTTCGTCCCGCCGATCCGCAGCGCGGTGCCCATCGTCAAGAACGCGGATCGAGTGCGAACTCCGATCGACTCGTTTGTGTTGGGGAAGCTGGAACAGAAACCGTTGGGCTTCAACCCTGATGCCGCCAAACATGTGCTGCTTCGCCGCGTGTGCTTCGACTTACTCGGACTGCCACCAACGATTGAGCAACTGGATGAGTTCCTCGCGGACGATGCCCCGAATGCTTACGAACGACTCGTCGACCGACTGCTCGCGTCACCGCACTACGGCGAACGTTGGGGACGCCACTGGCTCGATGCTGCGGGCTATGCGGACTCAGACGGATACCTCGCTGCGGACCGAGTTCGCCCCGAAGCGTGGCGCTATCGCGACTATGTCATTCGCGCGCTGAATGCCGACTTGCCTTACGACCAATTCATCATCGAGCAATTGGCTGGAGACGAACTCAGTGACTGGCGACGACAAGAATCATTGACGCCCGACGTTGTTGACCAGCTCGTGGCAACGGGCTTCTTGAGAACGTCGCTCGACCCGACCTACCCCGGCTATGTCGAGCCGAACGAAGTGCATCAAGTCATGGCCGACACCATGCAAATTGTGAGTTCGACGTTGCTCGGTCTGACCATTCAGTGCGCTCGCTGCCATGACCACAAACAAGACCCGATCACGCAGCGCGACTATTACTCGTTGCAGGCCGCGTTCATCGCGGGGCTCGATCCGGCGCGCTGGCAACCCTCGGAAGTGCGTGGCATTCCGATGGCGAGCGAGCCCGAAGAAGCACGGCTCACCGCGGCCAATAAGCAAGTCGATGCTCAAGTTGCGGCACTCAACACGAAGCTGAGTGAACTGACCGCAACGACCCGCAAGCGTCGAGTGACCGAGGTCGCGCCGACATTAGATGCTGCGACGATCGACAAGCTCATCGCAGCCTTGTTGGTCGCTGCCGACAAACGCAACGACGAGCAAAAGCAGTTAGTCGCTCAGCATGCTCTTCAGGTGCCGTTGACCGAAGCTGACCTCGCGAAGTTCTCGATCGAGTACCGCGACGAAGCCGCGCGACTCAAAGCCGACATCGCCACACAGCAAGCACTGAAGCGACCGATCGTCCGAATTCGCGGGCTAATGGAACTCGACGACAAGCCCGCCACCGGTCGTATCTTGAAGCGCGGGGACTACAACAAACTCGGAGCGGAAGTGTTGGTCGGAGTCCCCGAAGTCTTGGTGCCTGCCGGTTTCAAGCTCGAACCGCAGCCGCTCTATAAGTCGTCTGGTCGTCGCACGGCGTTAGCGAAATGGCTGACCGATCCGAGCCACCCGCTGCTGGCTCGCGTGCATGTGAACCGCCTCTGGGCCAAACACTTTGGCACGGGCCTGGTGCCAACTGTCTCCAACTTCGGCAAAGCCGGAGTCGCTCCGACGCACCCCGAATTGCTCGATTGGTTGGCGACAGAATTCATCCGGCTCGGCTGGAGCCAGAAGGCCTTGCATCGTCTGATCGTGACTTCAACGGTCTATCGACAGACATCGGAGATCTCGTCGCAACAGCGCGAGCAAGATCCTCGCAACACATGGCTGTCTGCGTTCCCGCCCAAGCGTCACGAAGGCGAAGTCGTCCGAGACGCGATGCTCAGCGCGACGAGTAAGTCGACCAGCTCCATGTTTGGAACTCCCATCGCAGTGCATCTGCAAGGCGATGGTTCGGTCATCACCGCCGACGATCCTGCCAGTCAGCGTCGTTCGATCTATCTGCAAGTTCGCCGCAGCCAGCATCTCACATTGCTCGATCTATTCGATGTTCCGCTGATGGAGATCAATTGCCCCGAACGGCCGACCTCAACCGTCCCACTTCAGGCGCTGGCGATGTTGCATTCGCCCGTGTCAGATAAGACCGCCACGGCTTTGGGTGAGCGAATTATTTTGAGCGCCTCGAATGATCCAGATCGCATTCGCTTCGTCTTCAGGCTGCTGCTGACTCGCGACCCATCAGCTTCGGAGCAAACCCTGATCGAGAAATTCCTCGTGGACTTCACGCGGCAACAATTGGCTGAGAAGTCTGCTCCCACCGATGCAGAGCGAGCCGCCGCCCAACAAGCAGCCTGGAAACAAGCGGCACTCGTCCTGCTCAACAGCAACGAGTTTCTTTACGTGGACTGAGTCGCCAGACCTTAGACTGCCATGCGAGTCGCGGAGCGACTCGCCTACGTAGCTCAGTCGCTCCGCGACTGAGAGTCATTCCGATTCAGAGCGAATAACAAAGAGCATCAAGACTCATTCAACGACCCGGAATGAAAGCCACTCGTCATGCCCATTGAAGTCATTGCCGAAGCGGTTGCTGGTGCCGTTGCCGAAGGTGCTGTGGTGGTGGCAGAAATCACCACCAACATCGTCGCCGAAGCAGCCGTGGAAGTTGGTCTGCGAACCGTCGAAGCCGTAGCCGATGTCGCCGCCAACACGGTCTCGTCTAAAGAAGAGAACCAAGCGAACGCTTCATCTGCCCCAGAGTCGCCGAGTCTTAAGCTCTTGATCGGCGGATTCCTCGGACTGGCTGTCGTCTGCGCGATCATCTTCGGCGCGATCTTGTTTGCGATCCGTTAAGGGCCAGTCTCGCAGTTCTCGATCGATTCATCGCCAAGCAACCTTACGGCTTTTCGGACAACGCGCACTGGCAAACGAACTGACCGCAGCCGGGGCAGCCTTTGGCATACTTCTCGGTAAAGGCATGCGCGAGGTCGACGCCAGCCACGTTCGCAATCGTGACCAGCCACGCCAAGACATCGGCGAACTCACTGGCCAGTGCTTCCGATGGTTGAGCTTGTCCCGCCGGTTCTTCGCGTAGCGCCGTGGCGAGTTCGCCCACTTCTTCCATGAGCCACATGAACGTGCCCGAGATGCCGCGAGCTGCGTCTTTCTCGCCATACATCTGATGGATGATGCGTTGTACGTCGTTGACCGTCAGACGCTTGGGATCAGGAGCAGTTGCCGACACGGTGAAGCCTTGCTGAGTCATGAGAAATGGAATGCCTATTATCGTTCGTCGACGAGCGACCAGAGTGCGAGTGCAATGCTTCAAATTCGGATTGCCAATCTCAGTCGCGGAGCGATTGAGCTACGTAGGCAAGTCGCTCCGCGACTCGCTGAATCCAAAGGTCAAGACTTGCAAGATGCACTGGTCGCGGCGAGATATAGCGTCTGTTCGCAGGACGTCCCATGCGGCGAGATCGGCGTTCCTTGCTGGTCTTCTTTGCGAGCCGATACGCTCGCTGGCGATGCGATGTAACGGGCCAGCCGCGCTGCGGCCCGCGATTCCAAGTGCAAGCGAGCGTTGCTTGCCTGACTTCCTTCCTCAGGAGCCCATGATGACCACAGAGCGGACAGCTACGACGAGCAACGAGTCTCCCAGCCCAGCACCTCTGGCCCGACGATCTTTCCTCGCGGCAGCCGCATTGAGTGTTGCGGGCTCCGCGCTCGCTCGGGACTTTGGCCCGAACGCTCAACCCACGCGTTATCCCGATCCCGACATCGTTGCGCTCGATCCGCGTTTCAAGAAGTACGGACTGGGGAACACTCCCATTCAACGGCTCTATCACAGCGACAAGATGCTGTGGGCCGAAGGTCCCGCTTGGAATGGCGTCGGTCGGTACCTGCTGTGGAGCGATATCCCCAACGATCTTCAAATGCGTTGGCTGGAAGAAGACGGACACGTCAGCGTCTTCCGTAGCCCGGCGGGGAATAGCAACGGCAACACGTTCGACTTCCAAGGCCGTCAGATTTCGTTCCAGCACGGGACTCGGCAAGTCGTGCGTTATGAGTACGACGGCAAGGTCACCGTCTTAGCCAAAGAGTTCAACGGCAAGTCGCTCAATGCTCCGAACGACGGCGTCGTGCATCCCAACGGCGACATCTGGTTCACAGATCCCGGCTATGGCTCGCTTATGAACTACGAAGGCAACAACGCCAACAACGGCTCGAAGCAGCCCTATCAAAAGGAAGCCATCTATCGCATCGACGCGAAGACCGGAAAGCTCTTCCAAGTGTCCGACGAGATCTTCAAACCGAACGGCATCTGCTTCTCGCCCGACTACAAGAAGCTCTACGTCGCCGACACCGGTGCATCGCACTACGACGACGCTCCGAAGAACATCAAGGTCTGGGACATCGTTGACGAGAAGACTCTGAAGAACGGCAAAGAGTTTGCCTCGATGAAGCTGGCCATGAAGCAACCTGACGGCACAACCGTTGAGAAGGCCGGCTTCGCAGACGGCATCCGCTGCGATGTGGATGGCAACATCTGGGCGAGCGCCGGTTGGGTTGGCCAAGGCTATGACGGAGTGCATTGCTTCGCACCGGACGGACAACGCATCGGTCAGATCTTGCTGCCCGAGATTTGCAGCAATGTCTGCTTCGGCGGCACAAAGCGCAACCGACTCTTCATGACCGGCAGCACGTCGCTGTATGCCGTTTACGTCGAGACTCAAGGTGCTCACATCACGTAAGCAAGCCGATCTAATTCACGAGGGACGGTCGCCACCGTTAAGCAACGGGACCGTCCCTTTTTCATGCGCCGAGCGAACTATCGTAAACCCGCCGCCTGCAATGTTTCTTCCATCCATTTCGCATCCTCAGCCGGAAGCGCCGGAGCGGGCAAAGGTCTTCGGCTCGTCTGCCAATACCTGCCCGTCAGATAGACGCGGTCAATCAATGGCTGCAGCGCCAAAGCAACGTCGCCATCTTGAGGACGCAGCGGAACTCGGATCGTGGGCAAGGCCTCTCTCAACGGGCAGTAGTAAATCTCCCGTCGGCTCGGACGAAGAGCACGAGTCGCCATCACGATGTAGCGAGTACCGGTCGCGGGCCGCAGCGTTTGAGCCACTTCGAAGCGACATACCGGTTGCCCCTGACGCAGGAAGTCGATCTCGACGAGGTTCACCCCGGCTGAGATCAAATCCAATTGCCGCTGCAGATACGTGTCTCGTCCAACGCCGGTCTTGTTTGATGGGCTCAGCACTTCGATCACAGTTATCAGCCGACCGTCTGCATCATTGATTTCCACCCATCGATGCGGCAGCTCTTCAACATCGATTATCTCAGGCTCCGCAACAGCCATCACTCCTTGCGAAACAATCGCCGCTTGTAAGGGTGGAAGTCCTTGTGGCCACAGCTCATTGACTCCGACATCGGCTCGGTAATTTCGCGTCGCGTCGTCAACTTGAATTTCGATCTCCTCTTCCGCTCGAGCATTCAAATCCATGGGAAGCTGCTCTGAAACGGCTTCACGAATGAATCCAATTAACGCCGTATGCACGTCGGCCCATGAGCCTTCGAGGTATGGATTCATGCCGGGCAGAGGATTCGTCGTTTGCATGATGGGCGATCGTGTGGATGAGTTATTCCATGACTCGCAAGCCACGCAGCGATTCGTCGAAGGGCGATGTCGTCGAGATCGAGCGGACTCTTAAGCTTGCCCGTGAAGGCTACCACTCTGCGACGCGGTGACCAATCGGCGCCGCGCGAGATCCGAGCTTTTGCTCGCTGCCTTAGTCGCTCAAGCAATACCGGCCACGCGTCGCAGCGCCCATTCGCCGAGCAAGCAAGCCAGCACGCACATGAAGACCAGCGGATGATCCCAGAGCGGCATAGTCCAAGCTTCGGTCACGGGCATCGGTTGATGTCGCAACGCTGCCACGAATGAGTCCAATTCGGAAGCTGCAACGATTCGGCCGCCGGTTGCAGTGGCCAGCTTCTCGAGGAACTCGCGCTGCGTGCCGATGTTTTGGAACTCGGTCGTCAGTGGATCATGCACCCATCCGGCTTCGGCCGTCGGCAGTTCCTCGCCGTCACCATCCGTGGCCTCGACTGCCAGTTTCCAACTGCCGACACCGCGCGGCACAAACACGGTCGAATACACGCCGGGCTCGTCCGTAACAGGCTCGGCGGTCAGGACGGTCTCCGGCTTTTCTGTCGACACGGCTTTCGAATCGGCATCAGCCGAAACCAACAACGGACCAGAACAGGTGACTTTCAATCGAGCGTTATCGAGTGGTCGGTATTCCGTATCGACGGCTTTGATGCGAACTCGGATGGCGTCGGTGGCAAAGTCCGGCGCGGGTTCGGTCGTGACTTGCAGCCGCTGCGGAACATCCGAGATCAACCAACGCACGGTCTGCCGCCAGGCTTTCGCTAAGTCTCCGCGAGTCGCTTCCGTCGCCTTGATTTGAGACCGCCACAAGTCGCCAATCAGCAGGCTGCCGACGTGACCTCGACCATATTGCTGAGTAACCAATGCCGGCCAATGAGTGCCGCTGCCGTCGCTCACTGTGGCCAGCACCGACGCTCCGGGCTTGATGCCTCGCACCGAATTCAATGCCTTAAACGCGGCGACATCTTTCAGTCGCAGTTGTTCCTCGGCCTCGGTTGATCGCAGTCGAGTCCACGTTTGCAACCAGCCTTCACGCGTGAGATTCAACCGGAGCGCCGAGTCTTCTGGCGGCGGCTTAGCTCGATCGAGATAGACCGGAAGAGCATCGGCTACCGGGCTGCGTTCATAGCCGCCATGCCCGTAAGAATCTGATCCCCCCAGCATCAACAAACCGCCGCCGCGTTCGCTGACGAAGCGACCAATCAAAGCCAGTTGGTCGTGAGTGAAGAAGCTCGCTTCGACATCGTCCATAACGATGGCGTCGAAGCCGAAGAGATCCTTCGCTTCCGTGGGAAAGCCCGCTCGCAGTTCATCAGGAGTCTTGGTGTTGAGTCGCACAATCACAGCTTCGTCGAAGCGTTCGGTCTCTTCGTCGCTGTCCTTCTTGAAGCCGCGAAACAGAGCGTTGCTCGACTGCCCATCGCGACCACGGAAGTCGAACTTCGCTTCGCGCTTCGCGATTCGAATCATCCCCACGAGATCAATCTGTGAGTCATCTTCCACCGCTCGCCGGAGGAACTTGAACTCCCAATTGGGCCGACCAGAGATGTAGAGCACCCGGTGCTTTGCGGCACCACGATTGACCTGCACGAGACGACGGTTGTTCGACAACGTGATCTCGTCGGGCGGCGTAGCTCCGTCTTTGGTCGCCACCAATACTGCTTCAATTGCATAGAACGACAGACCGGAGGACGTCGGCTTCACCTGAAAACGAAAGACGGCATGCTCGCCGTCAGTCAGCGGTATGGTTTGGTCTTCGAGCACTCCGCCGTCGGTCCCGATCAACTGACAGGCGATCGCCAAATTGGTCGCGTGCTTAAGTCCACTCGCTCGCACATCGCAGGTGACTGTGACCGGAGCATCCTCGAACGAAGTCTCGCTGACCGACACCGAATTAATCGCCACATCGGGCCGCGCCGCCGACTCATCCACCACAACGGGATAGCACGGGCCAAGCTTCTTCCACTCCGCAACTTGAGACTCCAAGTCCGAGAGCGTTACGTCGGTCGCGCTGCCATCAGTGAAGAGCAACACGCCGCCGACTGGCTGTCCATGGAAGCGTTGTTGCAGACTAGTCCAGGCGGACTTCAATGCGGATTGCTCACCTTGATGTTCGAGTTGCTTGAACTCAGTGACCGGACGCAAACGCCGATCAAAGCTGGCTTGATGCAGAGAGAAGTCCTGACCGAGCCGCTCTAACCAATGCTGCGGTTGCGTGGCATCGAGCAACTTGTCGAACCGCTCGGCGAGTGATGGCGCATCACGATCTGTGGCCTGGCGAATGTTCAAACTCTGGCTGTTATCCACCAGCACGATGAAGTGATTGGAATGCGGCTTGGCCTGCACTCCACTCCACACGGGTTCGATCAAGCAAATGCCGAGCACACTCAACGCGACCAACTTCAACGCGATCGCCTGCCGCTTCAGCCGAGCCCGCGCGTCAATCGCTCGATAACTCCACAGGGCGAGCAGCACCGAGAACGAGATCAATAACAGCGCCGGCACCAGCCAATGCAGACTCGAAAACGAGACGACGGCAATCATCGGCGACCTTACTTCTTAAGAGGACGAACCTCTGAGGAGGACGACGTATCACCGCCGTCGTTCCCGAGGTGCCGAACTATTTCGGTCCACTCGACGGTTTGCGAGTCCCGGACATCCCGCGCTTCCGTCGCTCGACCGCGTCTTCAGCCAATGCTTCGTGATAACGCCGCACCAATTCCTCGTACTCCGGTGGCACTTTCTCGCTGCTGACGTTGAGCATCTGCTCGCGCAGCGCTGGCGGAAGATGTCCCCACACCTCGTCGATAAGTGCTCGACGTCGCGCGATCTCTGCCGTGCGATCGCTGACTTTGCGTTGCAGTTCCTTGTCGCTCGACTCGCCCGACTTGCCGTCCTTCTCCTGTTGAGAATTGCCCGCACCTGTGCCTTGCTTCTGCTGATTGCGAGCTTGTTGTTGCTGCTGCTGTTTCTGTTGTTGCTTCTGCTTCTCGTTTTGCTGCTGCTGATCCTGATTTTGTTGCTGTTGGTCCGACGATTGTTGAGACGGCGGCGGTGGCTGCTTCAGCTTCTCAATCAACTGATCGATGTCACTCAAGATGCTTTGCTGCCGCTTGCGAGTGTCCTCCGACAAGTCCTTGCTGGAGATTTTCTTACTCACGGCTCGCATCGACTCGATCGTGCGATTGAACTCATCGGGAGTCTTGCCGTCGGTCCCGGCTTCGGTCTGAGAGTCTTCCTTTGCTGGTTTGTCCTTGGGCAAATCCGGAGCAAACTTTTCGAGCAACTCGTCATCGACAGACTTCGGTTTGGCAGGCTTGGATTGAGGCTTGGCTGGCGGCGCAGGCTCGGCTTGAACTCCGAACGCAGGAATGGCCGGACGATCGAACAACCGCGTGGCTTGCGGTTCCGCTTTCTCGTCAGCGGGCTGCTTACTCTTGTCTTCCGGCAGCGGAGCATCACCGAAGAACTCCGTCAGTTCGCGAACCAAATCAGCCAACCGACTTTGTTCGTCGGCGATGGCGTCGAGTTCCTTGGTCTGATTCTCATTGAAGTCGCCACCGGCAGGACGAGCGGCTTGAAGCTGATTCACTCGCTCAATCAGATCGGACTGCAACGTTCGAATGACCTGCAACTGAGCGATGATGGGAATGTTCTCTCCCGGAGGACCAGCCTGCTGCTCCCCACCTTCTTGGCCCTGCTGTGCTTGGCCGTTCTTCTTGTCGTCTGCTTTCTGATCCAGAGCAGCGAGCAAATCATCAAAGCGTTGGTGTGCTCGCTTGAGCTTCGACAGCGTCGCCTCACCGACATCGGGCGTCGTTTGTTCGAGTAGCTCCGCTGACTGCTCCATCAAACGCGCGGCGCCGTCGAGTGCCAGCGTCAAGACTTCGACGACTTTCACGCCCTTGGCCACAGCTCGAGTTTCCTCGGCCAGATTCTTCTGAGTTTGCCCCAGGGTTCGAGCTGACTTCAGCAATGCTCGCGACCATTTGCCGGCCGCTTGAAACTCGGTTTGCAACCGCTCTGCTTCGACAACGGCAGCCTTTTGTCGGTCTCGCAACGACTTCAATTCGTCGGCAATGCGTTCAATAACTTCCTGAGCCAGCTCCAGCTCGGCGCGTTGCTTGTCCTTCGCGGTTTCACGTTCGGCTTGTTCGAGATCGTCGAGTGCCTCGCGTTGCTCTTCTTCTGCCTGAGTCGTATCGCCCTGCTGTAATCGTTCTTCCGCGTTCTGCATGTGATCTGCGGCGCGGCTCGCAGCTTGGCGACCGGCAGAACTATCGAGTCGTTGCAGGTGACGCAGTGCTTCTTCCGTTCTTTGTCGCAGTTGTTGCTGCTCCTTCTTCAATCGAGCCAATGCTTCCTCGCGCTGAGCCGCATCGTTGATCTTGGAGGCCTGATCGACCTTTCGCAGCAGCTCATCCTGTTGATCGCGGAGTTGAGCCAACTCGTCTTGCACCTCGCCCAACTTCTTGACGAGCGACTCTTGGTCGGTGACGTCGCGTTCGTCGAGCGTGTCTTGCAACTTGCGCAGAGTCTCGGCCAACTGCTCCTGCTGGCGGACTGCGTCAGAGATTTGATTGCGATTCAAACTGCTGGCCGCTTGCCGCATCTTGGCCGCGACCTTGTTCTCGTTGAGCTGCTGTTGCACTTCATCCAGCGCGTGCTGCTCTTCACCCAAACCTGGGTCGGACTTCTGCGTCTCACCGCCCTGCTTGTCCTTGAGGTTCTCTGAGAACTTCTCCACGCGATTCGCCATTTGCTGCTGACGTTCTGCCAGCTTCGATAACTCGGCCTTCTGTTGAGGCGTCAGCGCGTCGATCGACTTCGACAACGTTTGCTGACCGAGCTGCTTGGATTCACCGATCAGCTTTTGCTGGTCCGCCGACAGCTCTCGCAAGTCACCTGCCAAGTTGCGTTCGCGTTTCCATTCTCGAAATTGTTCCAACACCTTGCCGACGTTCTTCAGCACGTCGTCTTGATGACGTGCGACCTCTTCTAATGGCTTACGAGTCTGCTCGGCACGAGCCTTCTCCTGACCCGGCTGCGGAGGTTCGGTATTCGCTTTCAACGCTTTCCCGAGATCCCTCAACAGCGGTTCGAGTGTGGGTTGCACCAAATCGCTAACGGTGTCCGCCAGGTTCTCGATGAGTTGCTGAGACTTCGGATCGCTGACTTGATTGATCTCGCGATCGTCTTGAATCGCGCGAGCCTGCTTCTCAATCCCATCCGTCGCTGACGCCAAACGAGTGCTGAGCTGCCGCTGATCAACCTCGACGCGCTTCAACACGTCGAGATCACTCGGTCGCAACTGCCCGGCATTTTCGATCTGCAATTGCAGCTCTTTTATCTGAGATCGCGCCGTCGCTTGCTGCTTATGAATGCGTTCCAGTTCCAGCACCAAAGCTTGCTGCCGGTCCTGCAACTCGGTCCGTTTGGCCTCTGGCGAAATGATGGTCAGCGTGCGCGGCAAGCTGCGGCCAACGTGCTCACTGCCCAGGTCGTAATAGTCCGTTGCCTCGCCATGCACGACGATTCGCATGCCGGGTTCGAGTGCGAACTGTCCCAACTCCAGCTCGTGCTGACGATGCAAGCTCTTGGGACGATCGTCATCAAACGGCAAGTCGATGATCGTTGTACGAGTCGGCAATGACGCGAGAGTTGCAGCTCGTTGAGCTTCCGCATCAGCACCTTCGGCGGGAGCCTGCTTGGTCAGCGTTTCAACGCCTGCCTCGGCCCCTGGAACCTTCGCTACACCTTCTTTGACGGGCACCGCCACCGTCAGCCGAGCCGTTCTGATGGCGAGGTCATCTCGAATTGAAACCGTGAGTGAGATACGAGCCGTCGGCGTGACGAACTGATCGCTGACCGGCTTCTCAATGCGGACTTCAGGAGTGAGATCCGCAATGCCCCTCAGTTCGTAACGCTGAGCATCGACGTTGTCGAAACCGATGTCGTCCTGCAGCGTGATCCACCACTGCGAGTTACCGGCTTTGGTGATCGTGAACTCGCCACTAATGCCGCGAGCATCCGCAGCACCGACCAGATCCAACGACTCGCCGTCTTTGATCTGCAGCGACGCCGACGCCAGCTTCTTGCTACTGCGAGCCGTGATCTTCACCTGAGTCCCCACCAGCGACTCAATCAGCCCTACGTTCTCGGGCAACGCCTTCTCCGGCTGCCCGCTGTAGGCTGGTGGAATAAGTCGCACATTCAAACCTTCGACGCGCGGCGGTTCGATAACATCGAGTTCGAAGGTCTCGGTCTCTCCGTCACCGCCAAACGCTCGAATGCGAATTGGACCTTGAGCGATCGTGAGCGTGATCGTGCCGATCTCGCGCGGCTTGCCCTTGGCGTCGTACAGCGATGTCTGTCGCATCGGTTCGGCTCTGGGCGTCAGAGCTTCCACTCGCGATTCAAAAGTCAGATTCTTCGGCAACGGACCGCGCGTGTTCTCGACATACAAAGAGACGGTCTCGCCCTTCGCTACGACCATCGAATTGTTCTCGTCACCCTTCAGCGTTTCGAGCTTCTCGGTGACGAACCGCAATTCGAACTGCCGAGGCCACGGCAGCTTGGCAAAGGGCAATGCCAGCCGTTGAAACGCCAGCGCCGCTGTCGGCCAATTGAGACTTACCAGCATCACAAACACCGCCGCTGTGCCACCGGCCCACGCTCCCGCGCGACGCACCGGCTGCATCTCAATCATGCTCTCGGGAGACACTCGACGCAGACGTTCCAGCGCGGCCGCGATCGTCGCATGTTGCATCTCTAACGAACCGACTCGCTTATCTTGGCCAGATTGCAAGAACTGCACGGCGCTGGCCAACGAGTCCCGCAAGTCGGGATAGCGCCGTTCAATTCGCAGCGCTAAATCGAGATCACTCAACCGAGTCAGCAAGGGCACGACCAAGAACCGCCAACCCACGAACCCAGTCAGTCCGACCACCAACAACGTCAGCAGGCAGCGCAGCCCGGTGTCTTCCAGACGCAGCAGCCAGTCGAGCATTCCACAGATCAAGACCGCCGCCAAGAACGTCCCCACCAGCCAGCACGCACCATGCAGCCACAACAACTGCCGCACGCGCTGCCGCAAGGTCTGAAGTCGAGCGAAGAGTTGTTCTGCCATGATGGTCTCGTGCAGAAGTCTTTTTGGCTGTGGGACAGGTTTCAAACCTGCCTGTCTCTATTAGTAGTTTCACAGGTTGAAAACCTGCGCAACGGACTCATGTAGGCAACGTCAGATCTGCTCTCGACGTTGCCTGCCGCACCAATTTCGTGCCTCAGGAGCAGCTCTCGCCAGCCAAGCCCGCGGTGCCTGCGAACTTCCTGCCGGTCGCTTCATCAGAGGCTAGATCGACTTCGGCCCAATCGCCTGAGCCACGCTATTGTAACGCAAGCCGCACCCCAGGTCAGCCTGCGACTACCCGCTTCAATCCGAACACTCTGCAGAGTTCGCGACTGACGCCCGTCAAAACCTGGCGACGAACCTCGACAAGCCCGAATCGTTTCTCCATAGTCCCGCCCCCCATCGTTCTGAACCCTTTTTGAATCAGCATTTTTGAGGGCAACCAATGTCAGACCCACATGCTGCTCCAGCCGACCAACCGAAAGAATTGTTCTCCAGTGTCGAGCTCCGCGAGTTCGACGCCGCCGACACCGAAGCTGGTCGAGCCATCGGCAAGATGCTCTGCATCCTGTTTATTTACACGGTGATCGCGATGTCGGTCGTCTCGGCTTGGACCGCAGCGGTTTCGAGTTAGTGAAACATAACCCGCTTGAGCCTCACCAATTTCCACGTGGCTCAAGCATCTGGCTTTATCGCCAAGATGAAGCCACACAAAACGAGTCGGGCGATTAGCTCAGTTGGTTAGAGCGCCATTCTTACAAAGTGGATGTCGTGGGTTCGAATCCCTCATCGCCCATTTTGCCAAGTGGATTGCCGAAGTAACTGGCAGTAATCCCCTGTAAATCAGGGGCTTTTTTGTTGTCTGCCTGTTCCCTTTGCAGTTCCTTGCCTGCCAGTTGAACGCCGTTCTGCATACAGTCGTGCATACAATCTGCAGTCACGGCCTTCTCGAAATGGGTGTCGAGCACCTGCAGGTAGTGCTTTTCAGCAATTCGCTCGCTGTTACCTAGCCATGCAGTCACGACGTGACTTGGAAACGTCTCGGTGAGTTCTGTCTGTCGTGAACTTCGCAAGTTGTGCCATGCACGGGGCCACGGGACCAAACCGGCCCGTTTGATGATCTTTCCGAACATCGTCCCCAGATTGACGGACCGCCAGTCACCATTCGCTGCTCCGGGCTTTCTGAGCGACGGCAACACGAATTCCGCCCCATCATGGGCCAGTTCACGAGCATCTTCGAGGTACTGACGTAACTCGGGGAAAACCGGGACCACGCGAGTGGCCTTTCCCACATGATGTTCTGTCTTCGGCGAGTGAACCAGCATTCGACAATTGGCCATGTAGATATCATGCCATAGAAGTATCAGACGTTCAGATGTTACCCGCAATCCGGCGTACCGTGACAGCGCCACGAGTAAACGCCACTCGGCATTCGGGCAGGCATCAATCACTTTTTCGATTGTCGCTCGATCTATGAATCTTTGTCCATAAGGATTCGCGGTTGATCCCTTGCCAACCACTTCAAATGGGTTCGAATCGATCAATTTGCGTCGAATCTCGTCTTTGAAAAGACGTCCGGGCCAGCGTGCAGCGACGGACGACTGTTGCGGCGGACAGCTTTTCCGTCTTCTGCAGGAATCGTCGGAAGTCGTCCGCGTCCCCTGCTGTGATATCGTCTAGTCGCCGGTCCGATCCAAAGAACTCATTCAGTTTTCGAACGGTATGACCGTAAAACGTCCGAGTCCCGTCTTTCACATCTCCCCCACGTCGAGAAATGTAATCGACCAGAAATTCCGTAACCGTAAAGACCGGGGCTTGGACTCGAGGTTCAATAAGTTTCAACTCGGCGAGTCGTTTTGCCAGTTCATCTGGAATCTTGGCAACCCATGCAGCCAGTTCCTGAGGAATCGAAAGTCCCAACGAATGAGACTTCACCAGATCCTCGATTTTGTCTCGAAATCTTCCCGCATCACGCTGGGATATTTCGCCCAGCCAAATCGATGACCGTCGTTTGTTAACGGTGACTTGAATGTACTTCGTTCCATTTGGACGAGAGATGATACTGGCCATAAGATCGAACCTTTCGAGAATCGACCAGGATTTGTTCCGGTCGTGAATGTGATGAGAATATCAGCAGTCAGATCAGCGCGCAATTCGTAAATCACCGTAAACCGACGCAACAGGAGAAACCGTTTGCGTCCGGGCTGATACGAATGAACGAAAGAAACGAATTCAGGCAATCACTTCTGCAATTGGTTGGTTCGTCGATTTCGTTTGTTTCGTATTACTTCAGGAACCATATTTCCGTCGACCGGCCTGAGGTCTGGATGGTATCCCGCCGGGCCAGATTCCCATCAACCAGCAATTGAAGAGAAGTGTCGATTTCTGATTTCGTTTTGTTGCGATGGAACAGATCAGATATCGCCGTACGAGAGATCCCCGAGCCACCAGCTTGTC
This sequence comes from Planctomycetaceae bacterium, assembly GCA_900299185.1. Lineage (GTDB taxonomy): Bacteria > Planctomycetota > Planctomycetia > Planctomycetales > Planctomycetaceae > AM-0621. The sequence goes on from OMIV01000223.1 coordinate 25,668, forward strand.
GAAGTTCCAGCAGGATTGTATCTGCGGTTCGATTGGCGAGACTGCTGCCGAAGATGTAACGGACGGATGCTTCACAATACTTCCACAGCGCCAGGGCGGCGCGGAGATGAACCAATTTGATGTCGTCCGACACATCAAGTATCGCATACAACAGCGACAGTCGGACTACTTGGGCAGCCCCACGATTGCAGACCGCGCCAACTGCTCCAGGTCGCTCGGCGGTCAATTCTGGATACAGTTTTCGCCACTCTTCAGCAGCCTCAGCGTCACGAGCGAAAATGCGTTCTTCTGAGGCGAATTCAACAGCCTCTTTCAACTTTGCGATTTCCAATTCGAAGTCGACAGTGTGAACCTGTCCACAGTCCGGCAGCAACTTCGACCGTTTTACGCAGCACCACAAGAAGCGATTGGCCAATCCGTTGACCATATCTACTTCAGCGGTCACACATCGCAGTTCGTCGCGGGTGATATGGCCAATCAGAGAAGCATGGGCGTCGCTCGCCTTGGCAGGAGAATTCTTGGCAGCGGTTCGCAAACGCCCCGAGTCCCACGCCTGACGCAGAACTTCGGACAGGGAATTCATTTCGCGAGACTTGGCTTTCAAAAGAGACGAGAATTCCGTTTCGTACGCGATCAGGCGTTTATCAGCGACTCCTTCGTCGACGATGACATCCTGATATTCGATCACCTTTCCGTCCCTTTTTCGGCTCATCGCAAAACCGTGGGGGTAACTGGTATCAGCCGACGAGTCGGACTTTGGTGGTGTGAAGTGTTTCGATTCTCAGGATGAAGTGATTGCGGTTGCGGTAGCCGTAAGCTC
>OMIV01000224.1 GCA_900299185.1 Planctomycetaceae bacterium
ACGCTTGAGCGGACATTCTGGGACTCCGTTGAAGTTGCGACTTGAGAACTCACAACCCCAGCTGAACCAGTCTGTCCGCTCTTTACCAGTTACCCCCACGGTTTTGCGATGAGCCAGAAGTCTCGCACTACGACGTGAGTATCTCCGCCAATCGCCAATTGGCTGCCCAAGGGAGCGAACTGCAAAACACTGATCTCTCCTGGTAGCTGAAAGCATTCAATCTCACGGCCGCTGGGGAATTCGAACACGCTCGCGGTCTTGCCATCACCCAAGGCCAACAATGTGCCGTCTTCGTTCCACGAGGCTGAATCTATATTTCCTTCGATCGGCAGCGGATAAGCCTGATCGCTCGAAAGATCCCAGATCTCGCAGTTGCGTCCCTTGGCTTCGGTGAGCAGGTAACGATTCGATGGATGGAACTTCAAAGACTTACACCACGTCCCCGGTGCCACATGAGCATGCACGGGAATGGCAACGGAATTACTCCAGGCTCCAAAGCGCCGTCGATTGAGCTGGTCTAAGTCTTCGTGATTCGCAGCAGCTTTCACGGCATTGCCCAACCACAGTACCGACTGCCGAGTATCACCAGCATTGTCGGCGACCAATGCAGCTTCGCTATAGGTCTCAATCAGCAATCGCTCGGTCTGAAGCCGGGCTAGCCGCTCTTGCTCACGAGACTCGGATTCACGCTGCAAGGCTTCTGATTCTTTGTCGCGTGTCTCGTTCGCTTCTTTGGCTTTTTGTTTGGCAGCTTCGGCCAGTTGTTGGAATTGGTAAGTCATCACGTAGCTCGCGATGACCGAGACCGCGATGAAGAGCGCAATCACGCTGAGCAACGCTGCCGAAAAGCGATTGCGACGGCACCAACGAGCGGCACGCTCCACGAACCCCACAGGACGCGACAACAACGGACGACCGTCCTTCCAACGCTCGAGATCCTCCGCGAACTCTTTGAGGTTCTTGTAACGGTCGTTGGGATCTTTCTGCATCGCCTTCAAACAGGCTGCTTCTAAGTCCTCGGGTATGTCGTCTCGCAGTTGACTAGGCGACGGAGGTTGCAACTTCATGTCGCTGACTTGATTCACGACGGTCCATAGCTGGCCTTCATATGGCGGCCGTCGTGTCAGCACCTCGTAGAACATTGCTCCAACACTATAGAGATCGCTCAGCGTGCCAACTTTGTCATGCTCGCCGCGAGCTTGCTCCGGTGGCATATAGGCTGGCGTGCCAACGATCTTTTCATCGAGCGAACTGGCGACGGACTTATCGAGACGCATCGCCAAACCGAAGTCCATCAACTGAGGACGACCATTGGCCGTGACCATCACGTTGCCGGGCTTCACGTCACGATGGACGATGCCTTCCGAGTGCGCGTACTCCAAGGCCTCTGCGATTTGCTGGATGCAATTCACACCTTGCAATGTATCCATGCGACCGCCTCGCAAGATGTCTGCGAGCGTTGTGCCAACAACGAGTTCCGACACGATGAAGGGATGGCCGCTGTCCTCACCGCTTTCAAACACGGCGACGATGTTGGGATGCTTCAGCTTGGCAGCAGCTTTGGCTTCATGCAGAAACCGGTCGAATTCATCTTTGTCGTCGTTGACGAATCTCGGCACATTGATGGCAACATCGCGATCAAGAATTGGATCGCGACAGCGATAGACGGTGCCAAACGAACCGCGTCCTAAGACCTTGATGATCTCGAATCGCCCGATTGAATCTCCTTCAGAGAACTCAATCATAGATGCCTTCGCCGACGCTTGTCGTTGTGAACTGAACAACAAAGTCGCGTGCGGATCGGCAACACGTTGAACGGTATCGCCGGGGTAAATCGGCGCGGCTGGATCGTCTGGGAATACGGTGGGTTGAGCTGTTGAGCCAATGACGACCGATGAGTTGTCTCTATCGGTCGGCGAACCAGTACGCACCGTTCCCGACGAAGCAATCGTTCGACATTTCTCACAGAGCGTGCTTGTCGTTTCCGGCTTGTCACTGGAAATGAAACTCGCGCCGCATCGCGAACACGAGCCATTGGTTTGCTCAGCCATATCAAGTTGCCGAATCTCTGGTGACTTCGCCTAATGCGACTCACCCGCACGAGTCAGCTTTAGAGCGATGGACGCTGGCACCATAGTCGAGCCCATTGACGAAAATAAGGACCATCAACCTACTCAATGAGTACGGCAAATGGCCGAATTCTTTTCAGCACCCGAACACCGCAGTTTGAGGGTCGCGCAATCGAACTTAGGTCGCGGGCACAGCAGTTACTGAGTCTCCCTCATTGGGAGTTTCGATGGCTGTCGATGTGCCGATCACAGCGGATGTTCCCGGCACGATCTGTGGACCATCGTAATGAGCGTCCAAGATCTTCTTCAGGTGCTCCATGTCCATAACTTCAACTTCCAAAAGTTCCTTCGTCATCTGATCGAGCACTTTGCGACGTCGCTGCAGAATTTCAAATGCGGTGTTGAAGCACTCCTCTACGATCCGCTTCGTTTCCAAATCGATCTCGCGAATGGTGTCTTCGCTGTGCTGCGGTTCCATCGACGTTGATGTCCCGAGAAACACGCTGGTGCGTCGTTCGCTGAAATAGATGCGCCCAAGTTTGGGGCTCATGCCAAACTCAGTCACCATCCGCCGTGCCATGTCAGTCGCGCGTTGCAGGTCGTTTTGCACGCCGGTCGAAGTCTCGTTGTAGAACAACTGCTCGGCAGCGATTCCGCCCAAGGACATGCTGATCGTGGCAATCAATTCGGATCGAGTGCGATTGCCGCGATCGTCTTCGGGATGGCTGATGACGTAACCCGCAGCCATGCCGCGTGGGATGATCGAAATCTTGTGGACGGGATCGCATTGAGGCAGGCTCGACGCCACCAACGCATGTCCGCACTCGTGAATCGCGGTACGTCGCTTCTCTTCCTCGGGGATGATTCGAGTTTGCTTTTCGAGTCCTGCGATCACGCGCTCGATCCCTTCTTCGAAGTCCTTCATCGTGACGGACTTCTTGTCCTTTCGAGCAGCCAGCAACGCCGCTTCATTCACCAAATTCGCGAGGTCCGCACCGACAAAGCCGCCAGTCAATTTCGCCAAACGGCTGAGGTCGACAGCGGCATCCATCTTGATCTTCTTAGAATGCACTTCGAGGATCGCCTTGCGACCCGTCACATCGGGCCGGTCGACCATCACGTGCCGATCGAAACGACCGGGCCGCAGCAATGCCGGATCCAGCGTCTCAGGCCGATTAGTCGCCCCCATCACAATCACGTTCTGGTCCGAACCGAAGCCATCCATCTCTACGAGCAAGGCATTCAATGTCTGCTCGCGTTCTTCGTGTCCGCCAGCGATGCCAGCGCTTCGAGCTTTGCCCAGCGCATCCAGTTCGTCGATGAAGATGATGCACGGCGAACGTTCAGCCGCTTGTTGGAACATGTCGCGGACTCGAGCCGCACCAACGCCGACAAACATCTCGACGAAGTCCGATCCCGACAAACTGACAAAGGGAACTCCAGCTTCGCCCGCAACGGCTTTCGCCAACAACGTCTTGCCGGTGCCAGGGGGACCAACCAACAACACGCCACGCGGGATGCGACCACCAAGTGCCTGGTACTTGCCCGGCGATCGCAAGAACTCAACGACTTCCTTCAGCTCTTCGACGGCCTCTGTAATGCCAGCAACGTCTTTGAACGTGACCTTCGTGTCATCTTCGGCATAGAGCTTTCCGCGACTACGGCCGAATGCGAGTGCTCCACCAGCTCCGCCAATGCGCCTCATCATCAACATGAAGAGCAAGACGACCGGCGCAACCATTAGCAGCAACATCGTCCACGATTCCCAATTTCCCGGCGGCAAGATGCCGTCGTACGGAATCTTCTTTTCGACCAGCAGTTGTCGGAGGCTATCGAGCGACTGGTCGGGAATCGTAGCCGTCGCGACTTCAAAGGACTTCGGCTGATAGTTCTCAGTCGACTCGCTGGATTTCGGCTTCGGCTGGTCCTGAAACTTCAAATAGCCAAGCTGAAACTGCAGCTCATGCACGTTGGTCGCATTGAGCGAACTGTCGCGCAGCCCCGCTTCAAACTCGCTGTAGGTCAAGCGTTTGACGTTCGTCCGTCCCACCACGGTCGGGTAGATACTTGCCAACAAGATCGTCACGACGATGACCACCAGAATGACGCGATTGAGCGTCGGGCCTTCGGCTTTCGGCTTGCGGGAGTTGGAGCTAACAGGCGGAACGTCCGGCTTACGGTCGGACGGCGTGGGCGAAGAATCAGACATTGATGGGCAGTCCAATCAAAGAAAGAGGAGCACTCGGATGCAGCTTTATCATTCAACGCGCCGCTGACCGGTGATCCCTGGGTTCGGTCGACCAGACCGAAATGACCTCAAAATGAAGTGACGATTCGGCACAACCAGAATAATTAGCGCCACAGGAAGGCACCAACCAACGAATCTGCTCAGCCAAAGAGCCGTCCCGCCGAGAAGGCCGTGCTGCCCGAGACAACGCAACTAAGCCATTCCATCTCAAATTTGCCGGTTACGCGGAAATTCGCCCTGCGGTCTTCTAGGATACCGCGAGTTCCAATCCTCGTTTCTCGTCTCAGCCTCTGCTGTCCGTCGTTCATCATGCCCTGCGACCATCTCTCTGAATTCCTCAACCTGCTTGCTGATCGCCACGACTTGGCTCGGATCAGCGCGCCGGTCGATACGGTGCAAGAGATCGCGGCCATCACACAGCAATCGGTTGCCTCTCATGGACCAGCATTACTCTTTGATAATGTCCGCAACTCGCAGTGGCCTGTGACGACAAACGTGCTCGGTACCGAACGCCGACTGTGTTGGGCGTTAGGTGTCGAAGGGATTTCCGAAATCACCGATCGAGTCCGGGCGATCATTCAGCCCAACCTTCCTCAAGGTTGGTTAGAAACCCTGCAACTCGTGCCTCGGTTCGTCGAGTCTGCACACTGGCCACCTCGTGACGTCGAAATCGCAGTGGCTCAGCAAGTGGTCAAAATGGGGAGAGACATCAATCTTCTCGAGTTGCCGCTGCTGCGTTCGTGGGCCGCCGAGCAAAACGCTGTCATCAATAGCGGTGTCGTCATCGTCGAGTTTCCCGGCGACAGTCAGAACACAAATCCGTTGAGCGAGTCCGATGAACTGACCGGTCCCGAGTCGTCGACGCCTACACGTCGACTGGTATCACGAACGCCCATTCAAGTTCGAGATACGTCTTCCGCCTATGTGCATTGGACGCCGCACTCACGCGAGTGGCATTTATTAGATCTCTACCGGAAGCGTGGCTGGCAAATGCCAGTAGCAATTGTGTTGGGAGGAGATCCGACACTGACGTACGCGGCTGACGCGCCGTTGCCGTCTCACGTCGATCCGCTGGTCTTTGCAGGCTTTCTACGTCGCAAACCTGTCGAAGTGACAGGAGCGAGAAGTGTGAATCTGCGAGTGCCTGCGAATGCAGAACTAATCCTGGAAGGGGCCATCGATCCCAATCAGCCCTTCGAATTAGCTCCGCCCATTGGCCAATCGACCGGGTATTACAGTACCGAACAGCGACTGCCCGTCGTGCACTTGTCGGCGATTTCACATCGATCTAATCCGGTGATACCGGAAATCGTCGCCGCTGCTCCCCCCTGTGAACTGTCGACGCTGGCAGTTGCCTTGGAGCAGATCATGTTGCCATTGATTCAATTGGCAGTACCTGAGTTGGTTGGATTGCATCGGCCAGCATCCGGCGCATTTCGCCATATAGTCTTTGCCAGCATTCGTAAGTGTTATCCTCAGCAGGCACGAAAGGTCGTAAATGCACTCTGGGGATTAGATCGTCTGGCGACGGCGAAACTAATAGTCGTCGTCGATCAGGATGTTGATGTTCGAGACGCAGATGCCGTTTGGTTTGCAGTCGCGTCTCATTGTCATGCCGGACGAGATACTCTTTTCAGCGACGGACCGGCTGATATGTTAGACCACGCGGCACCGATTCGAGGAATCGGAAGTCGTCTCGGAATTGACGCGACTCGAAAATCGCCAGATGAAGGACATCCGCGAGACTGGCCAGCAGCGCAAGAGTTCGACAAATTGCGATTATCTCAATTAGAGGCTCGCTGGCCAATATTAGGATTGCCGTTTTCCCTGAGTGCAAGACCTACGTGATCTGTGTAATTCGGCTCGGCCTTAATGAGTGCCGGGAAATATGCGTTTAATTGTTAGTAGTACAATCGAAACTCCAAGATGAATTGTTAGTTATGAGCGTCGATAAGACTGGTTCCCGCATCCGACGCATGTTTGGCGAGATTTCGGGGCGTTATGATTTCCTGAATCACTTCCTGTCTGGCGGCACTGATATCTATTGGCGTTGGCGAACGGTGCGTCGAGTTGCTCCGAAGGGAGATGCCCCCGTTCTTGACGTTTGCACGGGAACCGGCGACTTAGCAATTGCCTATTGGAAGAAGGCTCGCGGCGAGGTGCGAGTCGTCGGTACGGACTTCACTCATGAAATGCTCGTGATTGCTCGTCAGAAGTCTCAGCCCCTCATTGCTGGCGAAGATGCCCACAAGTCACTGAGCTTTTTGGAAGCCGATACTCTCAGGCTGCCGTTTGCCGAAGATCAATTCCAGATTGTGTCGGTAGCATTTGGGCTCAGAAATGTGTCGGACACGATTGATGGACTCCGCGAAATGACGCGAGTCTGTATGCCAGGGGGGCGGGTAGCCGTGCTGGAGTTTTCCATGCCGACGAACCGTCTCTTCGGTGCCGTCTATCGCTGGTACTTTCGCAATGTATTGCCGAGGATCGGGCAGTTACTCGCGCGGAATTCCGAGGCGGCTTACAATTACTTGCCGCAGTCCGTTTCGCAGTTTCCACAGGGCGAGGAATTGACTGGAATGATGCAGACGGCGGGACTTGTCGAAGCAACATACATCCCACTGACGTTTGGGATTGCGACGCTGTATGTGGGCAAAAAACCACGTAGATAGATTTGTCAATAGATGCCGTCATAACATTGTTGAAAAGTTAATCTTGGCAAAACATGACTCGTACTTGATTTCGGTCAAGGACCGAATAGGAGAGCAGAGCAGTTGGTTAAAGGTTTCTAGCACCGAACTCAGGACGACTTGAGCGTGGACTCCGATCCACGTGCGGTTGTCGCCTAAGCGGCGTTCTCGCAATATTGGATAATTTGCAACGCTAAGACTAAGCATATTTGGTTTTGTGCTAAGGGTGCAAGTTGAGTGGTGTCTTAGTGGCGGGGAGTGAACATGTCGGTTTCACAAGGAAGTGTGCTACTCGCAGAAAATCTTGCAGGCCTGACGGATCCTCGATCGGTTCGCGTTACTTCCCCTTGGTCAATATTGTGACGATGGCGGAGTGTCCTTTGATTTGTGGGGCGCACTACTTTTTAGCAATATCGGAATTCGCCGAAGCCAAACGCGAGCGGTTCGCATCTTTTCTGAATCTCAGCAATGGCATTCCCTCGCGCGACCGTTTCAATCATGCGCTAGCGGCATTACGTCCTGAGCAATTCGAAAAGTGTTTACTCCGTTGGATTTCGGCACTGCATGATATTTCGAAGGAACAGATCATTCCCATTCAACGGCAAGACGTTACGGCGAAGCTTCGATCAGGCCACTAGCAAATCTGCAATTCACATGGTGAGTGCGTAGGCGAGTGACAATCAAATTTTCCCTGGGAAAAGTGACTGTGGACGAAAAGAGCAACGAGATCACCGTCATCCCGAAATCGCTGCGACGATTGGAGCTTTCATAGACCTTAGAAACAATCGATGCGACGGGCTGTCAAGCGGAGATCGCCCAAGAAATCATCAACCGGAAAGTGGACTATGATCCGGCGGTGAAGGACAACCAGTCGACATTGTTTGAAGGTCAAAAATGTCACATTGGAAAGATCCTCTGCGAATCTGGAACACCATCGGGACGACACTTTTGTCAGACCTATGAAAAGCGATACGGCCGCTAGACCGAACACGAATATATGACGCGCCATACCGGATAATTTGCCATATGCCTCACGCTGGCCAGAGTTGAAAGCGATCGGGTGACGGTCAACTAGACACTCCGAAATGGCCAGGAAACGATCGATGCTCAGCATTATACCACGAGTCGTAAACTCACGGCGAAACAGTTTGCCGAAGCCATGTTGACCCATTGGTCGAGCGAAAACCGCCTGCATTGGCAACCCGATCTGGCCTTCAGAGAAGACCGATTCTGACTGCGTCGAGGTCACGGCGCCACCAACTTCAGCCTGCCGCGCCGCCAACCGCTCAGTCTCCTGAAGAACGACATGACATCGAAGGTCGGCGTCAAGTACCGCCGACTCATGGCAGGCTGGGACGATGATTAGTTCTCAAAGTGCTTTTGGGATCATGAATTTGCCTGCAATCGCCCTGCTTGCCACACCCATCAAGTGAGTACCATCTCACCCCGAATTGAGCGTCTGATCCACTCCACAAGCCAATCACGCGAGCTACCCAAATCCCAAGGCGCCCATAAGTTCGCGCCGGCCCTGAAAGGACGTCAGAGCAACTTCTGTAACCAATTGCGTTTACGAATGACAGCTCACGGCGATTGCGTGAAGAGCGTATTTAAAGGCGTTTTCTGTTATCGAATACCGACGATTGTATTTCGTGCGCTGATGCCTGGTCATGTCTCTGCTCGAAAGCCAGTCCAACTTGGAATACAGTGACGGTCGAATCAAAAACGGCATTGCAGACCCATGAGCAATTAGGTGCCTGGATTTAATCACTAACTGGAATGGGCGACTGTCGCTGCTATGCGTTCCGATAGATAAGTCAGTAATGGTCGTGGAGTCTCGAGCGTATATGCCATCCATAAAGTCGTAAGATCATGCTAGTCGGGCGTAATTAGCAACTCCCAAGCACTACGTACTGGACAATGAGCTCAGAAACTATAGACCACAACGATGCTGAATTGCCAATTCTCCTTCGAAAAGGCGTTTTATGAACACAAATCCGATTGGTGCCAAGCGGAAATATTGGCTCTCAAGGCGGTCAATATTTCGATTACTCTCTTGTATTACTTCAATGCTCTTGTCATTTGTGTTTCTTGAAATCAGTTGTCGACTTTTGGGATTTGGATTTCGCCCTGGAACTGCAACAGTTCGCCTCGATGAATCCAAACTTCACTCGGCTTCATGGCTTCGCGAAGCGCAGTTAAAACATTGGATCCACGCCCCATATCAGACTACGGAAATAGTGACGAATGAATACACGGGGGGTAAGATTATTACCCGACGTGATTGCTGTGGCTTTCGAGAAGATGTCGACACCGCAATAAACGTGGCAAAGGGAGTCCGAAGGGTGCTTGTGCTCGGGGATTCGCATACTGATGGCGTCTGCGCGAATTGCGAAAGCTATTCCAACTTGCTTGAGGCCGCATTGAATGTGGGTAATAGTGATTCGAGAATTGATGTAATAAATGCTGGACAAGTAACTTTTTCACCATATCAAGAGTGGTGGCTATACGAAAAGGTGGGGCGACATTTTTCCCCAAACCTGGTCGTGGTCTGCTTTTATGCGGGTAACGACTATTGGGATCTTGCCAAGCGAGAGGATCGAGTGCATCTAGAGTCTCGCGACGAGGTTTATGTGCATGTTGAGCCTATATCTGAGACATTCAAAGAACAGGCGATATCAGCAAATCGTTCGCGCCTGCAGCTTGGCAAGGCGTTCTTGCGTGAGCATTTCGCGTCTTATCATGCGCTTGCTGAAATCAAGCCGCTCAGAGCAGTCTTCGGTAATCTTCCTCGCCATACCCCTTCTGAACTTCGAATTCAGTCACTCAAACCGGCAGAGTACGCAGCGTACTGGCAGTCTATGGGGCAGTCGTTTTTCTTTCAGGAGCAACCTGAGCTATTTCTATATTGTGACAAAATGTGGGCACATGTCGTCAGCCTGCTTAAGCAAAGCACCCAGCGTGATAATGCAGAACTTCTGATTCTGATATTGCCCTCGCTTCGAGAAATTGCTCCCGAGGAAGACTTTGAGGGGTTGGCCGGTGCCGTTCAGAGTCTGGGATTAGAGAAGGGGAGTGTGGATTGTGACTCTAGGGTTCGGATCGCAGCGGCATCCGCTGCGAGAGACTGTGGAGTGGAAGTCATCGATCTTTCTGGGCACCTCGCGGCTTCTCGCAGAGCTGATCCGAAGTTAAAACTCTTCTATCGCTTCGATCATCACTTGGCACCCGATGGGCACCGTGTCGTGTCACAAGTGCTAATGGATCGACTCCGCGAGACATTACATGCTGAGTAAGACGGGTTCACCAGTGAGTATTTAGGAACTTAGATCTGAGAATTCGTATGCAAGGATAATTCCATGGCCGAACTCTATGCCAAGCCAAGTTTGCGCGACATGTATCTGCGAGTCCCTGGAAAGCACTGTATTGCGGCAATTCTGATGTTAGTCACCGGTCTAACGGCTTGGGCTGCAGAAGTGGAATTCTTCATCGACCCACGAGCAAAACCAGCGATTGAGCGGGCGACTACATTCTTGAAGTCGAAGTATAACGAGCAGCAGAATGGATACAGAAGTCTGGTCGCGTACACGTTGATCAAGGCTGGAAATCCTGTCACGTCTCCCGAGGTTGTCGATGCGATTGCCGCTATTCGCCGTAAACTAACATCAGACGGATATAAGCCTGTGGATAGCCAGCATGCTATCTACGAAGCAACTACAGATATTGCGTTACTGACCGACTCAGTTCCCGGAGAGAATCGACCGATCATAGAATCTATACAGCAATTTATAGTTAAGAATCAGCGGCCCGGTGGATTTTGGACTTATCCTGACACGAATGATTCCGATACGAGCATAACTCAATATGCGATACTTGGACTTTGGGCGGCTGAGCGAACAGGGATACGGACGCCAATCAAGGTCTGGAGCAATGCCGCAAAATGGTGTTTGGCAACCCAAATGACGGACGGTGGTTTCGCGTATCATCCGGGCATAAACATTGGCCCGGCCGGCTCTGGTTCGTATCCCAATATGACGTTTGCAGGCACGACGGTTTTATTCGTCTCTCGAATCTACATGTATGGCGACAAGCCTTACTTTGGACAAGAGGGGAAGGCGAAGCCCAAGAAGTTCGGACTCCTTGATGATGTGCAGGCCCAAGGTATTCAAGCGGATTGGGATCGGCGACGAGCGGAAGCAGGAGATGTGGTTCCAATTGCCTCGTTGGATCAGGGTATTAATCGCGGACTCGCCTGGATTTCTTCTCACTGGGCAACGACTTCTCCAACTCATACGAAAGGATACTTTTTTTACTCATTGGAGCGTGTCGGGGCGTTAACTGCCAGCAACAAGATTGGAAGTCATGACTGGTTCAACGAATGCTTGCCTGCGGCAATCGCTCAACAAGAACAGGATGGTACGTGGGATGATTACAACGGCAAGATTGCTGCGACTGCGCTCACGACACTATTCCTGACTCGAACTACGGGACGGATCATTGAAAAGATGAACATTTCCGGTGGTCTTCAGACGGGTGGTCGCGGGCTGCCGGATGATTTGGCTAAGGCCAATGTCGCCAAAGGTAAGCTTCAGGAGCGCAAGTCGAAGGGGGCGCTCGACGATTTGTTGAGTGAGTTGGCGAACCAAGATGCGAGTGCACTTGAGGACGCTCAAACGGCCATCGTTGAGAAGGTGCAGATTGGCAACCGCGAGGAATTATTAGGTCAGCTTGAGACGTTGCGGCGTCTCGTGAAGCATCCCAGTGCAGAGGTTCGACGAACCGCAGTCTGGGCCTTGGGGCGAAGCGGACAACTGAGTGATGCGCTTCTGTTGATTCAGGCCTTGAATGACGACGATGTGGACGTGCTTGTCGAAGCCAATGCGTCGCTTCGTTTTCTGAGTCGCAAATTGTCGGGTGTGGGCATCGCCGAAGGTCCGTATCAAGATCTACCAGAGAACGCTGACGATGCTCAAAAGCGAGCCGCAGTTGCCGCGTGGAAACGCGATGCGCTGAAGCGGTGGACGGCGTGGTTCACGCGCGTGCGACCATTCGAGCAACGCAACGACCTCTTCGAACTCTTGAATCGCACGTTGCCCGATGAAACCAAGTAAGACGAAGTCCTCAGGGTTTACTGTGCGGCTCGGAATACGTCTTGATCGCTGCGAATCAGTCGAAGCAGATCGTCTTGTTGGCAGTCGACATGACTAAGGCTTGGATTGGTGGCGTACTCGTGCAATTCAGGCCGATGCTGGTCGCAGCAAGATCGAGGGCCGACGCGGGCCTGTCATGGAAAATACAGTGGGAAGACCTGACGCTAGAGGATGTTCGGGCTGCTCCACTGGCTGAGTCGTTGGGCGATCCGTTGTAGACGAGAGAGGACTCGGGACTCTTGCTCGATGGGCACGCGTTCGACGTAGCGTCGATGCAGCCAAGTTAAGCCGCTGAGCAACACGTTGGACTGGTCCAATAACGGAATCAGTTGATGTTCGGTCGGTGTTAGTGGGCGGATCGATTCATAGGCTGCGATGGCGACTTGGCGTTGCGGGATGTTGTCACCGACGAGGCTTCCAAGAAGTCGCGAGATGTCTGCGGCAATGGTGTCGGTTCGCGCGGCTCCGTAGTCGATGAGCCCAGTGACTTCATTAGCGGTGAAGAGCACATGATCGTGCCACACATCGCGAATCACAGGTTGCAAGTTGACTCGCCATGTCGTCGCCTGTTGTAGATCGTGAAGGAGCTGCGGGCTTCGCCAGCGAAACGTCGTCGTGATAAGTCGGCCGTACTCGCGCCAAGATTGATGAGTCTCACGCATCAGACTCGCATCTATGTTGCCGATGACATTGTTGGTATGTCGCGACATCCCAGTGATGCGGTCGATGACGGTCGGGACAGAGGCAGAGACATCCATTCGAAACCACTCACCTCGGTACGCAATCGTTGCGGCTTGCTGATGCCATTGAGCGAGCGTCATGAACGCAGATCTCAGTCGGTCGTCATAGGGGGCTTGCCAAAAGTCAGCGGTGCCCGGCATCCAGCGTTCGAGTTGCCACATTCTTTGGTCAATCAGCAACACGCTATGTCCGTGAATACTTCGCAGCGGTATTGGGACGACGGCTAATCCTCTTTCGCCAAAGTGTCGCAAGAGCTGATGAAGCTCACGAAGACGTTGTTCGGAATGATTTTTCGGCCATTGCTTCAAGCAAAAAGAGCCAGCTTCGGAAAGCACTCGAAACACAGCTGCACCAGAGAATCCAGATTCACCAACCGAGTGAATCCGCAAGGATCGACCGAGATCTGGGAAGTGATTAGCTAAGATGCGTTGAGCGACTTCTGTCATAAGAATTCCATGCGGGAATGAGCCGCAGTGCCCACCTAAAGCTTTTTGGCTGGTTCGTTAGTCATGGTCTATTTAGCTGCAATGTCCTCTCAACGCAGATGGCAGTCCCCGTTAAATGACGAGCGATCTTGTGATGTCTTGAAATGGATGTTGCACGCCTCCGTATCACTTTCATCACGGTGAGGTCAGCCATTCGTTGCAGTGTGAGTTGGGCGAAGAATTGCCAGTGCGATCGACCGACTCAGTAATGAACCGCCTCAGAATGAGAGGAATGCCGCACAAGAAGTGCAGCTTAGTACGATGGTGCGGCAAACGATCGACTTTGCACGCCTTGATCCGCGAATCGCAACGCCGTGTGCTCGATGCGTGACCTATCTCTGCTGCGACGCATCTCTTCAACGTTTTCACGAGATGTGCGGCCACTCCCGATGGATGCAAGGTGCAGCCTTCGGCATTGCCTGACAGCCACAACACGCTGGGCATTTGGTCTCATCGCAATTCAAAAGGAATCGATCGTGCAGGCGACCGCTTCATCGGCAGCTCAAATTGTGAATCCAATCATTGAGTCAACGTTTGAAACGTTCGATCTCATGATGGGAGTTAAATGTCGGAAAACGGGGCTGGCTCTTAAGACAGAAGGCACGGAGTTTTATCCCGTTTCGGCGATCATTGGTTTGACAGGCTGCATTGCAGGGATGTTGTGCTTGAACTTCTCGAAAGCCGCGGCCCTTGAAGCTGTCAAACGCATGGTTGATGTGGAGCTCGACGAGATCAGCTCGCTGGTTTGTGACACGGTGGGCGAGTTTGCCAACGTAATCGCGGGGAGCGCCAAAGATCGAGTTGCGGATCTCGACTTACAGCTCGGCATCCCCACCATCATTCGGGGCGAAGCATTGCAGATCGACTTCCCCAGCGAGTGTCGCCCAGTGTGCGTCGATTTCGACTCGGACATCGGGCCCTTCAAAATTGTCTTTGGATTCGTAGACCGATAGCGACCCAAGAGCTCCCGCCTACCAACACCCAACCAACTTGCATTCTCCTCAATGAGGAACACTCATGAGCGCTGTTGCTGACACGATTGATGAATTCGCCAGTGATCCTGAAATGGTCGCGATGTTCGTGAACAACGCGAATGAGCTATTGGAGCAGATCGAAACTGATTTGGTCGCGATCGAGAAGGTGGCTGAGACCGACCGTGTATCGGTCGTCAATCGCATCTTTCGCTAGGCCCACACCATCAAGGGCGAGTCTGGCTTTGTAGGGCTGAGCACAATTGGCAAGTTGGCTCACACGATGGAAAACCTCTTGGATCAAGTCCGAGAGTCCAAGATGGAGCCGACAGCCAAAGTGGTCTCAACGCTGCTGTCGTCCTTGGACGTGTTGCGATCGTTGCTCGACAACGTTGCAGAATCGAATGGCTACGACATCAGTGATGCTCTGGAGTCTCTGATTGCTCTCAACCAGGCCCCTGCGGCATTCCCGGTTACAGAAGTATCCGCTTCGACTTCCATTCATTTTGCTCCAGTTGTGGAAGCGCCGGTCGTGGCTGCACCTGTTGCAGCAGTAACGGTGACTCCAGAGAAGCCGACAGCTCCAGTCACACAAACACGCACGCGAGTGCTCGTTGTTGATGACGATCCGATTGTTCGCAGTTTGGTGGTGCGTCAGTTTTCGAAGGTAGGAATCAATGTCGATCAAGCCGACGCTGCCGAAGTTGCAACGCAGATGATGCGAAAGTCGCTCTATCACGTCGTGATCTGCGACTTGAACTTGCCAGGGATGAGCGGCGTCGAGTTGCTGCCCAAGCTCAAGGCGATCAGCCCGCTCGTGCAGGTCATCATGCTGACCGGTGACGCGAATTTGGTGACCGTCCTAGAGAGTCTTGAAAACGGTGCCGTCGACTTTGTCCCGAAAGCTCGCGATTACGCATCGTTGCTGCCTCCAGTCGTCAATGCGTTGTCTCGCGTCGATCGTTGGATGCCCTTAATGAAGAGTCGCCGCTAGACCGACCTCAAATAGCAGTGAGTTGCGAGGTTCTTTTCCGACTATACAGACCTCACCGAGCTATCAGCCAAACTGAGCCCACGGCAATAACACGGCAATTCTCGTGATGGACGAGAATTGCCGTGTTATTGCCATGGGCTCATGTCATTTTTGATCCACTTCCTTTGAGACAGGTTACGAACTCAGTCTGCCAATAGAGGCTAGCTCGAATTGATTGCAACGAGTCTTCAGACTGGTCTCTGTTCTAGACCCTTGGTTTCATTCTCAAGGAAGGATTTGGTTATGAGGTCGACTCTTTGGGCTGTCGTCGATCGTTTGGCGGCGCTTAGTCATGGCAACCGCTGGCATCTCGTGCTGGCAATCCTGGTGTCTTCGTGGATGGGGACGGCACAGTCGCTGCTTGCTCAAGACAATCCAACGGCGAGTTCCCAACGGGCCAGTTCGAAACCCAACATCGTCTTCTTCTTAATTGATGATTTAGGTTACGCCGACTGCGGATTCAACGGTTGCCAAGACATCAAGACGCCAAACATTGATCGGCTCGCTAAGGCTGGAACGGTGTTGGAGTCGCTCTATGTTCAACCGGTGTGTTCGCCAACGAGGTCTGCATTGATGACGGGCCGTTACGCGACTCACACCGGCGTCTACACGATTGTGCGACCTCATGCTGAGTGGGGACTGCCGCTTAACGAACGCACGCTCGCGAATGCTCTGAAGCAAGTCGGTTACGAAACGGCGATCACGGGCAAGTGGCACTTGGGAGAGTTTCAGCCCAAGTACCTACCGACCTCGCGCGGCTTCGACCATCAATATGGGCACTACTTCGGAGCCATCGATTACTTCACTCACATGCGCGAAAAGTCGCATGACTGGTACCGCGATGACAAAGAACTCAAAGAAGAGGGCTATAGCACCGAACTGGTCGCTCGCGAGGCTTGCCGACTCATTATTGAGAAGGACAAAACCAAGCCGCTGTTTCTTTACGTGCCCTTCAATGGAGTTCATGCGCCACTGCAAGTGCCCGAGCGATACTTGGCACCTTACGAGAACTTGAAAGGTGGAAGGCGTTCTTTGGCTGGCATGCTGAGCGCCGTCGATGAGGCAATTGGCAAGATCGTGGCCGCGCTGGAAAGCACGGGCCAGCGCGAGAAAACCTTGATTGTGTTCTCGGCAGATAATGGTGGGCCGAGTCCTCGAACTCTCTCAAACAATGGACCGCTTCGAGCAGGCAAGGGCACGTTGTACGAAGGCGGGATTCGCGCCAGTGCTTTCATCAATTGGCCGGGGCAAATTCCCGGCGGTGCTCGCAACAAAGAGCCGCTGCATACGGTCGACTGGTTTCCGACTCTCGTGAAGCTCGCAGGAGGTTCACTCGAACAACCTCTGCCTCTGGATGGCCGTGATATTTGGCCGACGCTGACTCAGGGAGCGAAGTCACCTCATGACGCGCTGTTGTTGGTTCAGGCTCCAACGCGAGCGGCGGTTCGAATGGGCGACTGGAAGCTGATGCTCAATGCTTCCGAAGTCGACAGTGAAGCTGCTGAAGTGACTGAGAAGCCAAAGGGAGCGTCGAAGCCTGAAAGTCTTGAGCTTTACAACTTGGCGAACGACCTCGGCGAATCGAAGAATTTGGTCTCTCAAGAACCCGAACGCGTGGCTGCGATGCGCGTGAAGTTGAACGAGTTTTTGAAGGACGCAGTTGCTCCCGGCAATGCGAACAAGCAAGTCACTCCGGTTCGAAAGAAGAAGTAGAACTAGTCGGGGAAGGTTCGAAATTCACATCGTGTAGGTATCACCCTTCGTGTGTGCTGATCTCGAACGATTGGCGTTTATCTTTCACCGTTGAGTCTTCTGCATCACAAAATAAAACGGCCTCGGCAATAACTTGCCGAGGCCGTTTGTGTTATCAGCGGGAGCCGTACTCGAGAACTTACTTCTTGGGAGCACTGGCTGCGCTTGGCTTGGGCTGAGAGATCGGGTTGGCTGGACCGCGAGTTGATCCTGCCGTAGAACCTGTCGGTGAGAACGGACCGGTCTTGCCAGTCGCTTCCGACGTAGGTCGTTCGCCCGCCGCCGTCTTGACTGCTGATCGTTCGCCGTCAGCTGGCTTCGTTCCAGAAACTTGACGCACGTCGCCACTTGTGGTGTTGGTCCAATAGTTGTCGATGCGAGCACCCTTTTTCAGGTTCTCAAACAACTTGGCTACTGACTCTTGGACTTTTTCTTCCACAAGGTCTTTGTAGAGCACGTCGCGAACTTCGTTGACGTCTTTGACCTTTTGCTCGGTGAACCCCTCGCTTCGCAAGATGACGTAGCGATTCAAGCCGATGTGGATGATGCCCGAGATCTCGCCTTCCTTCAGTCGGAACGCAGCTTCCTCGATGTCAGGGTTGCCAGAGTAACGAGCGATTGGAGGCACACTGCCTTCCATGGCTCGGCTGGTTGGATCGACTGAGTACTCGCGAGCGAGGCGTGGGAAGTCATCTGGTTTCAGCTCAGCCTTATGGAAGACTTCGTTCGCTCGACGCATGCTGTCCAACATAATCATGCGGCACTTTACGCGAGCGCCGTAATGCCGAACGAAGGCTTTCTGCATGTCCTTTTCGGTGATCTCAGCCTTTTCTCCCGCCAACTTCTTGAGTGCGAGCATCGGCCAAATCACGTCGCGCTTGTATTGCTCCGGCGAGATGTTGCGTTCGGTCCGCAGCATCTCGACCCAAGACTCAGTCGGAATGCCGAACTGCTTCGCGATGCGAACAATTTCTTGTTCGACTTCGGACTCGGTGATCTGCACGCCTTGCTGTTCGCAAGCCAATTGAATGACGGCTCGATTCACCACGCTTTCGATGACGTCGTTGCCAACGCGCATGGCGCATTCGCGAAACACTTCATCGAGCGGAATGGAAATGCTGCGACCATTGATCGTCACTTTCGCAGCAGCTTCTCGTTTGGGTTGAGCAGTTGCAGTGCCTGCGGCTGCCGTCTGTTTGACCGCGGTCTTGCCTGGATCTTCGGCAGCAGTGCCCGTTTGAGCTTTCCACCATTGAAGGCCCGCGCCGCCGGCGACTAACGCCGCGACCGTGCCGCCAACAATGAGTAGTTTTTTCGACTTCGTCGAAGCGGGTCCCGCTTCGGTTTGCATACTGTCATTCATCGCATGATTCCCTTCATACGTCGGCAGTCAAAATCGCCGAGTGCCCTCCCCTCGGACTCCTCTGGCAGTGGGGTGGCGTTATAGGTCGGTCAAAAGAAATGGGTCAACGGCGGTTTCAACGGGGCATCTTGAGCCAAATAATCGAGATCCTGCCGAACATCCGATCGAGCACAAAGAGTCCGTGAAGTGCGAGTGATGGCTGGCAAACTCATTCTCATGAGAGGCCGAGGTGGTCGAGTTCTTGAGCGTAGGCCAGGGGCAAGATGCCACCGGTACTTTCTCCGGCTTTCACTCCGGGAACGGCTCGTTGAAAGAGCATGAGACCTCGTTCGCCCGCAGGCACTGAGGCTAGCAATGTTCCACAGGCATCCGTGATCTGCCCGATCGGTTGACCTTGCTCGCAGAGTTCTCCGAGTGAGACCAGTGGTTCAAAGAAGCCATCTACAGCGGCGGGATGTTGCATCTGCATGAAGCCACTTTGGTCGCGAGGATCTTCGACGAGCCATTGCACTTTGGGGACAGCTTGAGGTTGATCAATCAGTCCCAACTGGGTCGCGACATTCAGGCAACCTCGTTCGCAAGCATCAACGGCCGTCGGATGGAATGTGCCGCTGCCGCATGCTTCCACATAGATCGCGGGCACGTTGGCATCGCGCGCGACGGACAACGTTCTGCCGTTTAGAAACGGGTAGGTGCCCCACACGATTGGCATTCCAAACGCGACCGCCATTTCTCTCTGCCGTTGCAAGATGTCTGCTTGCGGATGCAGGACGTATCCCGACAGAGGTTGCATGCGAAAGAGCCGACCGCCCGTATGCAGATCGATTAAGAAGTCGGCTTGCTGGATAAGTGGTGTAAGTTCTGCTGCAACTTGCTCGGTGATCGAACCATCCGCGCGACCCGGCATGGTGCGGGCGAGGTCTCGATCATCGTCGGCAGTTCGCTGTCCTCTGAGGAAAGCCGCTGTATTCACGATGGGAATGAGCGTCACACGACCGCGCACGGCGATCGTTTCGAACCTCTTCACTAAGCGACGTATGGCGAACATGGGCTCGTACTCGTCGCCATGCACGCCAGCGATGATCAGCAGGTGAGGTCCATGTCCGGAGCCAAAGGTACGAGATTGAAAGAGCATGAGACGACTCCTTGCGATGTCGTTATTGATACATCGCCAATTGACATAGAATGGTTGTTCGCCGGGAAGAAACGGAAGGTCGATCAATTCTGGCGAACCGCTCGATGACTGAGTTCTGCTGCGACAACGTCAACAACCTCGTCGCCGAGTGGTAGTCGAAACGTGCTTGGCCATCTAACTTTGCCGAACTCAACGGTGGACTCATTCTTGAGCTTCGCCATGCGACATCACTTCCTCATGGTTGGAACGACCTATGCCCGCGACTCCACTTCGAATTCTCATCATTGGTGCTCATCCCGACGACGCGGACATCATGGCTGGTGGCACGGCGGCTTTGTGGCGGCAGCATGGGCACGAAGTGAAGCTCGTCAGCGTTACCAATGGAGATGCGGGACATCATCTCAAACGTGGCGCGGAGTTGGCCGCGATTCGAAAGGCCGAAGCCGCCGCTGCCGGTCGAGTGATTGGCAGTGAGTACCAGGTGCTCGACTTTCATGACGGACAACTCGCCCCAACGTATGAAGCTCGTTGCGTGCTGATTCGGTTGATTCGGGACTTCAAGCCTGATCTCGTTTTGACGCATCGCCCCAACGACTATCACCCCGACCATCGATACACGTCGCAGTTGGTGTGTGATGCAGCTTACATGGTCACTGTGCCCGCCGTTGCTCCCGAGTCTGCGATCTTGCGCGACAACCCGGCGATCGCGTATGTCGCGGACACATTTCAGCGACCGTACCCATTCTCGCCGAGAGTCGTTGTCGACATTGAACCGACCGTGGAACGAGTCGTGGACATGCTGCATTGCCACAAGTCTCAGTTCTACGAGTGGCTGGCCTTCAATCATCGATATGAGGACCAGTTGCCAGCCGAAGATGCCGCCCGTCGCGAGTGGTTAGGGCAGTGGTATCGCGAGCGGATCGAATGGATCGCAAAGAAGCATCACGACCTTGCCGTGGCCTCATACGGGGCCGAGCACGCGGCACACTGCCGTTGGATGGAAGCCTTCGAACCGTGCGAATACGGAGCTGATTGGAACGATGCGCTCGTGCGAAGGCTCTTTCCCTTCGCGTTTGCGTAGGGGCTTGGCCACGTCACTCGTTCGACTTCTTGTTGTTGGCCTTCTTGCCGGGCTTCTTCGGAGCGGGATCGCCGTCGTTGTCCTTCCCGCCTCCGCCCCACAACGGCTTAACGTTCGACGTGTTCCACTCGTCCCACTTCGCTTGCAGTTCCTTAACCTTCTCAGGCATCGCGGCGGCGAGATCTCGGTCTTCGTGAATGTCTTGCGCAAGGTTGTAGAGCTTGGCTGCCGTCGCCGGCTGAGCACGTCCAGTTTGAGTGTCGGCATTAGAGTCGTAACGAACGAGCTTGAAGTCGCCGGAGCGAACCGCCATTTGGTTGCCGAACCGCCAGAACAACGAGTCATGGGGCGCTCCCGATTTTTCTCCTGTCAGATACGGCAGCAAGTTGATGCCATCGAGCTTTTCGTTCGGCTTGGTTGAGACTTCGGCAGCAGCCAACGCGGTGGCATTAACGTCGAGCTGAATGACTGGCTGCTCAAAGACGGCAGGCTTCAACTTAGCTGGCCATGACAGAACGAAGGGCACTCGCACGCCGCCTTCCAAGGTCGTGCGCTTGCTGCCTCGGAGTGGTTCATTCCGAGAACCATTCACGGTCACGCCCACCATCGTCGGTCCGCCATTGTCGCTGATGAAAACAACGAGCGTGTTGTCTGCGAGCCCTGTCTCTTTCAGCTTGGCTCGGACTTTGCCAATCGCTTCGTCCATCGCCAGCATCATCGCGGCATAGGTTCGACGCTGCTTATCCGCGATACTGGAGAACTTTGCGAGTCGATCATTCGTCGCGTCCATTGGCGTGTGAACGGCATTGAAGGCGAGATACAGCATCCAGTTTTCGGACTTGTGCCGTTCAATGAACGAGACGGCTTCGCGTCCGAAGGCATCTGTCGTGTAGTCGAGCTCCTTCACGGGCTCTGTTCCGCGGAGAATGCCGTTGTGTTCGAAGTAACTATGGGCACCGCCGAGGAAACCAAAGAACTCTTCGAAGCCTCGACGTTGCGGCTGCATCTGCGGCTGATTGCCCAAGTGCCACTTGCCGACCAGGCCTGTCTTATAACCGGCAGCTTTGAGGCGATCGGCAATCGTGGTCTCGCTGACGGGTAAGCCAGCGTCTCCATTGGGATTGAACTCATGACCGAAGCGAGTTTGATAGCGTCCTGTCAACAAGCCAGCTCGAGTTGGTGAGCAATAAGGACCGCTGACATAGCCGTTGGTGAAACGCACGCCAGACTTAGCGAGTTCGTCGATGTGCGGTGTGGGGATGTCTTGGCAGCCGTGAAACCCAACATCGGCATAGCCCAGATCATCTGCCACGATTAGCAGGATGTTGGGTTTCTTCGATGGAGTATCAGCAGCGCGAAGTAATGCCACGGGAATCAGCAGTACCGCGATGAAGAGTCCGAGTCGCAGAATCATGGACTGACCTTTGTTTGGGAGAGCGTGGTCGATAGCCCGACTGGTAGTCCCGTTCGGTGGCGGGAGTACGATGCGAGTCGTCTAATTCGCCTCAGTCTGCCGCAGCCACTGTCTGACTGCCACTGTGTTGGTTTGACTGTTGCAACCAGTTGTTGAGTAAGAATTCTTGCCACGTCGTCTGCTGCTTGAGCAACCATGTCACTTCGAGAAGTCATTGCCCGCAATCTGAGCGACATCCAATTGCGGATGGCGAATGCAGCTCGTCGCGTTGGGCGCGAGCCGAGTGCAGTGCGTCTCGTAGCGGTGACGAAATACGCGCAGCTTGAGTGGGTGCGAGAGCTCGTCAATTTGGGGCAAAAAGATCTGGGCGAAAGCCGACCGCAGCAGCTTGCCGAACGATCTCGTGAATTCGGGCCCAATGTTCGTTGGCATCTGATTGGCCACTTGCAGCGCAATAAGGTGGAGATCATTTTGCCTCGGGCGACCTTGATTCATTCAGTCGATAGTTGGCGATTGCTCGATGCTCTGCAGAAGGAAGCTGTGAAGTTGCAGGCCCGAGCACGTGCGCTGATCGAGATCAATGTCTCGGGGGAAGCTTCTAAAGATGGCTTTCAGATCGATGAGCTGCGCAAGAACTCGCGAAAGCTTCTGGAGTACTCGCACATTGAAATTGCCGGACTGATGACGATGGCTCCGCAATCCGATGATCCTGACGATGCTCGCCCAGTGTTTCGCGCACTGCATGACTTCCGTAATGAGCTCACGACGCTGACTGATGGGGGGCTCAACATTCCTCATCTTTCAATGGGCATGAGCGGCGACTTTGAGGTGGCCATTGAAGAAGGCTCGACGCTAGTTCGAATTGGATCCAGCTTGTTTGCAGGTTGCGAAGAGGCCGAGATTGTCCGGCCATGACAGCCTGATTGTGACATCGACGGCGGCGATCATCCGCCTGTCTGGAATTGATTGCAGCGGTGTGGGGCGATTGATAGAATCCCGCCCCTTCGCCGACCGTGGGGCGGCGCAATCTCATTAGTTTTTTCGCTCATAAGCCAGCCCAAGAGGCAGGAGTTCGATCCGAGATGGGAACGAAGCAAACCGGAAAAGGTCGACGGAAGATTGGCAGTAAGAAACGACGGAATCGCGCGAAGATCCGTCATCGTAAGTAGTCGCCTGACTGGCTGATTGCTCTCCTTACCCGGCATCCCTCATTAAGAGGTTGGTCCCGTCGCAGCTTGCTCTATCGTCAGGTTGTTGAACGGTGATTGTGCGGCTGAGGCCAATTCGACAAAGGGCATTGAAGGCTGATTTCACTCGAAATCAGCCTTCTTTCGTTTCTGGTGGAGTGGGCCAAGCAGTCGCGGTCGTTATGTCGGCGAATGCATAAGGCTGGGGCTTAATAGCCGATTGCGGCTCCGTCTTTTCGCGGTTCAGTAGCTCCGTGAAGGACGCTGTTCTGCCAGTCGATCAAGATGCCTTGATAGCCGCCGAACGCACCTGGCGAACGAACTACGGAATGGCCTTTGGCCTTCAACGCAGTAACAACATCGTTGCTGATTCCAGCTTCCAGACCGAGGCTGCCTCCGTCCGAATCCATCGGGAGGCCTGTCGGTGTTTGAGACCCAAAGTGGCAGAAACGAGCTGCATCACCGGCCGCTTGGACGTTCATCCCAAAATCAATCAGGTTGAGCAGAATCTGCACGTGCCCCTGCGGCTGCATGTCGCCACCCATGACCCCGAAGCAAAACCACGGTTTGCCATCCTTGGTTACGAAGGCTGGAATGATGGTGTGAAATGGACGCTTGCCAGGTTCGAGGCGATTGAGATGCTCGTCGTCTAGAGAGAAAAGTTGACCGCGATTTTGTAGAGCGAATCCAACTTCGCCTGGAACCACTTGAGAGCCGAAGCCGTAATACAAACTCTGGATCAACGAGCAGCAGTTGCGGTCCTTATCGACGACGGTCAAATAGATCGTGTCGCCGTGAGCAAGCTTAGGATCTCCGGCGGGCACATAAGTCGCGGCTCGATCGAGTCGGATTCTTTGCCTCTGTAATTGAGCGTACTTTTTTGAGATCAACTCGACGACCGGCAGTTTGTTGAATGCGGGGTCGGCATAGAACTTAGCTCGGTCAGCGAACGCAAGTTTCTTGGCCTCCACAAGCAGGTGCAGCAAATCTGCTGAGTTGTGACCTAGTTCCTTGACGTTGAACTGCTCGATGACATTCAACATTTCGAGGACGGCGATTCCCTGGCCGTTCGGCGGGAGTTCCCAGACATCGTAACCTCGATAGTTCGTGGATACCGGCTCGATCCAATCCGATGTGTGACGATGGAAGTCTTCGATGGAAAAGTAGCCGCCGTTTTTCTCGCTGAAGGCGACAATCTGCTTAGCAATGCTTCCTCGATAAAACGCATCACGACCTTCTGTCGCGATGGCTCGATATGTCGTTGCCAATCGAGGATTGCGAAAGATTTCTCCCTGCTTCGGAGCCTTCCCGTTCGGCAAGTAAGTTTGCACGGAGTCGGGCCATTCGCTCAAACGGGCTACTGATCCGCTCCAGTATCCAGAGATGACTTCGGGCACTGGCACTCCGTCTTCGGCATAATGAATCGACGGCGCCAGGAGCTTTTCGAAGGGCTGAGTTCCAAAGCACTTTCGCAGTTCGTTCCATCCGTCAACGCAACCGGGCGTTGACCATGACAGTGGTCCGTAGGTCGGAATCTGCGACAGGCCGCGCTGCTTGAATACGTCTCGGCTGAGTTTCAAAGGGCTGCGGCCGCTGGCGTTTAGACCATAGAGCTTTTGAGTTTTCGCATCCCAATAAATCGCAAATAGATCTCCGCCGATCCCACAGCTCATGGGTTCGACGAGTCCCATCATCGCGTTCGCCGCGATTGCTGCGTCAGCGGCATTTCCACCAGACTTCAGAACGTCGAGTCCGACTTGAGCCGCCAACGGATGGCTCGTTGCGACGATGCCATTCTTGGCAATGACAACCGATCGACTTTGAGTGGGTTGGCCGTTCGTTCGCTCGTATTCCGAGGCAAGTACGGGTTGCTCAATGAGAGGAATCAGTGCGGTCAGCATACAAGCCTCGTAGATCAAGACGGGGATGGATAACACCGTTCGGCGTTGCTTGACTCTATTCCTTGTCACCATAACATCCCCGCCCTTTCAGCCAGATAAGTTGGTATGCCGATTTGGTTTGCCAGAATCGTGTTTTTTCCTGCCATTGTAGTTACGGTGAGGCAAGATGGCCGTTCCAAAGAGACGCAAATCTCGATCTAAAGTGCGTATGCGTCGCGCACACTGGAACCTGAAGCCCATTCAATTGGGTCGCTGCAACAACTGCGGTGCTCGGGTTCTGAGCCATGTTGTTTGCCCGATGTGTGGGTTTTACGCCGGCCGCCAAGTGATCGAAGTCAAAGACTAACCCATGCGAGTTGCGCTCGACGCGATGGGCGGTGACTTTGGTGCCGCCCCCAACATTGACGGTGCGATCTCTGCATTGCAGACGCTGAGCGACCTCCAGATTCAATTGGTTGGGGATCGACCGCAGCTCGAAGCGATGTTGGAAGCCTCGGGCTTTTCCAGTGATCGACTTCAAATCGTCGGTTCCGACGGTTGGGTCGAGATGCATGAAAAGCCGGTTGATGCTCTACGCAAGAAGCCGAATTGCTCGATCGCAGTCTGCTGGAAGTTGATGGCAGAGAAGTCGGTCGATGCGGTCGTTAGTGCTGGACACACCGGCGCTGTCGTGGCTGCTGGCCTGCGGACGCGACTTTTCTTGAAGAACGTTAAGCGTCCAGGCATTGCTGTGGCCCTCCCAACACTGAAGGGTCGAGCTGTGCTGGTTGATGTGGGAGCCAATCCGGCTGCTCGACCAGAACATCTCTACCAATACGGTGTGATGGGTGTGATCTATGCTCGTCGGATTTTGGGAATTGAGAATCCGCGAGTCGGTCTGATGAACATCGGCAGTGAGGAAGGTAAGGGCAACGACCTTTATCGAGAGACTCACACGTTGCTTGCTCAAAGCCGACTGAAGGATTGCTACATCGGCAACGTCGAAGGCCGAGACCTCTACGCTGGTGGTGTTGACGTCATCATCTGCGAAGGCTTTGTTGGCAACGTGATTCTCAAAGTCAGCGAAGGCATGGCTGACTTCCTTTTCAAGTCGGTCACTCCGGAAGTTGTTGGCCGATTGAGTTCCGAGCGAGGTTTGGCAAAGCAAGCCTTCGAAGATGTGGGACGGCGGTATCAATACAGCGAAGAGGGCGGTGCTCCTCTGCTGGGCATTGACGGTACTTGTATCATCTGTCACGGCTCAAGTGATTCGCGATCTATCAATAACGCACTGCGAGTCGCCTCGAAGTTCAAAGACTTAAGTATCAACGAGCACATCGTTGAAGAGTTGTCCGCAGAGATGTGTAACAACGCTGGATAGAAATCTTCGCAGGCGATCGACCCTCGCCTTTGCTTTATCACATCGCAACCCGACGTCTCCTGGGCGCCGGGTTGTTTTGTTAATGGACCATCAACGAAGGACACACCATGAGTAACGTCGCCTTCTTGTTTCCGGGCCAAGGTGCGCAGCATGTGGGCATGGCGAAGTCGATTTGCGAGCGTTTGCCGGAAGCTAAGCGATTGTTTGAACGCGCGAACGAGGTCTTGGGTTTTGACCTCGCAAAGTTGTGCTTTGAAGGGCCTCAAGAGCAGCTAGATAAGACGGACGTAAGCCAGCCGGCACTTTACCTCAGTAGCTTCGCATGTTTGGAGTTGGTGAAGGCCGAGAAGCCAGAACTCCTGGAGCGATGTGGTTTCGCGGCCGGACTTAGTTTAGGCGAATACACGGCGCTTGCATTCGCAGGTGCAATGACTTTTGAAGACGGCTTGAGAGTTGTTCGGCGTCGAGGGCAAGCGATGCAAGCGGCGGCTAACGCCACTCCATCAGGTATGGTTAGTGCGTTGTTGCTCGATGATGCCAAAGTCGATTCCGTCGTGGAACAAGCTCAAGCTGCGGGACTCCGATTGTGGACTGCCAATTATCTCTGCCCCGGAAACACGGTGTTGTCAGGAGACAAGGCGGGATGTGAAGCTGCTCAAAAACTGATTGAGGATGCGGGCGGTCGTCCTGTTGTACTCGCTGTTGCAGGAGCTTTTCACACCGAGATCATGCAATCGGCCGTTGGTTCATTAACGGAAGTCTTGGAGTCGGTGGCTTTGCAGGCGCCCAAGTTGCCAGTCATCTCCAATGTTGACGCTGAGAGTCATTCCGATCCAACAGACATCCGAGGGATCTTGGCGAAGCAAGTAGTGAACCCGGTGCTCTGGGAGAAGTGCGTCAGGAAACTGATGGCATCGAGCGTGACCGAGTTCTACGAGATCGGTCCTGGAAAAGTGCTGAAGGGACTGATGAAACGCATCGATCGTAAAGCCAACTGCGAGTCCATCAACGATACGCCGTAATGTGATCGATGTGAGGATTACCCCCGAATCTGTCTGTTCGGCGCAGCGTCCGAGATTCTGAGGTTCCATACCGAAATTCGACGCACATACGACTGCCAATCCGAGTGAAGTTGCCGCTACAAGTTGGTCTGATTAGCCTGAAGACCTACTAGCTCGACCAAACAATCTTCCTGCTGTGTCTGAGGAGATCTCTCAATGAAGCTCACGCGTTTTGTTTCACGTTTGTTTGCGATCGGCCTAGTCGCAGTCAGTTCGCTGACTTCCGTGGTGATTGCTCAGGGGACTGCAGCAAAGGCCAAGCCCTCTGAATCTTTCACGACGGGCTCTGCTGATGAAATCATTCAGTTCATCAACAAGCAGATTCGTGAAGGCTGGGAAAACAATGAAGTGAAGCCATCGGACGTCGCAGATGACGCTGAGTGGATTCGCCGAGTCCACCTCGACATCGTCGGCCATATTCCTGAGTCAGACGTTGTCGACAAGTTCATCGCCGATAAAGACAAAGCGAAGCGGGCCAAGCTGATCGACAAGCTACTTGATGATGATGGCTACGTTCGCAACTTCACGACGATTTGGACCAACCTGTCGATCGGACGAGGAACTCCTCGTCGAATTAGCCGCAGTGGAATGCAGAAGTTCTATCGTGAAGCCTTTGCAAAGAACCGACCTTGGAACGAAGTCGTCTATGACATCGTTTCTGCTGAAGGTCACTACGAAGAAAACGGCGCGGTCAACTACATGTTGGCTCAGATGCAGATGGCCGACGACATGGTGCAGGCCACGGCTAAGACCGCTCGGCTGTTCCTGGGCGTGCAGGTTCAATGCACCCAGTGCCACAACCATCCATTCAACGATTGGCAACAAAGCCAATTCTGGGAGTTTAATAGCTTCTTCCGCCAAGCTCGTAAGGTGGACCATCAGAAGGCGGACCCCAAGACCGGTCGACGAATCGATGACTACTCTGAACTGCTCTTCGGTAACTACACGGGACCAGTTTACTACGAGAAACGCAACGGCGAGATGCGAGTGGCCTATCCGAAGTTCTACGAGAAGCAGATTGAGGACGGAGACGGCATCGATCGACGTAAAGAGTTCGCGAAGTTGGTCACAGAAGGCGATAAGCCTCTGATCGCATTGTCTGCAGCCAATCGCATGTGGAGCCACTTCTTCGGCTACGGCTTTACCAAGCCTGTCGACGACATGGGGCCTCATAATCAAGCATCGCACCCAGCCTTGCATGACCGATTGGCCGAAGAGTTTGTGAAGAGTCGCTACGACTCCAAGCAACTCATTCGGTGGATTTGCAACAGTGAGCCTTACAACCTGACGAGCCGCATTGTCGAAAGTTCGAAGAACAAAGACGGTGAAGTCGTGAAGGCTGGTAACGACATGGACAACCCAGCGGCTGGCGAAACGCCGCTCTTTAGCCACATGTATGTGAAGTCCATGGAGGCCGAGCAGCTTTATGACTCGCTCATCATTGCGACCGACGCGCATCGTTCGGGCCGCAGCAGTTGGGAACAAGCTGAGAAGCAACGACAAGAATGGCTACGACAGTTCGTTCTGACCTTCGGTACTGACGAAGGTGATGAGTCTACAACCTTTAATGGCACCATTCCTCAAGCACTGGCATTGATGAACGGTGAAGTCGTGAAGAACGCCGTCAACGTTGCGAAGGGCAGTTTCTTGCGAGAAGTCTTGGAAGGTCCCGAGAAGGAAGAAGCCAAGATTAAGAAGCTGTACTTGGCAACGCTGAGCCGTAACCCCAATCCAAAGGAGGCGGCGATGGCTCAGCAGATGTTGAAGGCGAATAAGGATCGAGTTGGTGCGTACCAGGACTTGTTCTGGGCGTTGTTGAATTGCAACGAGTTCATCTTCATCCACTAACACTCTTGTCGGTTGATGGAGTGGTTTGGAATTCGAAGAGCCGGGTCGAGAATTACTCGATCCGGCTCTTTTCCTTTTGTGCCGACTGGTTTGGGTAGTTGCGGGTCATTGCGAGATCTCCGTCTTGGGGGGAAGTCGACTCGATATTCGTGGCTTCGCTACTCATAGATGTGATGGCACCTCGACGTTCTCTCGGATTGATTTGCCGAACTCCTAAAACTTGCATCCCCGCCGGTTGCAGAAGTCGTCAGATTGTCTCACCTCAAGGTACGCCGTCTCAAAGCATCGTTGTTTCATTGGTTTGATTACGGAGCAATTCATGCTCGCTCGTTTGCTGCGAACGATGAAGTTGGGTTTCAAGAGCTTGTTCTTACATAAGCTCCGATCAGCGCTCGCCATGCTTGGAATCTTGATTGGCGTCACGGCGGTGATTTGGCTGGTGGCGCTGGGTGAAGGCGTTTCGTACCAGGCTCAAAAACAGATTCAGGAGCTCGGAGCACGCAACGTAATCATCAAGAGTGTGAAGCCACCAACTGTCGGGGGTGGAGACCGAACGATCTTCATCATCTATGGGTTGAAGCTCGATGACTTTCGCCGATTTAAAGAGACCGTCCCTAACATCGAAGCCATTGTTCCGATGCGAGAGGTCTCGCGGGAGTTTCGGCACGAGGGGCAGGTTCTGAATGGACAACTCATTGGTTGCACTCCCGAGTATGCCGACATCAATCATCTGTCTTTGGATCGTGGCGAGTTCTTAACGGACGTGATGGGCAATGATCGCCAAAACGTCTGTGTTCTTGGTTGGGAGGCTGCCGACAAGTTGTTCCCGCTCCAAGACCCGATTGGTCAGACGATTCAGATCGACCTCGACTTCTACACGGTCATTGGAGTGACACGCGAAAGAGCTGGCTCTGCTTCCATCGGCGGCAGCTTGTCGGGCCGCGAATACAATCTCGATGTCTACATTCCATTCCAAACTTTCCGGGCACGATTGAGCGATCAAATCATGACGTCCGGGGCCGGTTCACAGAGCGGCGAGGTGGTCGAAATCAGCCAGATCACGGTGACGGTGAAAGACATCAGCCAGGTTGAAGAGACTGCCGACATCATCCGCACGCTGCTTGAGAAGTATCACAAGTCCGTCGACTACTCGATCGTCGTCCCCAAGGAGTTGTTGAGACAGGCGGAAGTTTTGCGAGCGATGTTCAACGTGCTGCTTGTCTTGATTGCAGGCATCTCATTGGTGGTCGGCGGCATCGGCATCATGAACATCATGTTGGCGACCGTAACTGAGCGTACTCGGGAAATTGGAGTGCGTCGCGCCTTGGGAGCTCGTCGTAAGGACATCATCACCCAGTTCTTAGCCGAGACGGTCGTGCTTACTGGAACCGGTGGGCTTCTCGGGGTGTTGATGGGAGCAGCTTGCCCGCTGGGCGTTCTATTGGTCGGCCAGATCATGAAGACGATGCTGCCCGAACTGTGGTCGGCATTGCCAGGGACAATTCAAAACCTCGAACCGATCATTGCTCCTTGGTCGGTCGGGGCAGCCTTCTTCATCTCTGTCGCAGTTGGTGTGCTATTCGGTCTGTATCCAGCGTCACGAGCGGCTCACATGGATCCCATCGAAGCCCTGCGTCACGAGTAATGGCGTCGTTTCTGGCCGACTCTTTTGCGTTGCACGAGCACACGACTTCGATATCGCGTTCAGTTGATCAACGATTCAACCACAGTGGCAACGTCGGTGAAGCTCTCAAAGAGGTAGTCGGGCTGAGTGCGACGAAGTTCATCGCTCGTGTAGTGTCCGGTTGCCACCGCGACGACTTTGGCACCAATGGCGCGACCGCATTTCACGTCGTTGGGCGTGTCGCCGATCACCCAAACATCGTCATGCTCGGTTCGTCCCAAAGTTTGCAGCGCGTCTTGCTTGGCTTCGCGAGCGACATCGTCACGGTCGTGGTGGTGATCTCCGTAACCACCGCAGCGAAAGTGGTGTGACAACTGAAAGTGCCCGAGCTTCAGTTCGGCTCCTCGTCGAAAATTGCCCGTCAACAAGCCGAGAAAGCAGCTTGCTTCGGCCGCGAGTTGGTCGAGCAAGTTCACAACACCGGGCAGTATCAGTCCTCCTCGAGATTCCAGATGCTGCGGCAGGCGCGATAGGTAGTGCTCGTAAAGAAGCTGCCAGTTGTCTTGAGTGATCGGGATGTTGTGGAACTTGAGCATGTCGGTCGTAATGGCTCGATCAGTCCGACCTGCAACAGGAATCCCGTCGGTGGGAGCAGTGACTCCAAACGCTGACTCGAGCGCATCCTCCATCGCTGCTTGTCCCGCTCCGCCACTATTGAGCAGCGTGCCATCAATATCGAACAACAAGACACGCATCGATCTTCAACCTTCGCATGAAACATGACTGCGGGCTTACTGGCAGACTCTGTTCGCGCACTCCGTCAGGGCTCGTCACCTCGAATGCTTCGACAACGATCGGGGAGCAAGAGTCGCTATCCGGGATTTGCGGGGGCAGCAGCAGGTGCTGCTGTTGAAGCCGCAATGAATTCCAGCGCCGCGTCGCGCGTCGGGAACTCGGGCCACATGCGTCCGAATTGAATGCTCTTCAACAGGCTGCGCATGTTTTCTGACGCCGAGCAGAAGACGGACTTCCCACCCTTTTGCTTGATCTTCGTTAGGCAACGTAAGACCGAGCTGATGATGACCGAGTCAACGTAGTCGACGCAGTGCAGGTCAATAATGACATGCTTGAAGACGGGTTCTTCCACGGCACGCAACAGCGAGTTGGATTCGAGGTGAACTTCAGAGTGCTGAAAGTGCAGCGCCGGTCCTTGAGGCAATACCACGATGACATTGCCCAGTCGCTCGACGTGAAACACTTTGGTTGGATCAGGCATGAATGGCTCCCGCATCGCTGAATGCAGCCGGTCAGCTAGCGTTCAACGAATGAAACTCGAAACGAATGCTCGCAAGCTAACAGACCTTTGAACGCTCGGCCAATCACGCGATTTGGGCGGATTCGACGTCATGTAATCGTCATCACCTGCCTTAGGTAGCACGGTGTGGGCTAGGTACCGACTTCATTTCGCGCGCCTGCTCGTCGTCATACAACTCTTCCAATTCTTCGGTTGTTTCCTCGACGTAGCCAACACGAGCATGGGTTATCGAAATCTCTCGCAATGCGTTTCAGACCTGGAGCGAGCCGGTCATCTCGTCCGCATCAAAGCGCCGATCGACGCCAATTTGGAAGCCGCCGAGATTCAGCGGCGGCTGTATCTGGCGCAAGGTCCGGCGCTCTTATTTGAGAACATTGTCGGTTGCCGCTTCCCGATGGTTTGCAATCTGTTCGGAACTCGCGAACGCACGCACTTCATAT
This sequence comes from Planctomycetaceae bacterium, assembly GCA_900299185.1. GTDB lineage: Bacteria > Planctomycetota > Planctomycetia > Planctomycetales > Planctomycetaceae > AM-0621. Next base: position 32,866 of record OMIV01000224.1, read on the forward strand.
TTCGAGACACTCTGGAAGCCGTGCGAAAGTTGGTGGAGCTGAAGGTTGATCCCAATCAATTCTTCCGTCGCCCGTGGCGATACGCCGGAGTGCCGTTTGCGGCTTTGCACATGCTGCCCCGCCGAGTCAGCAACGGCCCGGTCATGCAGCACGAAACAACGATCACTCAATTGCCTCAACTCAAGAGTTGGCCCAACGATGGCGGCGGCTTTGTCACTCTGCCAGAGGTTTACTCGGAGGACGTCGACAAGCCTGGTCTGATGGCTTCGAACCTCGGCATGTATCGAGTGCAGTTGACCGGCAATAGCTACGAACCTGATCGAGAGATTGGATTGCACTACCAGATTCATCGCAGCATTGGAGTGCATCATGCCAAGGCCATTGCGAAGGGCGTCCCATTCAAGGTCAACATCTTTGTGGGTGGCAGTCCCGCGATGATCTTGGGGGCGGTTATGCCTTTGCCTGAAGGAATGTCGGAACTGACCTTTGCTGGGGCTCTGGCCGGTCATCGCATTCCGATGGTCACTCGCCAGGATGGCCCGGCGATCTATGCCGAAGCTGACTTTTGCATCACCGGCACGATCGATCCCGAGCGGCTCAAACCCGAAGGCCCATTTGGCGATCACTTGGGCTATTACAGTCTTGCTCACGACTTCCCGGTCCTAAAGATCGAAAAGGTCTATCACCGCGCCGGAGCTATTTGGCCATTCACGGTCGTTGGTCGTCCGCCTCAAGAAGACACGTCATTCGGCGACATCATTCACGAGATCACCGGGCCCATCATCCCGACCGTTCTTCCCGGTGTGAAAGCGGTACACGCCGTCGATGCTGCGGGAGTGCATCCTCTACTGCTCGCGATCGGTAGCGAACGTTACACCCCATACAACAAGACGCGGCGTCCTCAAGAATTGCTGACGAACGCTCATGCCATCTTGGGACAAGGGCAGCTCTCGTTGGCGAAGTACCTGCTGATCGTCGCTCAGGAAGACAACCCGCAACTCGACATTCACAACATCGCCGAGTTCTTCCAGCACCTCTTGGAACGAGTCGACTGGCGACGTGACCTGCACTTTGAAACGAGCACGACAATCGACACGCTCGACTACAGCGGCACGGGTTTGAATGAAGGTTCGAAGGTCGTGATCGCTGCGGCCGGTCCTTCAATTCGAACGTTGCCGACTCAGATCTCCTGCGGCTGGCGATTACCCGACGGAATGTCCGAGCCGCACGTGTGCTTACCGGGAGTGTTGGCCATTCAAAGCACCACGAACGCCAGCCTGCTGACGTCGCTGCCTGACGATCACCCGCTCAATCATTGGCCGTTAATCGTGCTGTGCGACGACAGCGACTTCACCGCGAAGTCGCTCAACAACTTCTTGTGGGTGACGTTCACTCGGTCCAATCCCGCGACGGATATCGACGGCATTGGAGTCTCAATTGACCACAAGCATTGGGGCTGCCGAGGTTCACTGATCATCGACGCTCGTCGCAAACCGCATCACGCACCGCCCTTGATCGAAGACCCCGCGATCACGAAACGAGTCGATCAACTAGCCGCACCGGGTGGACCGTTGCACGGTTTGTTTTGATGCATGCTGGAAACAACCTATGTCGTCGTGAGGCAAGCCGCAGACGTTGCCGACGACGCTTTCACTTGAGCTGAAAGACTCAGGGCGAGTGTTCGAGCATCTCCCATACTCGGGCTTCGCACCAACACAGCGGCATGTAGAGCTGCGCTGCGGGAGTAGCGATTTGATCTGCAAGTCGACTCTGCCAGTCGTCATCGCAAATCGTCATCCCGGGAATGATCGAGTGATTATGAAGCTTGATCAGCCACTCGTTGCGTACCGGACAAAACCGCAACCGAGTCGGGGCCTCATCCTGATGTTGCAAGACGTCTTGTGAACGCAGCACGCCATAGCCCAAGACATAGACCATCAGCAGCATTAGAAGCGCGATCAGCGGTCGTCGTGAAGCCTGCATTGGGTTCCTTTCGATCGTCTGGGTGACGTGCAGCCGAGTCCTTCAGCGAGTGCTTCATTGAGCCCGATCACGAGCGGCCCAGAAGACTGCTTCGCACCAACCGAGTGGAAAATAAATGACAGCCAGCGGTTGAGCGATGGCGTTCTTGAACTGGCCAATGCTGTGTTCGCGCCAGTCGCTGCTGCCTTCTCGCCAATCATTCCCGGCAGAGATGAAATGCCGTCGGCTCATTGCTGGTTGTCCGACTAACGTCGGAAGAGCAATCACTGTCGTCAGCGAAGGCTCCGGCATCGGCTCGTAGACGTCGCGATGCACGAGGACTGTTCGCCATCGAAAGAATCCGTAGCCGGCGATGTAGGCAATGACGACGAGTAGCCCCGTTGCAGCAATCTGTCGGCGTCGGCTCTGTTTGACGTCCATGTCCGAAGACCTTTCTACGGCTTATCGAACATCCCCCAGACTTGCGCTTCGCACCAACACAGCGGCATGTATAGCTGCGCTGCGGGAGTAGCGATCTCATGTTTGAATTGGCTAAACCAATCGGTTCCGCGTGGGAATAATTGGGGGGGAATAGAATGACAATCACTCCGAGCTGCGTGACTCACTGCGCCTCCCAGCATCATGCCCACTGGTGAAAACCTAAAGTGGTGAAGTACGTCTTGCGAACGCAGCACTCCATAACCCGACACATAGACCAAAAGCAGCATCAGCGCGGCAGTCAGCGGCCGTCGTGAGTTCGGCATTGGCTTCCTTTCAAACTCTGAAGTCGCCGACTTATGGCGGTCTCGATTCGTTGCCGACAAGGCGAAACTCGCTGAGGGCGCAGGTCGGAAGTTGCCGCTGATCAATGTGGCCGTCATCGCTCCGCGTGACGAGCCTTACAGAGTTGAGCTTCGTAGTCTCGTGCAGACCTTCATCGGAGTAGCATTCAAGCTGCCGCACTCGACTGGGTGAGGTCTTCGGACGGAGCAACCGCCGTGTGGAAGGCTCATCACGCTGAGCGATGATGGCCACATTGATTAAACACGAACTCGCCTCATCGTGTGCAATCGCCGATGCTCATGTGATTGAGGTGATTGGTATTTTGAATGCCTTCTGCGAAGGGCGAATTGTGCTGCGAAGATCTCTCTGTTTCTGTGCTGTCCTGCTTTGCTGCGTCGCGTTGCCTCTGTTGGCTCAGGACTCAAGCGATGAGCGCGAGCAGGGCATTCTGAAGCGCTATGTCGAGCTGCTCGAAAAGCAGCCGAAGCTCGGGACGGCTTTTGACCGCGTCTATAAGCATCATGTCGAACGCGGGTCGGTCGATGTATTTCTTGCTCCCTACCGCGAGAAGACGACCGGCGAGGCAGCGGTGTTGGTCGGACTCGTTGAGGCTCAGCGAGGGCGCGAGGTCGGGGCGGCGAAAGCTTTCGCTAGTGCCGAGAAGCTGAGACCGAGCGATCCGTTGCCGGCGTTTTATCTCGCTCGGGTGTTGGCGGCAGAGCATGACTTTGTGGGCGCGGCGGCGGCTTGCGAACGGGCTTTGTCGAAACAGCCGCAACGTGCGGAGTTGCTCGAAGTCTCGCAGTTGTTGGCGCAGGTGCTGACTCGCAATGGGCAGCAGGCAGAGGCTCTCAAAGTTTGGCTGCGATTGGAGACTCAGTTCGCGACAGATGCTCGCGTGCAAGAACGCGTCGCACGCGGGTTGCTCGATGCAGGCGATGTCGACGCCGCGCGAGCACGTTTCGAAAAGCTGTCGAAGCAGTCGACCGATCCGACGGCGCGCGTGCAGTTCGCGATCAAAGCTGCCGAGCTGCAACTGCAAGCGAAGCAGCGCGACGAAGCGATCGCGGCACTCGATCGGCTGCTTGATGGACTGAAGCCCGATAGCTGGCCGGCGCGGCTTGTCAGTCAGCGCATCGAAGAAGCGTTTCTGCGCGACGACGATCTCAAGGGGCTCGAAACGTATTACCGCGCGCGGCTGACTCGGGCTCCGAATGATGTCGAAGGGCAAGTGCGATTCGCGCGGCTGCTTGCTCGGCAACAGCGCGTTGAGGATGCGGTTGCGGCCCTGCGAGAACTCGTGAAGAAGGCGCCGTCGGTCAGAACGGCGCGGCAGGCGTTGATTGATTTGCTCGTCGCTCAGCAACAGTGGGGCGATGTCGCGAAGGAGCACGCGGAACTCGATCGGCTGTCGCCCGGAGATGCCGACAACGTCCGAGCATGGGGCCAAGCGGTGCTGCGGGACGAGTCGCGGGCGATCGCCGAGCGACGTTCCGCAGCCGAGTCCATTTGGAAGCGGTTGCTGACCGCGAAGCCGAAGGATGCGGCGGCTCATGTGCAAGTCGCCGAGTGGTTGCGGTCGATTGATCGCACGGACGAAGCGATCGCGCTCTATCGCCGCGCGATCGAACTTGCGCCGCAGGAAGCTCAGTACCGAGAAGCACTCGGCGAGTTCTTGTTTGCCCTCGATCGCAAGGCTGACGCAATTGCTACATGGCGCGAGATCGCAAGCGGCTCGCGGAAGTCGGCAGAGAGTTTCAGTCGAGTCGGGCAGTTGCTGAAGAATCACGACGACGTTGCTGGGGCGATCGCGGCGTATGCAGAAGCGATCAAGCTCGAATCGCGTGTTGCGGACTTACTGACGTTGGCGCGGCTGCAACGTGAATCGAAGCAATTCGACGCGTCAGTCAAGCACATCGAGCAAGCCGGTTCGCTGGCGGAGTCTCAAGAAGATCGGCAGCAAGTCGAGTCGGAAGAACTCGCAACGCTGCAAGCGGCCGATCGCATCGGGCCGGAACTGCAGCGGCTACGCGCGTTGGTGTTGGGTGGCACGTCCCTGAGCCCTCAAGGCGAAGGGCGTGCCACCCAAACGAATGCGACGCGAGTGGCGGATGCCATGCGGCTCGCGCGGTTGAGCCTACTGATTGAGCGACTCGATGATGCTTTGGTTGCGGCGCGAATGGCGGTGAAGATTGATGACTCGTCAATCGCGGCGCGGACGATGCTGGCAACGATCGCTCAGCAAGCGAAGCAGTGGGTCGAAGCCGCCGAGCAGCGCGAGTGGCTTGTGGAACATGATCGCCGCGTCGAGACGGCTCATATCAGCGCCCTCATCGAGATCCGCCGCGAGCAGCAGGATTTTGCGAAGGCACTCAAGGCGAGCGAGCGGCTTTTGGCGATTGCTCCCGATCATCCCGAGCATCGCCGCGTGCAATCGGAATTACTCTTCGAGTTGAAGCGCGACAACGAAGGACTCGCAGCACTGCGAGAAGCCGCGCGACGCGGTGGCGATGCGAATTCATGGAGCGGACTGGCTGCGAAACTCGGGCAACTCAATCGCAAAGACGAAGCCTTCGAGACCTATTGGTACAGCTTCAGCCTCGCGAAGAACGACGACGAACGATTCGCAATCGTGCGCGCACTCGGGAAGCTCAGTGAGCGGCAAGGCGCTAGCCGCCGGTCCCCGCCGATGCCGAGTGCAACCAATCCGACAGCGACACCAAAAGAAGGACCGGCGGCTAGCGCCTTGCCGCTCACGAGTTCGGAGTCGTACTTCACGCGCATCGTGCAGCGGCTCGAACGACAACGCTTCGAAGGTCAGCAAGACCTCGTGATGCGCCGCTGCCTCGTTGAACTGCATCGCTCGGTCGGCGATTCGAAGACCGCAATCGAACTCTTACGCTCGTTGCTTGCTGATGAACCCAACAACGCGCGAACGTTGGAGCAACTCATTGCTCTCGCTCAAGCCTCGGGCGATCGCATGCAGGCTATTGAGTTCCAACGTCAGCTCGTCGCACTCGATCCATCAACCGCGAACGAACGGCAGCTGGCGAGCATGCTGTTCGCGGTCGGCAAAAACATCGAACACAGCGTCTTGCTGCAGCGACTTGCCGCGCGCTCGATGACTCAAGTCGAGCGACTGCAATTCGTCGACGATCTCGTGAAGGCGAATGAATTCGCAGTCGCTACCGAGATGCTCGAAGCCGACTTGAAGCGACAGCCGAATGATTGGGAGTCGCTCTATCGGCTCGCACTCGTGAAGCAGTTGCAGGGTCGAATTAGCGAAGCCACTCGCTACTTCGCGCGGCTGAGAACATTGCGACCCGCGACGACAGAGCCCGTAGGTTGGGACTCTGTCCCGACCCGTTCGTTGGGACTCCAGTCCCGACGACAGTCTGATTCGTCGGAGTCGCTCGGCGCCTCAACATCGAGTTCGCTGCGAAGTTCGATCGCCTTGCAGCTCAATCAGCGAAAGGCGGCGCTGCAAGACTTCGGCAGATTGGTGCATGGAGGAAGAACTCCATTGGAACAACGAGTTGCCGGCAGTTGGAAGACGTCGATTGAGTTCGATCTCGCAGCAACCGTTGCGCTGTGTGCCATCACCCTCAACGCGCGGCAAGCGGCGAATGAGGATGCGCCGGTCGCTGTTCCGTCTGAGGGAACGCGCGGAACTCAGTCGACCGACGTGCGACGACCGACCGAAGTCTTGCGCGATGCCGAGCGAGAACTCGCTGACGACTCAACTCCAGCAACGCGGTTATGGGATTGGCTCGCCGTTCGCGATGCATTGAGCACGGTTCGAGCGTTCGATCCGAAGTCGAAGAAGCCGGGCGAGCAGCTCTATCCGGGGCCGCTGTCTCGTGACATCGCGTTGAAGCTGGCGCGACAAGAGCCGATTGCGGGCTCGCTGTTTCTACTGATGTGGTTCAATGAAGCGACGGGAACGTCCTTCGAACTACGGCTCAACACATCGCCGGAAGAACCATTCGTCACGAAAACGGATGCGCTTCCGGAGACCATTCCTCAGCCGATTCCGGCGCAAGGGAATCGAGAGGCAGCACGATTGATCGAGCTTGCTCCGGCAACGCTCGATGCACTGCTTGCTGCTTTCGACAAGCTGAGAGGCAGTCACTCTCAGCACCTGCGAGTCGAGCATGAAGTCGCACAACTCATCCGCCAGCTGCATTTCGCCGATCGACATGCCGACGCTGAGAGAGTCTTAGAGCACGCGCTCCCGCTCGCGCGACACGGAGCCGACTTTGCCGCGGTGCTGAGCGTTACCGCCGGGCAATCAACGCGAGCGGCGGCACTTGCTGCGCTGAAACAACGATTACAAGATCGCGAGCCGCTTGATGCGAATGCGATGCACTTAGTGCTAGATGCGTTTGATCCGACTCGCGAACTCGCGCAACGCGTCGAAGTGGCCGAGTGGTTCATTCGGCAATACGCCCGCGAGAGTCAGGCGCCGAGCGTCTTTCCGAATTGGTTGCTGGCAGGTGCCGTTACGGAGGTCGTCGATAAACCGTTGCCTCAGCACTCGAAGCCGAGCCCGTTTGTGATTGTCACGGACTTGAAGCCTTCAGGTACGTCATCAGCATCGTGGAACGGAAAGATGACGGCACGACTCTATTCGGTGACAGAGTTCGCTCTTCCGGCAGTGCTCGTCGAGGGCGATGTCATTCTGAGCGTGAGCCACTCGTTGTTTGGGCCGTATTCGAATCGTCGCGCGATTGCTGAATTGCTTAAGGGGCTTGAACAGTGGAAGGCGACGACGCAGCGCGAGGAAGAAGTCTTCGCGGTTCTGCGCGGCGCGGTGCTGCATTGGAACGGTCAGCCGAACGAAGCGGAGAAGGTCTTCAAAGAGCTGCTCGCGAAAGAGCCCGAGAGCTTCCCGCAGCGAGTTGCACTCGCAGCGTTGCTTGCTCATTCGAAGAAGTTTGAAGAAGCACTGCGGTTGCTCGATGAAGCGAAGTTGTCGCAAGCCGCGCTCATTCCGCATCGCGAACGCTATGCGCTGCAATTGGCTGAGCGGCTCAAGGACAAAGCCCGCGCGGTGAAGGCGGCGGGCGTGCTCGCGAAGGCCGAGCTGGAGAGCGATGTTTGGTATGAGGTTGCTCGGCTGTGTGTGGCGACGGATCGAGACAACGCCGCGAAGTTGTTCTTGTCGCAATCGACTCCGCCGCAAGCAGAAGTCGGCAATCGCATGTTCGAACTGCCGGCGGCTTACTTGATTTGCGGCGAGTCCGACAAAGCTTTCGCGGCAACGCTGCGAGTACTCAAGACACTGCCCGCGAATAACCCGCAGCTCGTGCCGCTGTTCCGTTATCAGCCGGGTTATTGGGAGCGGCTCAAGGCGCTCGCGACGTTGCTTGCGGATGACGCAGTGCCCGAGCAACGTAAGGTCGTCGCGCTCATCGACACGATCCTGTTTCACAATCGCTGGACCGAGCAGACGCGGTACTCGTCCGAGTTGCAGATCGTGCGTGCGAAGTTCGAAACGCAGTCGCCACGCGAACTGGCTGATGCTGCGAAGCAAAAGGCTGACGAGTCGAAGTTCGATGAGGCTTACGATCTCTATCTTCGCGCCTGCCTCGTCCGGAGCGAGACGCTCGAAGAACGACTGCCCGAAATCGAAGCGGCTTTCACGAACGCGAAACGAATTGACCTCGTCATTCGGCTCCTTAACGAGATCGACTTGCGAGCGTTGCCCAAAGCAAGCCAGTACGCCGTCACGCTCGCGCGGTCGCGGATCACGACGGGACAAGGCGCGCTCGGGGCTCTCAAGTTATTGAGGTCCGGCAGTACGGCGTTGCCCGAGTATCAGCAAGTCGCACTGCGAGTTTGGAAGGACGAAGACGCCGCTCAGCATTGGCCGTTCTTCCTCGTGCGCTATGAGGATCTCTTCCCCGTCAGCGAGGCCGGTAAGAAGCGGCAGTGGCTCGGAGTGGATGAGCGACCGGCGGAAGGCAACTCGCGGAACTCGGTCGCGTTCGAGGACATCGTGCCCGCGCTGTCGGACATGCGGGTGCGCAACGCGCTGATGGAGGAGACTGCAAAGCAACGCAAGCTCGTCCCGCAGTGGCTCGCCGGTGAGTTCTATTTGGCGTTCCTCGAACTCAACGACAACCAGTTCGACGCCGCTCGTACGCGACTGCAACGACTGGCGAACGAACCCATTCCGACCGACGTGCAGGGGCAGCTTGCTCGAATGATCGCGCGAGTGCAGAACGCGGAAGCCGTCGCGATCGCGTTCATCGAACGGCTGTGCGAACGCGAGCCCGATCGCTTGCTGCGGCTTAACGATCAGCCGGCATGGCATCTCGCTTGGATGCACTCGAAGCGCGGCGAGCGACAGCACATCGAAGCCGCACTGGCACGAGCGGTCGCGCAGCAAGAGAAGTTGATCGACGCGAGGTTACCTCAAGAGGAACGCTTGCCGCGCCGTTATCAGCTATGGATGTCGCACGTCGAAGTGTTGCAAGAGTTCGCGTGCAGCGGCGAGTCGTTGCGGCAGCTACGTCGTCTGCATCAGCACGCCACGAGCATCTCACCGAGCGAACGTCCGAAAGCTTGGGACCTCGCGCATCCGCAGCTCTTCAATCAAGAACGAGTTCGCACGGCGCTCGCGAACGCATCGTTCGAAGAGAGTTCGCGCTTCCTCGCGGACTTCGTGACGCTCGCGGATGAGAAGCCTGAATCAGTTTCGCACGCGGACTTGCTGCTCGACGTGACAAGCCCCGGACTTGCGAGTTCTCCGCTGACATCGTTCATGGAGCTTTGCCTCGAAGCGGCGAGCAAACTCGAAGACCGCGAGCGGCTCAACCTCTTGCGCGAACGCTTAGCCGCTGCTTCAAAGCTGCAGTCTCAGCGCTCGTCTCTCGGACTAGAGATCGCGCGCTGTCGCCTCGCGCTGCTGGATGCCGAATCTCCTGAAGCCCGACTCAAAGCGTTGCAAGAACTCGTCACGCGCTTGCCCGAGTTCCCTTTGCCTCCGTCTGCAATGACTGCAACCGAACAGCGAGCGACCGAAGACCGCATCGCTCTATGGCTCATCGCGCGCACGATACGAGCTAAGGACGACGCGGAGTTAAAAGCACTCCGAGCAACTCTTGAGTCCGCCGCCCTCGAAGCCGCGCAACGTCATCCGCGCGAAGCCTGGCGTGAGACGATTCAAGCCGAACAACGCCGAGGCTTGTAAGCAGTCGCTCGAAAATAAGTCCCCATCGGGCTTGTCCCGATGGTTATCTGCCTGGTGGCTACTCTTGTCGGTGGAACGGTAGCCATGAGGCAGATAACCACCGACGCGAGGTCGGTGGGGCGGGCTCTCATTTCCGCGCCAATTTCGGCGCATGCGCGGAAATTGCGAGCCGAGGTCAATTCAGTGTCCGGCTCGCACTCCCAAGAAGACATTGCGATGGCGGTCGATGAGTAGGAATAAGCGCAACAGCTTGAGCAGAGCTTGCTTGTCGTCTCGATTGAGGAACGTGCCGAACTCGATCGTCTTGTCGCCGGACTGAATGCCGAGTGCGGGGATGATTTCGCCGTTGTCGCTCGCTCGGTTGAGTAAGCCTGCATTGGTCTCGGGATCGAGATCCAATCGCTTCACCCACTTCGTCCCGAAGATCTCAATCGTTCTTGTCGCTTGCTGCCGCGTGACGTCGATGCAGACAGCCGAGTTCTCGTTAAACACGACGGCCACCGTAATCATGATTGCGAACACGGCGGCACCTCCGGTCCAAATCCAGAAGAACCACTCGCCGGTGTAGTAGAGCATAACGATGCCGCCGATCGTCATGGCCCAGCCGATCAGCGGAAGCTTGTGAAAGCGACTGGCCTCTGGGCCGCTAGGACGCAGGCTGATGCGGAGTGTTGCTGGCTCGGACTCAACGATCGAAACCGAGACCCATTTTGAATCGGCAAGTGCTGCGAGCGCGGCCGTGATTTCTTCCCCCGACGCCGAAGAGGCCTCCGGTAAGTTGACCCCTTGCTGAGTCGCCGCCGCCTCAACCGCCAACATCTGCTTTTTGCGTCGTTCGATCCAACGCTCGATCTTCAGAGCCAATTCGGTCGTCTTGTTGGCACTACCGACTGCCGAGACCAACAACGTCTGACCATTGCCCCAGATTTGAATCCCGGGTTGCCTGTCGTCGTCGTCGAGATTGGTCAGGACGACTCCGCAGTCCGATCCGATCTCAACAACCTGCGTGGTGCGTTGTAGCACTTCGAAGTCCGGCTGACTCAATCGCTCTTTGACCAATGAGATGGTCTGCGGCTCAAGCACGAGAGTCGTTTCTTCAACGGGCAACGACTTCGTATGCCAGTAGATCAGAGTCGCGACACTGCCGAGAACACCCGCGCCACCGAGCATTTCCCAGGGGAGCTTGCGTCCCAAAGTCAGGATCACGGAGCCGACGAATGCCAATCCAAGAAACGCGGCGATGACCCCGACGAAGAAAATGGGAAAATTCCACCAGCCGCAATAACCATCGCGCTGCGACCGCAGCACGATCGTGCGTTTATGCGGCGAGGTCTTGATGACTTCGAGCATGCATGCCTCCGAGCTGGGATCACATTGAGCCAGGCTTCATTCGCTCGTCCTAACGAAAAAGAAGACTCGGGAGATCGTGTCTTCACAGATTCTTCAAATTGAGTTTCAGCATTTCCTGTTATGGATAACCGTGAAGTTGGCGAGGCCTCGGAGGCCAATTGGCCGATGGCTCATTCGGACATAGGGTTTCCCGTCTTTTGGAAGCCGCGCGAAAGGATTCACGCGGAGCAGCGGCACGGGTTGTGGAAGCGGTTGCTCTAACGAGGGGCAACCGCGCTTAGGGTCTCGTGCGGATGACGGGCATCTCTTGCTGGGTGGTTTCGGTGGAGAGGTCGACCTTTATTCTACGGTCTGGCGAACCGTGATCTGTCGACTGTTCTTTGATGCTGAAGTTCTCGATGTCTCGACCCGTGTAGGCGATGAGTAACTCGGCGATGAAGCCTAAGGAAACAGCTTGCGCACCCAGCAACATGGCGACGATCGAATACGCCAACAGTGGTCGAGTTCCGATCGGGGCGAAGTTCATTCCGCCTACGTTGGTGAGTAGCCACACGATGGCCAACGCGCTGAGTCCGACTGAGCCCAGACCGAAGAGGAAGAACCCAACCCCACCGAGTAAGTGCTGAGGTCGTTGGCCGTAGCCCGTCAGAAACTTGACGGTCAGCAAGTCGAGGAACCCTCGCAAGAAGCGCTTGATGCCGTACTTCGAGTGGCCGAATTGTCGCTCACGATGATGCACTGGCAGCTCGGCGACTTTGAAGCCTCGAGCGGCAGCTAGGACGGGAATGAACCGATGCAGTTCCCCATAGATGCGAACTTCGCGAGTGACTTCGCGACGAAACAGTTTCAATCCGCAGTTGTGGTCGTGGAGCCATAGTCCGGTCAGCTTGCCGATCATCCAGTTGAAGACGCGGCTGGGATAAACCTTGTGCCAAGGATCGAGTCGCCGTTGCTTCCAACCGTTAACGACATCGAAGCCCTCATCGAGCTTGGCGATGAACTTCGGGATCTCGGCGGGATCATCTTGCAGATCCGCGTCCATCATCATCACAAGCTCGCCGCGGGCAGATCGCATTCCGGCCGTAAGCGCAGCGGCCTTGCCGAAGTTGCGTCGAAAGCGAATTCCCGACATGCGGCTATCGAGCTTCGAGCATTCATTGATGACGGCCCAAGAGCTATCGGTGGAACCGTCATCGACGAAGATGACCTCGAATGAAATGCCGTTACGTTCGCAGGCCGCGATGATCTCATGCGACAGCTCAACGAGACTTTCGGACTCATTGAGCACAGGGACGATGACGGACAGTTGCATGCCGAGACTCCTCGATCGAAAGACGTTCGCATCATTCCTCGCGTTGGGAAGACGCCAAGTGCGAGCTGCCATTCAGCTCCATTGTGCTTTGAATGACTTCCGCACTCGCGCCGTACCGTAGCCAAATCTTGTGATCGTTGGCATGTCGTGCGGGCTGTTGCTGCGCGGCTGCATGTTGCCGTGATGTTGCCAACGCTGACATCACATTGGGAACTCGTTGTCGTTCAACGAGTTGATGCGATTCGTTGCGTGTCATGTCGTGATTGTCAGGTTGCTGGTCGACAAAATCGAGAACATTGGCATGTCAGAGGGTTTACAGTTTTTGAGATGCAATGAATGGTCGAAAATTGCTGGGAATTAGCCAGTTTCCGGCCTGTTGTACGCCGCAGAGAAGTAATCTTGGCGAGTGTAAAGATCGTTTGGCATTCACTCTGCTTTACACACTCTCAACCAAACCACGAGACGCCGAACACGACGCCTCAAACGCCAAGCCTTCTGCCACAAGGACACGACAACATGACGAACACCTTCACCAACCTGTTGAATGACGAAAACGGCTTCTTGGTCTCGGCTGAATTGATTCTGATCGCGACGATCGCCGTGCTCGGCTTGGTTGTCGGCCTCTCAGAGATTGCCACCAACATCAACAACGAATTGGAAGACGTGGCTTCGGCCTTCGGTTCGATGAATCAATCCTTCTATGTGACCGGTCATCAATCGTGCCATAAGGGCAACAAGGCTGGCAGCTCGTTCCAAGACGAAGCAGATCAGTGCGATGGTCAGCACGACATCCACGGCAACGGTGCGAGCGACGAGAACTAACTCGCTCACCACTGAGTCGAGCTGCCACATTCGATTCAGACGATGAACTCAAGCCTCTGGCCGATGCGTCTCGTGATGCATCGGCCAGAGGCTTTTTTGTGCCTGGAATCTCACAACGTGGATCGTCACGTGAGCGGCGCTTTTCATCTGTTCGAGCTACGGCATGCCGTCGAAATTGAAGAGCAGCAACGAACGAGGCTTTTCGAACTTCGATCGAGCTTTAGCATCCTGCCCGCTCGGGCCTGGAGTTCATGGGAGGAGGAACCGCTCGTGCGTAATGTGGTTGTGTTTGGAGCCAGCAACGTTTCGATGGCGTTGCCACTGTTGTGGTCGGGAGCTCGACAAGAATCTGATGAAGCGACACGGCTGATTGTCGTCGCCGGACACGGACGCTCATACGGGTTGCCCAGCACTCTCTTGGGACGCACGTTGCCCAGCATCCTGCAATCGAATTGCTGGGAGACTTTGGAGTACCTCGTTCCAAAGGATGCTCGCTTAGAAGCCGTTATTACAGACGTTGGTAACGACATCTTGTACGGAGTCTCGGCATCCGTGATCGGTTGTTGGATCAAGGAATGTGTTGATCGACTCCAACGCTGGCGTGTGCGATTAACGATGACTGAGTTGCCGATGGCGTCATTGACTCGGATGTCGCAAGCTCGCTTCACGTTGTTCCGAACGATGCTCTTTCCGAAATCAACGCTGCGATATCACGACGCCTTGGGCATTGGTGGTGCTGTGAACTCCATCGTGCGAAGCATTGCCGGCGAAGCGAATGCGAAGTTGGTGGCTCCGTCTTCGGATTGGTATGGAGTTGATCCCATTCATATCCGCCGCAATCAGCGACGGTCTGCTTGGTCGCAGATCTGTCCCGTCGTTCCGGAAGAGCCGCCATTGCCGCCACTAACTCCTGGTGATTGCTGGCAACTGTGGCGATCGAAGCCTGCGACGAGATGGCGCGGTAAGCGGCAATACGAACATGCGCAGCCAGCACTCGGTGACCGAGTTGCTGAGCTATGGCTGTATTAACAGCGGGCTCGATCGTTGTAACTGCGACCAAGATTGAGGTCGCCGGATGATGAGAGTTGTGGAGCGTTAGTTGTTAGCACCGCATGTTCGATGAGCATTCCGAAGTGACTCATCTCAGGGGCGACATCACGCGATGAACTCTTTGTGCTTCGACGCTTCGAAGTGCGACAGCTCGTCGCTCATTCGTTGTTGGATCGCTTGCAAACGATCTTCGTCGCTGACTTTTAGACCTTGTTTGTCGGTCACATAAAACACGTCGACCACTTGATCAAAGTGAGTAGCGATCTTGGCGAGGTCGACCGAGAGATCGAGCTGAAACAGAGTTCGCGAGAGCGTGTAGAGCAGGCCCGGGCGGTCGTTCGCGAAGACCGACACTACCGTGCAACGATCGGACGTGTCGTTGTCGATGGTGACTCGATTCTCGAGATGCATGATCGGCGCTTTTACGCGACTTGATTTGAAGCGTTTGTGTTTCACGAACAGCTCGCGAACGGTCGTCTTCTTCGTCAGTACGTTGCGGATGGCATCGGCGACTTCTTGGATGCGATGTTGCGGAACCTCGCCTGAGTAGTCCTGATCGAAGACATAATAGACGTCCACGACAATCCCAGCTTGGCTGGTGGTGATCTCCGCACCGAGAATGTCCATATGCCGCGCGGTCAACGTGCCTGCGATACGATGGAAGCAACCGTCAGAATGCTGCGAGTCCAAGATCACTCGATATTCGACCCACTCGGACTCGGGGTTGTACTTGCCTTCAACACGGATCTCGCCGGGGTTGAGCCCGCGAATGATGTCGAGGTCCGCAGCAATGCGCTGTGGTGGCGTCATCGAGATGTAGTAAGACGAGAACGACTCCAATTGCCGATCGACCCAAGCCTTGATTGAGTCGACCTCGGCTTCGGAGCCCAGTGGAACGATCGAGCGATAGACATGCTCGCGGACCTGCCGCAGTCGCTCTTCTTCATGAAACTTCGGTTGTTGGCCGCTGACGATGAAGTTCAGGCGATCGTAAAACTCGCCCAGCAGATCGGACTTCCAACGGTTCCAGACACCAGGACCAACGCCGCTGACGTCAGCCGCAGTCAGTACGTAAAGCATGCTGAGCTTTTCGGGGGTTCCGAGCTTGTGACTGAACTCCAACAGGATGCGCGGATCGGTGATGTCATGCCGGAACGCTAGGTCCGCCATCTCGAGATGCCGATGAATTAAGAACGCACTGATTTCGGCTTGATTCGAAGCGAGACGGAATCGCTGGCAGACATCGAGCGTCAAGCGACGACCCACTTCGCAATGGTCTTCCACGTAACCCTTGCCAGCGTCATGTAAGAACAACGACAGGTGCAGAATCGGCTTGTTCTTGATGTTGCGATACACGTCTCCGACCGACGAATCATCGTGTGCGTAGTTCTCGCAGATTTGCAGACATAGCAACGTGTGCTCGTCGACGGTGTAGTGGTGGTACTGATTGAATTGCAGAAGACATCGAACTCGCTTCCACTCGGGAATGATGAGTTCCAACACGTTGGTCTCGTGCATGGCGCGGATGGTCGCGGCCATGCGACCAGTGGCTCCGAGTATCTCCATAAAGAGTTGTCCGACTTCAGGAGTCGGATCGGGCTGCAGCGTTTGAGCCACTTGCTTGATGCGGTCGGTCACTGCGGGAGAAAGTCGCACTCGATACATCGCTGCTGTGTGAAAGATGCGAACGATGTCTTCCAGAGTCTTGCAGACCTTCACCAGTGAGCTGCGTCGGATATCGAGTTCATCGGGTGACAGCAGGTAGTGCCGCGCGACCCGATTCGTCAGCAATGAGCGTTGGAAACTGGCACCGATCGAACGCAGACGATGTCGCGCCACGAAGCGACGAGAGATGTCCTCAATGGCCGACGAATGCATGAAGTATTCTTGCATGAATCGTTCAACGGGCCGCTGAGCAACGAGATTCTCATACGATCGGCTATTCGCAATGCGGAGCTGCTCGTCCTTGGAGAGCATGTCGTTTGGCTTGTTGGCATGCAGGTGCAGATCAATGCGGACCTTCGTGATGAACTCGACCGCCGCTTTCAGCAGCGACGTATCCTGCACCGTCAGCGCATCACATGCTCGCAGATCATCAATGCTGGTCGTTTCGTAATGAGCGAAGGCGACCCATTGCAGAAGATGAAGGTCACGCAAGCTGCCGAGCGATCGTTTGACGTCGGGCTCAAGCTGCTGACCGGTGGCACCAACTTCTGCGCGTTCGTCCTCGCGGCCTTTGATGCAGTCTTCGATGAAGACTCGACGGCGGCGACGCACGATTTGTCGATAGAATCTTTGGCCGAGCTGTCGCGCCAATTCATCGTCGCCCCAGAGGTTGCGAATATGCACCAGCGACGATGCCAAGTGCGGATCGATGAGCGCGTTGGCCAGGCATTCGGCCACCGTGAAAACTCGCTGACCCAGCTTCAAACCGGCATCCCAAAACTGCGGCACCATCCGCTTCGATAAGCGATCCATCAGACCGGCAAGCGTTGGCTGATAGAGCATGATCAAATCGAGATCTGAGTACGGTGCGACTTCGCCTCGTCCCGATCCTCCAACAGTTAGCAGAGCCGAACCGCGAAGGATCTGCTCACGTTCTTCGGCCGTGAACTCATGCAGAACCTCTTCATGAATACCAACGACTAAGTCATCGAGAGCATCGGAAATCATGGCCGCGATTTGGGTTCCCAGTGCGCCGGATTGCATGAGCTTGGCGGCTCGCTCGCGAATCTGCTTCAGTGCTTCTTTGCGGCGGTTATTGCGTTCGGATGGCGATTCATCGGGCGGCATGAGTCGGACTTTGGTGAGTGGTCGGTGCTCAGCAAATTGGTTTGAACTGAAGTGGCAGCGCCGCGAAGGCATGGCCACTGAGCGCCGTTCAAACTGGGGTTGTTGATGGGGAGTCGCAAGCTTGGTCGGAAGCGTCAGTCGATGGAATGCTGTGCGGCGAGTCTATTGCAACTTCTCGGGATTCAGGACGACATGCTTCACGCGCTGTCGCTTCCAGGTGTAGGTCACATGCACCAATCCGTCGCGAGTTTGCACAATCGCCGGATAGCTGTATTCGCCAGGCTGAGTCTCGAAGTCCAACATAGTGCGCCAGTCTTTTCCGTTAGTGGAGATGGCCAAGTTCAATGGAGAGCGGCCTTTCTCCGTGTGGTTGTAGACCAACCAATGCGAGCCATCTTTGAGTGTGACGGCATCAGTACCGGCATTGGGGTTGGGCAAACTTGTGAGCGACATCTCGCCCCAAGTTTTGCCGCCGTCGGCAGATGTCATTTGAAAGACACGCTTCTGCTGAGTTCGTCCCAACACCAACAGATTGTCGCCGCCAAGAAACAGGATGCTCGGTTGGATTGCTCCAATAGCTTTGCCGTCGTTGACTGGTTCCGACTTCGACCACGTTAGACCGAGGTCACTGCTACGCTCGAAGTGAACTCGCCAACCGGCGTGCTCGGAACTGGTGCCGCTAAGGATGTCGCCATTGGGCAATTGCACGGGCTTGTTCTTGATGGGACCAAGAACGCCTTCGGGTAAGCGACGAGCAGCGCTCCACGTCTTACCGTCGTCCGTGCTAGTTCGAAGCTCACCCCACCATGTGCTGGGAGATGGACCGACCTTGTAGAAGAGCATCAACGGCGGAGTTGATCCTGTGGCTCGCGGCTGAAAGAGCACGGGGTTCCAACAAGGATGCCGAGTACCGTCTGGCTGCACTCCGTTGGTGACCTCGACCGGCGGAGTCCACTTACCGTCTTCCCAACGCACGACCCAGATCCCGACATCGGGATTCTTCTCGGCAGTGCCCGCAAAGAATGCCGCGATCAACTTGCCGTTAGCAGACTCGACGATTGTGGAAGCATGACAACTCGGAAACGGTGCCGACTCGTAGAGGAACTCAGACTTGAGAATGGCAGGTGCTTGAGCTTCTGCGATTCTGAGTTGAGCCAAGAGCGACAGACACAACGCCAGCAGATTGAGAAGTCTCATGATGCCCTTCTGAAAGTAAGTTGGCCGCCTCGATCGACCTTAGGCTTCATTGCTAATCATGGATTCGCGACGAAGGACAATCCCAGATTTCACTCGTTCGTCACGTCCAACTCGAATCGCAAGGTCTCTTGTTCCAGTCCATTGGCGACGAAGCTGATGACACGCGGAGCCATCAAATTGAAGTAGTCCCACGAATGTCCGCCGTTACTGGTTTGAAAGTCGGACTCGAACGGGATGCCCATCGAATACAGCTTGCTCGTAAGTCGGTCCGAGCTTTCGATCCACTCTTCATCTGTGGGATCGCAAACCAGCAGTTGTTGGCGCGGCCAATTGAGCGGATGCAAATGCAGGATCGCAGTTTCCTGTCGCGCGGCTTCGCGGCTGGCGAACATCTCGTCGAGTGGCAGACCTCGGCCCCACCAGTTTTGAAAGTCGACGGCTGGCGCGATAGCCGCCACGACCGGGAACTCGCGAGCGCGCCGATAAGCCAACTGAAGCGCGCCCTGCCCTCCCATGCTTACGCCGGTGAGAGCGATCAGCGGCGGCTTCACTCCCCACTGCTGTGTAATCCATCCGACAACGTGCTCGCGCACAAAGTCAAACGGAGTCAGCTCAGCATCGAATTCAGAACACACGAGAGGCAGCCACCAAGAGCGTTGAGCACTCGGGCAAACACATCGCAAGCTGTGCTTCTGGAGTTCAGCCTCGTAGTGCGGATTGTCCTTGAGTGTCGCGAGGCCGTGCCCATGCAAATAGATCACGGCTCGATCGGACTGCGGAGTTCCTGCAGGCTCAAAGACATCAGCCGGCTTACCAGCAATCGAGACAGTGGACCAAGTGCCGAAGGACATAAGGATCGCTTTTGTAGTGGAGCCTGATAACGCAACGAGAACAGTTGAGTTACTCGGAGGATTTCGGCGGCTTCAATTTGGTCGTAGGGGCTGAGGCACAGACGCTCTTGCCTCACGATACCACACGACGTCTCGATCCCTGTCGCTGTTTGCGTATGGCTTACGGAGCCTTACCGAGAATCAAGCACGCGTTGTGGCCACCGAAGCCGAAGCTATTCTTCATAATGCGATCGATCTTCATAGATCGTGGCTCGTGCGGGACATAGTCCAGATCGCAATCTGCATCCGGGTTGTCG
This sequence comes from Planctomycetaceae bacterium, assembly GCA_900299185.1. GTDB lineage: Bacteria > Planctomycetota > Planctomycetia > Planctomycetales > Planctomycetaceae > AM-0621. Next base: position 52,480 of record OMIV01000224.1, read on the forward strand.
AGGTTGATGGTTGGAGGTGCGAGTTGGTTCTGCAGAGCCAACACACACGTTACGAACTCGACGCCGCCTGATGCTCCCAACAAGTGGCCGATTTGGCTCTTGGTGCTCGACACCGCCAGCTTCGAAGCATGGCCGTTGTAGATCGACTTGATCGCCATCGTCTCGGCCTTGTCACCCAGCGGGGTGCTTGTGCCATGCGCGTTGACATAGTCGATCTTGTCTGGGTTGAGCTTCGCATCACGCAGCGCCCCGGCCATGGCCTTCGCGGCACCTCGTCCTTCGGGACAAGGTGCGGTCATGTGGTTGCCGTCAGCAGACATGCCATAGCCCAGCACTTCAGCCAGGATGTTGGCACCGCGCGCTTTGGCGAATTCGTACTCTTCGAGAACCACGACACCGGCACCTTCAGACATGACGAAGCCGTCACGGTCTTTGTCGAAGGGACGGCTGGCTTGCTCTGGCGAGTCGTTGCGGGTCGACAAGGCGCTCATGCGAGCAAACCCAGACAAGCCCATTGGAGTGATGGCCGATTCGCTGCCGCCGGTGATCATCACATCGGCCATGTCGTTTTGAATGAGTTTATAGGCATCGCCGATGGCGTTCGTGGCTGATGCACAGGCCGTGGCGACGGCGCTGTTGGGGCCTTTGAGTCCCCAATGCACGGAGATATTGCCGCTCGCAGCATTCACCATCAGCTTCGGAATCATGAAGGGCGAGACACGGCTGGGACCGCGATCAAACAGAGTCGAGTGCTGCTGCTCGATCTCGTTCAAACCACCAATACCACTGCCGATCAACACGCCGTGGCGATAAGGATCGCCTTGCTGAAAATTGAAGCCGGAACTCTGCACGGCTTTGCTCGCGCCAGCCATCGCGAATTGAACGAAGCGATCGAGACGCTTCACCTCTTTGTGTTCGATATCGATGTGCTCGGTGAGTTCGAAGTTCTTCACTTCGCCACCGAAGCGCACTTTAAAATCGGAGACGTCGAATCGTTCCAGCAATCCAATGCCACTCTTGCCGGCACACAGACGCTCCCAGTAGTCACTGACTTCACATCCCAAGGAAGTCACGACTCCGATTCCGGTAACGACGACTCGTCTACTCATGATTGCGGCCACACTCATTGGCGATCAGGGGGGTCCATCCAAAAACACGAAGGAGCGGCCATGCGTTTGCAGAGCCGCCCCTTAGGTGTCACTTACTTCTTTTCTTCGATGTAGTCGACTGCATCACCGACGGTCTTGATCTTCTCATAGTCTTCGTCGGGAATGTTGACGCCGAACTCATCCTCGAACTCCATAACGAGTTCAACAACGTCGAGCGAGTCTGCCTTCAAGTCATCAACGAAGCTCGAGGTGCGTTGGATGTTGTCTTTCTCAACGCCAAGCTGTTCGCTGACGATGGCTATTACTTTTTCTTCCGTACTACTCACGAGTTCCTCCAATGGGTTTTCAGTCGAATGAATGGGGTGGCAACGGAGAATTGCGGGGGGCTTGCGGTTGGCATCACGGTACTCCATTGCCTGCGTAACTTGATGCCTTTGCCACCGCATGCGGACTACGACGTTTTGATGCTCTCGCCTCTGCGTTGTGCACGGCCAGAGCGGGCCAAAAGAGCCTCGAATTCCCGCGAAAATGAGGCTCTAACGTCGCGTCGGATCGCTTCCGGAATCGCCGGAAGTTGAACGGGCGGAACATATAGTGGGACCGCCGAAGTCTGTAAACTCATCTTGGGATAGGCATTTCAGGCGGTTTGAAAGCGAGAATGAGGGTGGTTAAGTTCCCCGCGCTCGCGGCCACTTTTGCTGGGTCATGCAGGATCCGGCTTCCCTCAACAAGGCACGGAATGACCCCACAGCTCACTGCTCCCGAAGTTGTCGATGATCAAACATTGAAGGCACTCATTCGACAACAGGCTCACGAAGCTCGTCGTCTGCAAGAAGGCAAAGACGAACTGAGCGAGACGATCATGAATCGCTTCATGGGATTGCCCGAGTTCGCAGGCGCAAAGACCGTCAAGTTCTATGTCGATGTGCGAGCTGAAGTCCGCACTCGACAGGCTCTGCCTGCCGCTTTGGCGACCGGTAAAAAGATCGTCGTTCCGTGGTGCAACGACATGGGCATGCTGGAACTGTTCCATCTTGAGAATATGGATGAGCTGACCCTTGGCATGTACAAGATCTTGGAGCCGCGCGAAGACCTGCGTCGTCTGCCTGCCAAGCAAGTTCAGCCGGAAGAGCTGGATCTGATCATGGTCCCCGGCGTGGCGTTCGATCGACAAGGTGGCCGGACCGGTCACGGCAAGGGCTATTACGACAAGCTGCTCGAACACTCTCGTCCCGATGCTCCACTCGTCGGCATTGCTTTCGAGTGCCAGATGTTCGCCAAGATCCCGATGATGTCTCACGACATCTTCATGGATAAGGTCATCACCGAAGCTGCTATCTATGAAGGTTTGGGACGTCGCTAGTCGTTGCCTTGACCCTCGAGCAACTCGCAGGCTGACTTGTTCGACGTCTGATGGTTGATTGCATGCTCGTTAGGAGTTCCATCTGGCATGAATCTCACTGAGAGAATGACTGACCGCAGTCGATCGATCTTGGCGATGGCAGATAGAGAGGCTTGGAAGCGAGCGGCGATTGCGATTGAGCCGTCGCATCTCCTTCTTGCCTTGGCTATCGAAGGCAAGGGAGTCGCGGCCAACGTGTTGCGCATTCGCGGCGTTAATGCCGAGAGAATTGCAGCAGAGTTACCCACAGCACTCCCGTCGGTCATCGAACCAGATCATCCACTGCCATTGGCGGACTCGATGGTCAGAGCGATTGACATCGCGCGCGACCAATGCCTCAAATTGGGCCACAACTACATCGGGACCGAGCACTTGATCCTGGGAGTTGTGGCTGTCATCGAACAAGAGACGCCGAGCCTCCTGTGTCAACTTGGTTTGTCTGCCGACGTCATCCTCCGCGAGACATACAGCCTACTCGGTCACTTGAGTTGAGGCTTTGACGCACGCGTCTCTCAACCCAAGTCTCGCAAGACGCTGAGGATCTTCTCCAGGTCGTTCGCGACTTGGATCGGTCGGTTCGGAAACTTCACTTCGGTGATACCCGCCGATTTGAGTTTCTCATCGATCTCGCCGGGGCGTGATGAGTGATAGCCCACGGTCGCGTTGGGATCCTTGAGTTGGTGACCGGTCAAGATGCAGACCACTCGCTCGCTGGGGGCGATGATGCCTTGCTCGCGTAAGAGCTTGGCTCCGGCGACGCTCGCGGCACTGGCTGGCTCACAGCCGAAACCACCTGCTCCAACCTTGGCCTTCGCATCGAGAATGTCGTCGTCCGAAACCTCTCGCACGACACCATCGCAGACGGCGAGCGCTCTCAGACACTTCTTCAGATTCACCGGGCGATTGATCTCGATTGCTGTCGCCAGCGTTGAAGCGCGGCGGTTGTCGCGATCCATCTCGGCGAAGAAAGTATCGATCTTCGCGTCGTCCGTGTGGCCGTCGTTCCAACGAACGCTTTGCTGATTGAAGAGTTGATGCAGAGTGTTGGCGCCGGCGGCGTTGATGACGGCTAACCGAGGAACTCGCTTAATGAGTCCTAGTTCCTTCATCTCGGCAAATGCTTTTCCAAACGCGCTCGAGTTTCCGAGGTTGCCGCCCGGCACAACGATCCAATCGGGAGCTTCCCAGTTTAGACCTTCGAGCACGCGATACATGATCGACTTTTGGCCTTCGAGTCGGAACGGATTCACGCTGTTGCAGAGATAGATCTTTTCGCGAGCACACACGTCTCGAACTTGTTTCAAGGCATCATCGAAATCGCCTTGAATCTGCAAAGTGGCCGCACCGTAGTCGAGCGCTTGCGACAACTTGCCGAACGCAATCTTGCCGCTGCCAACGAAGACTGCGACATCGAACAAGCCAGTTGCTCCGCCATAGATCGCCAAGGACGCGCTCGTGTTTCCGGTCGAAGCGCAGGCGGTCATCTTGGCTCCCACCATGCGAGCGTGGGTCGACGCGGCAGTCATGCCGTTGTCTTTGAAGCTGCCGGATGGATTGAGTCCTTCGTATTGCAGCAGCAAGTTGCCGTCATTCACGCCCACGTACTTCGCGACCGAGTTGCTGGGTCGTAGCTGAGTTTGGCCTTCGCCGATGGTCACAATCTGGTCGTCGCTCGCAAATCGCAGCAGGTCTCGGAAACGCCACACGCCGCTGTAATCGAGCGGGTTTTGTTGCGTCGACCAACGTGCCTCGAAGTCTCGCAACGATTTCGGAACCGGGAGCTTGTTCCAGTCGTACGCCACGTCCAACAAGTTGCCGCAGGCTGGGCAGCCCGAATGGACTTCTTGAACGTCAAATGTTTTTCGACACGTGGGGTTGATGCAGACTTGGTACGCGGAGTTGGTTGGCATGACTGAGTTCAAGACTGATGAAGTTGATGTGACTGGTAATTGCGTTCGAGCACTCGGTGTAACGAGTCCTACTTAGCTTGGTTGTTCTGTTCGTCGCGCTGAGTTTGCTGCCTGAGTAATGCGACCTCATCGGCGAGTGCTTGGCGTTGTTGCTCGACTCGCTTTTGCAACACCTGCGAGTGAGCGTACACGGAAGTCAGCTCTCCGAGCCCCAGCAGCGCTGTCCAACACACGAGCATCAAGACGACGATCCAAAAGATTGCTGCGGGACCATGCCCAAAGTTCCAGACAAACACGTCGCCCAAGGCCACGAGCATGCCGATGGTGACCAACATGCCCGACAGTTGGACTCTGCGGGAGTAGCGGTCGCGAAAGTGAGCCAAGTCGAAAGGATTGAGAT
>OMIV01000225.1 GCA_900299185.1 Planctomycetaceae bacterium
CCCCCAGCCCCTCTCCCCATAGGGGCGAGGGGAGCAATGTTAAAAGTCTCCCCTCTGCCCCAAAGGCCGCGGGGAATTTTAGTGACATCGCGACATCCAGAATTCGGCGGAACGACTCCATGATGCAGTTGGACAACCTTCAGAACTCGACTCAGGCAGCATCGGCTTTGATGCCGAAGGTGTCAGCGCTGACGGTGTCGACTCAGGTGCTCGACGAGTCCTACTTCGCTCACGTTGCGGGTGGTTATTGGCAGTGGAGATCGCTCTATGAACGCGATCCTCAAGCAAGCATCGAACAGCAACCGGACTATGTGTTGACGGAGTTGCGCTACGAACGCCGTCATGACACGCGGCCTGGTTTTGTCCTCTTTGCGCAGCAGGGTCATCAAACGGTGGGAGCAGCAGTGCTGGTCCCGAAGTCTCATGGCGGCGCGGGTCGATTGGGGCTCGCTTGGAGGCTGCGAGGCTATCGGTTGGTTGGCAATCAGACGTTGGGTTCCACTGACGAAGCCGTCATCGCGGCGTTGCTGCAAGCGGTTCGTGCTGTGCTGGCTCAGACGCACGCTGACTTCGTCATGTTGGAAGACGTCGAAGAGCAGTCGCCGTTGAGACATGCCGTACTGCAAGGCGCGGGCGGTTTGCGAGTGTTTCAGCCAGCGGCGTTTCAGTCGCATCATCGCATCGAGTTCTGCGGCGGGGCCGAGGACTATTGGAAGAAGTTCAGTTCGAAGACTCGCAACACGCTGCGTCGCAAGGTCAAGCAGTTTGAAGGTGGCCGGTTAGAACGAGTCACTCAGCCGGAGCAGGTTGCTGATTACTTGGCTCACGCGCACGAGATCTCGAAGCAGTCATGGCAATCAGAGTTATTGGGCTTGCGCGTTCGGAACGATGATCGCGAACTCGAGATGTTGACGCGCTTAGCGACCGAAGGAGCCTTGCGTTCTTACATCCTGAGGAAGGACAGCGTTCCGGTCAGCTTCTGTTTTGGAACGCAGCACAACGGCGTCTTCATGTACGAAGAAGTGGCCTATGACCGTCGCTGGGCCGAGTGCTCGCCGGGGCAAGTGTTGGTCACGCAGATGCTGGATGACTTGCTGGCTCATGACATGCCGCGCGTGTTCGACTTCGGATTTGGCGATGCGGAATACAAACGACAGTTCGGCAATCAGGTCACGCAAAGCGGCCCGTTATGGCTGCTGAGGCCTGGTCTGAAGTCGACGCTGATTGTGGGTTACATCAACGGCCGACGTCGGCTCATCCAAGGAGTACGCGGCCTGCTGGTGCAGACCGGGATGCTGCAATTGGTCAAGCAACGCGTGAAGGGGCTGCGTGGCAAGAAAGAGTGATCGCGTCGTCGGCCAGTGTGTCGAGCAAGTCTGTGGCTTACTCGTGCTTCCGTGATTGAAGTCGTTTACTCATCAAGAGGCTCAGCGTGTCTTCCGTTCGACAAGTTCTGAAATCGACGCTCGAAACGTTGCTGCCTCAAAAGGTGTTGATTGCGCGAGGTCGGCATCTCTGTACTGAGACTGCCGAGTCCAAGACGTTCGTTCCGGCCGTAAGTCTGACTTTCGATGACGGTCCGCATCCCGAATACACCTCCCGACTGCTCGACAACCTCGCGAGTTGTGGATTGCGAGGCACCTTCTTTGTCGTGGGAGAACTTGCACAGCGTTACCCGGACTTGATCCGTCGCATGTCGGACGAAGGGCATGAGGTCGCCAATCACTCGTGGACTCACAGCGAGCCGCGCGAAACATCGACCGCCAAGTTCATCGACGAAGTGCGTAGGACTCGTGACTTCTTGGAAGAAATCACCGGCCAACCATGCCGACTGATGAGACCGCCCAAAGGCGAGCTGACGGCGGGCAAGTTGTGGGGCTTGATGCGAGCCGGTCAGACGGTCGTGCTGTGGAATCACGACCCGCGTGACTATCGCATGGAGTCTTACTGCGAGATGGAAGATTGGTGCCGGGCTTATCGGCCAGCTCATGGAGACATCGTGTTGATGCATGACATCTACCCGCACGCGGCAACCGCAGCCGTGTTGCTGGGGACACAGTCATCAACAGCAGGATTGAGATACGTGACTGTGTCGGAGTGGTTACGAACGGCACCACGCCGAGAAGTCGCGTTGATGAAATAGAAGCAGCGATCTGAAGAAGAACGCCATTGAAGAACGTCGTCGCAAGACGAAGTTCCCAAATCTCTCCTCGCCCCTCTGGGGAGAGGGGAGTTGGGCTTAAGAGATTGATGCTCGCTTGCGAGCACCACGGATGAACTTGTTCCGAACGGAGGCTTCACAATCATCGTCAGCGTCCGTGCTCAGCACGGAGGGCGATCATGCTTTGGTTCATCGTCTTTACATCGCTCGCCATCTTGGTGGTCGAGACTCTGGCTGCCGGTTTCATGGTGCGGCGCAAGCATCTCGATAAGTGGCTGCCGAGTTATCTCTTCGGGATGGATCTATGCCCGAGATTGAATCGACCGGACTCCGCCACGCTCGAACGCATCGCTCCGCTGATTGAAGCGCCGGTGGTCGTTGAACCCGAGAAGCGGTTGGCTCATGGCTGGCGATCGGGGTTGGTGAATGGCGAAGTTGAAGGCCATCAAACTCCCTATGAACGCTTCTTGAACGACGAACCGCTGCACGTCTTCATTGCCGTGTGCGATCACTATGAACCCGATAACGCTCGCCCTGCACGGCATGTCGCGGACGCTCGTGTGCAACGCTGGTGCGAGGAGTATCCACGTCACTTCGGTTGCTTTGAGGACACGCGGGGCGAGCTCCTCAGCACTCGTTCTTCTACCCGCAAGATGAGTACTTCGAGCCGAAGTATCTCGATCAGTTGAAGGAGCTATGCGATCAAGGCTTCGGGGATGTCGAGATCCATTTGCATCACGACAACGACACCGAAGATGGCTTGCGCGAAAAGCTCGAATCCTTCCGCGACACGCTCTACCACCGACACGGTTTGCTGCGTCGAGACCCAGTTACGAATGAGATCACTTACGGCTTCATTCACGGCAACTGGGCTTTGTGTAACTCGCGCGAGGACGGTCGATGGTGCGGAGTGAATGACGAGCTAACGATCCTGCGCGAGACCGGGTGCTATGCCGACTTCACGATGCCGTCTGCTCCCGAGGCGACTCAAACTCGAATCATCAACAGCATCTATTACGCGGCCAGTGATGCACGGGCTCCGAAGTCGCACGATCGCGGCACGCGAGCGGCATTGAATGTCGCTGCGCCGGCTCGGCAACTAATGCTCGTGCAAGGACCACTGACACTCGATTGGCATGATCGCCGTCGCGATTTGGTGGTGACTCCGCGCATCGAGAACGGAGACTTACTGCATCGTCGACCGCCGTCGTTCGCACGCTTCGAACAGTGGCTGCGTTGCGGAGTGCATGTGTCCGGTCGCCCCGATTGGTGCTTCATCAAGCTGCATACTCATGGTTGCAAAGACGGCAACATCGACACGTTGCTGGGCGATTCCACCGAGCAGTTCCATCGCGAGCTGCGAGCGTATGCGTCTCGGCATTTGAACTTTCACTTTTATTACGTCTCGGCGTTCGAGATGGCCCAGATGGTCCATCAAGCCGAAAGCGGCATGCCAGTTCCAGAGTGGGACATGGCCTGTGTGTAGCTGATCCGACATCCCAGACTGACTTATGAGCGAACCGATTCCTTGGCAAGACGCTGTCCGACAGCAACCAAGATCGGCCTCTTTGAACGACAACAAAGAGGTCCAGCGCCGCAGCTATGCGCGTTGGACCATGCTGCTGTCGGTGGTCAACGTGGTGGTCATGCTGGTCGCCGTGATTCTGATTCTGGACTTTTCCGACGACTGGTGGCTGAGCGGGTTGTTGGTGCATCTGCCGCAAGTGCCGCTGCTCGCTCCGCCGTTGGCGTTGCTGGCTTGTTCGTTGGTGTGGCACCTGCGGTCGTCGTTGATCAATGCCACTTGCTTCGTGCTCGTCCTATTTACGTTGTGTGGCTATCGAGTCTCGTTGAAGCCGCTGGCCAAAGCCGAGAACGCGACATCGGTGGTCCGCGTCGCCACATGTCATGTCCTGGATAATCCTGGTGCCGTGGAACGGCTCATCGAACGGTTGCGAACTCGGCAAGTTGATCTGATGGCCTTCCAAGGTTTGCAGCAGAAGCCAGTCCTCGACGAAGCATTCTTCCCGCGCTGGCAGACGGTCAAAGAAGGCCCGTATTGGGTGGCTTCCCGCTGGCCGGTCAGTCGTGTTAGCCGATGCGAATCAAAGACCTTCGAACGCATGACGGGCATCAATATCGAGATCGAGCATCCGCGCGGAACCTTTGTGTTATCGAACCTCGAACTGACTTCTTCAGCCGACGAGTTGAACCAACTCAGTTTGTCGTCGCTGGTCACTGGATCGGGGAAGCGGATGATCGAAGCGCATCTCGCTCGACGAGAACACGAAGCCTTCGAGACTCGTCGCGCTGCGACTTTTGAGCCGACTCAAGCTCAACTGATTGTCGGCGACTTTGGAGTGCATCCTTCGAGCAAGGTCTTCCGACGGTACTTCGGGCAGCTCACCGATTCGTTCGACACTGCGGGAGTGAGTTTTGGTTACACGACGCCGCAACTTGGTGGCCGCTTCTGGCCGCCGCGAGTGGCGTGGATGAGGTCCGACATGATTCTCTCAACAGCTCATTGGGAACCGCTGAGCTGCAATGTCATTGAAGCTCCAGGACTCGATCACAACGCCGTGCTGGCCGAGTTGAGATGGAAGGGCCAGTAACGACGAGTGAGCAGTCAGAGCGAGTCGCCAGAGTGTCCTAAGAAGTTGCTTAACTCCCCTCGCCCCTATGGGGAGAGGGGCCGGGGG
>OMIV01000226.1 GCA_900299185.1 Planctomycetaceae bacterium
CACCATGAGCCCCGCAGATGCGATCTCTCATGTGAAGCTGTAACAGCTCTGTATCTACAAGCCTCTGAAATGGGGTTTTCAGGAATCGCATCATCAGCGTGCGGCGGACTACTCAGTCCGTCTGCATGTTGCGAGTTGCCTTATTGACTTTCGAGGACGCTTTGTTGAGAAGCTCAGTCTGTAGCTGTGTGCCAATTACTTGGTTGGATCACCCAGTTGTTGCCTCGACGATTTACCGTATGCCCCGATCTTGGTGTACCAATAGTTTAAAGGAGATCTTGTCGCGAAAAGGCAATTTGATGTAACAAGCCGTTTCCAGGTCTTCAGTGCGGGCAAACACTGGACTTGAAATGGAGCTTTAGGCGGCGGGACGCCTGTCAGCAGATCCGTCGATGAAGTTGAAAGGTTCTTTGTGACATCTCCTGTTAGTGTTTTGTTGGTCGACGACCATCAAGTCGTCTTAGAAGGGCTCGACGCGGTTGCATCTTTGGACCCCGACATTCAGGTCGTTGGCAAATCCGTGTCTGCCGTTGAAGGCGCGCAATTAGTTCGATCTTTGCAGCCTGATGTTGCAGTGTTCGATGTCGACTTTCCCGGCATTGATTCGTTCGATGTGGTGCCTCGGGTCATCCGCGAGTGCCCCGCCTCTCGAGTTGTGTTTCTGACGGCTCATTTGAGCGACGTCTTCGTGCATCAAGCCGTGCAAATGGATGCTCACGGATACTTGTTGAAAGATGATTCGGCACGCACTGTTTTTGGAGCAGTCAAACGAGTGCATCATGGCGAGCACGCGTTTTCTCCGGCGGTGCTAGATCGCTTGTCGTTCGACTCTGCGTCCGGGCGATATGCGGTGAAGTCGGACCACAAGTTGTTCCAGTTTTCGTTGCAACAACTTGCGATCTTGCGGCACTTGGCGAGAGGCGAAAGTGTAAAGCAAATTGCACTGGCGCTGGGGCGATCGGAAAAATCGATCGACAGCCACAAGTACCGAATCATGCACACGCTCGGTATTCATGATCGTGTCGAGCTGGCTCGTTACGCGATCCGTGAGGGGCTATCGCTGGTTTAGTTGTTCGAGGTCAATCGATTGTGGAGAAGGGCTCGGAGTTTGTTCTCTGAGCCCTCTTTCGTTGGTTGGTCATTCGAAAATGCCATGCAAGAACCAATCTTGCACGGTGTGACGACGGAAGATCCAGTAGTGCTGACCGGTGGTGAGTTCGACTCGGAAGTAGTCTCTCTCCGCGGGATCGTCTCTCCACCAACCTTCGGTGATGGTCTCTGGTCCCCAGTGCTGCCGCACAAAGTGTGCGAGGTTCTGCCATCGAAAACGATGAGGGTGGTGTTCTTGAGTGACGACTTGCATCTCGATGGATTCTGGTGCTTTAAGTAACCGCAACGGACGCAGTTGGTGTGAGGCTGTGCGATCGACAGCGTGCGGACGATGAGGTGTCATGGCTGCTGCGATGCGTTGTTGAGTTGCTTTCTCGGCTCGCTGAGAACTTCGGTCGAGACAGCGGACCCACGGGATGAATTCGAAGGCTCGCTCCGGAGTATGTTCAGTTAAGGCATGTGGCTTGAGGATCGCTTGCGGCCCTAATCGCCCGCTGAGCCGATTGATGAGTTGGCTGACTTCGTGCAGTTCGTCAAGCCTGTCCTCGCCAAAGAGCGCGCGTTGTCGAGTGGCTGTTATGCCGAACGATTCCGCTTCGAGCGCGACACGAATAATCCCCTCGGGCAAAGCTGTGCGGTCCCATTGCAGTTCGAGTAGCTCGATGAGATGCCGGGTGTCGCTATTTGGCACCAGCAGTTCGACAGTGATCTCCGCGGCTGGTCGGCCATGCTTGAGGATGAAGCCGCTTATTTGGCCGTTTGGGATTGGCAGCCCCAGCACTTCGCAACGCATTCGTCGCAAGCCTTCGTTACGCGAACGGAGTTGAGTGAGCAACGTCTCGACGAGCGACTCGTTGACGGCTCGCAATTGTTCGCGGCTTTTGAGCGGGAAGTCCGAGTGCCAATCGGCTCGTACCGGCTCGGTCAACATTACTCGGGGAAGTAGTTCGGGAGCCCGCCCGAATGCTTGATCGAGCCGCAGCAAAATCTGAGTGCCAAAACGCGATGGCAACGATGACCGCGGCAGCGTGTCCAATTGGCCGATGGTGAAGATGCCCAGCTCTTGCAGCAGTTCGATGTGTGAATCGGGCAAGCGTAAGGCTGCGATTGGTAACGGCGGCAAGACTTGATCGAGATATGGATGAGCTGACGGTGGACGCGGGGCTGCGTCGGCCATGCGGCGAGGTGAGTGTGAGTGGCTGAATGACGCGCCTGCATTGAGCGTGGTGCTTGTTCGCAGCGGGGCATAGTGAGTCAGTGCCCAAGCGGCACCGAATGTGGGAGCCAACCGGACTTCCGTGACGAATCCATGTGCTCGCAGCGAGGCTTTGATGCGATCGGCACAACGCAAAGGGCCTCCAAACAAGTGCGTTCCGCCGGTGAGGTCCAGCCAGAGGGATTCGGGAACCGTGGCTTCTTCTAGTCCAAACAATGGCGAGAATTCTTCGGCCCAGCAGGCAACTCGTTTGAGTGCCGCGAGATCCTCATGTAGGTCGTGTTTGGCGATGAACAACTCGAATTGGCAGTCGTCAGCGTCGTCGGCTGGTTCAGGGGATGTTTCAGCAGCGAGGTCGTGCTGTTGTGATTGGCTACTGGAATTTTCATGACACATCACGGCTTCCGCGAGTGGCATGCCGCGACGGACTCCACATTGATAGGCTCGCTCGCAACAAGCGGTAATGCGGCAGCCGCGATCGCCATTGGATTCGTGCAGCAAGATGACTCGCTGCTGATACTCAGGCTGCTCGTGCCGGAGTCGTTGGATCGGCCAGTTGGGAAACCAAACGCACGCCAGAAAGGTGCTCGTTGCTTTTGTTGTCGTGCTGCTTGTCATCGCTCAGCTCCACGTTCACGACGCCGCCAGTCCATTGGTCTTTTGCTCGCAGCAACTCCAGACGCCACCCGCGATCGGTGTTCTCATTGGTGACCGGCGAGGGGCTCACGATCCATCGTTGAGTTGCCCATGTGGGTTGTGTCTGCATGCGAATAGGGCGCGTGAGAAAGCCCAGTGTGCCGCCCGTCTCTGCCGCGAGTTGCAGGCGTCGAGCGGCTGCTTGAGGCAACCGCTCGACATCCCCCAGAACAATCGCCACGCCTCGGGAACGCAGCGATTGCTCCCAGCACCACAAGACATCGCGAGGATCTGGCGGCCTGACAACAACGACTCGATCAAGATTGATCCCCAGTTGTCGCAGCGCCGTCGGATGAAGGTCGCCGTGCCGGTCGATGTAGACCCAAACTCCCGTGCGGATCGGCATTAGTCGCGCAAGTGTGAGCGCCATTGTCATCGTGCCAGAACCGGGACTGGGGCTGAGCCACTCGATCAAGCCGCAACGAGGAATGCCGCCCGCCTGCAGGAGGCTATCAAGGGCTGTCACTCCCGATGGCAGCGCGGTGGTATCTCGAGCGGGCTTCCAATGAGCACGCTCGATCTGCCGGATGCTTTGAGTGAGCCAACCGATGATGTCCGAAGTTGGGAGCATGGATCACGTCGCGCTGAGGAAATGATGTCGTTTGACGGGTGTTGTCTGTTGGCTTGGCGTCGCGAATTACTTGGTGCGTGAATCCATGACGCGACAAGTTCTCTGTTTGTCTTTGCCTCTATTCTCTCCTGTTCCAGGTCTTGAACAAGACGGTTGGAGCAGAAGGCAACAGAGGAAGCTAAGTGGAAGACGAACGGAGAAAAGTTGAGTCATTATGTCAGAGGCAAGAACGCAAATGGCTCTGAAGTTGAGTGTCGACGCGGCCTTTGTTAGTGCTCACGGCTACGGCATTTTCGACGCCGAGACTTATGTCGGAAACGTCTTCTTGGTTTCTATTCGGCGCACTGGCGGATCACTCCGACCATCACTCCGACGACATCGACCTGCTTGGCTCGGATGGGTTTCATTGTTGGATTGGCTGGCTTGAGTTCGATGTGGTCTTTGCGGCGATAGAACCGCTTGAGTGTTACTTCGCCGTCCAGCATGGCTGCGACGATCGCTCCGTTCTCGCAAGTTTCTTGGCGACGAATCACGACGAGGTCTCCGTCGGTGATGTGGTCGTCAATCATGGACTCGCCATGCACTCGCAAGACCATGTGTTTGGACTCATCAAAGAGCGACGCGAGATCGACTCGTTCGTCTTGTTGAATGGCGGCGATCGCTCGACCGGCGGCGATGTTGCCAACGAACGGCAAGCCTCGATTGGCTTTCGGCGGAGATCTCAATTGAATCGCGCGAGCTTTGCCTTCCGAGCGAGCGATGAGGCCCAAGCGTTCGAGTGTGGTGAGATGTTGTTGCACGGACGTTGGTGACTTGAGGCCCACTTGGTCGCCGATCTCGCGAATGCTGGGAGCGACTCCGGTCTGTCGGACCGAGTCCTCGATCAGTTCGAGAATCTGCAACTGCATTGGTGATGGGGTAGTGCGGCGTCTCATGATTGGATCGGTTATTGAATTGAGCAGTGCTCGTAGAATGGCGCCTTCGGCCGTCTTACCGTTGGAGAACCATAGCACTGCTTCTGATTTACGGACAACTGTACGCGGTATTGTGTGCGCGGAATCTTGTTGGTTTATCGGCTGGTGGGAGAGCTCAGTTGAGCCGACCTTGGGATTGACACATTTCGGGCATTTCACGAAACGGTCGTGCCAATGGGGATGGGAGCGCCGGGGGCCGTCTGTGAGTAGGTCGCCTGGTTGATTGAGATGTTCGACAGGGAGGTCGCATCGTGAATTCGTTGTCGCGCCGAGTGGGCGTGGTTGCGGTTTGTTTTTGGCTGTCTGGCTTTGCAGGGCTGCTTTACGAGACCGTTTGGTTCCGACAGTTCGCCACGGTTTTCGGCACGTCTGAAGCCGCATTGGGGGCGGTGTTGGCGGGGTACATGGGCGGGTTGGCTCTGGGGGCAGCAGTGGCTGGCCGATGGAGTCACAAGATCCGACGACCGGTTCTCGCCTACGGGGTGCTGGAACTAGGCGTGGCCGCAGGTGCGTTGCTCATTCCGTTTGGCTTGCAGGCCGCTGGTGCTGTGCGAGTTTGGCTGTGTGGAGATCAACCGTTGCCGCCCGATGCTGGTGGTGTGTTGGAAGTGACACTCAACACCGAGCTGACGTTCTTATTGATGCTGGGGCCGACCGCTTGCATGGGCGCGACGTTGCCGTTGCTGGCCGGCACGATTTCCGATGACGGCTCGATTGGTACCGGTCGAGTTGCCCAGCTTTATGGTTGGAATACTTGCGGAGCGGTGCTGGGGACTTTGGTCACTGCGTTTGTTTGTCTGCCTCGATTGGGCTTGGCTGGCACCGTGATGGTCGGTGTGGGAGTCAATCTGCTGGTGTTCGCGCTCGCGGCCATGCTGTCGAGCAATTCGGTAGTTCGACCGCAGCAAGCGTCTGATGTGGCGACGCATCGAGAGCCTGGTCGTGAAGCTTCGCGAGGCATCATCACTTGGGTGGTGGCCACATCCAGCTTGATTGCGTTCGCCTACGAGATCGCATGGACGAGGCTGCTGGCTCATGTGCTGGGCGGCAGTGTGTTTGCCTTTGCGACAATGCTGTCTGCGTTCTTGATCGGCATCACGCTCGGAAGCATGTGGGTGAGCCGGGCGTTGTCGCGAGGTCGATCAGCTCTCGGTTTGCTGGTGGTGGCTCAGTGCTTGACTGCCATGGGAACAGCGGTCGCCTTTGCCTTGAGCGGCTGGTTACCGCAGGTGAGTCGCTGGCTCGATCCACAGACGTTGTGGGGCGGCGGACTATTGAGCTTGTTGGTCTTGCTGCCTTCGACGTTGGGCATCGGCATGACTTTGCCGTTGGCCATCGAATGGAGCGGGGCGGAGCCAAAAGGCACCGGTCGATTATTTGCCGCCAGTACGCTGGGGGCGATTGCCGGATCGTTGCTGGCCGGGCATTGCCTGTTGCCAGTCTTGGGCTTTCGAGGACTCTTTGGAGTTGGCATTGCTATCAACTTGGGCTTGGCGTTGGTGGTGAAGCAGCAGCAGCGAGATCCGGCGGCTCCGTCGTTGCAACGCGGTCGAGATTGGCGACCACTCCTGGGTGTGGCTGCGTGTGTATTGCTTGTAGCTGTTGCGAATACCGACGCGATCATCCGCACGTCGCCGTTGCTCAAAGAGCCGCTCTCGGGGCGAACGGTCTTTTCGGCTGTTGGCACTTCGTCGACGGTGGCATTGATTGAACATTCCGGCGAGTTCCGATTGGCGACCAATGGACTGCCCGAGTCCGTGATCGCGCCCAAGGGAGCCGTGGCTGGTTCGGAAGCAGGGCTGCGATGGCTGACGGCGCTGCCCATGTTGGCTCGCCCCAATGCGAAGTCCGTGTTGATTGTGGGACTAGGTGGCGGCGGAGCGGTTTCGGGAGTGCCGGCTTCGGTTGAAGAGATTCATGCTGTTGAGTTGGAACCGCAGGTCGTTCGAGCGATTCGTGCGGTGGCTTCGCGACGCATGCACGATCCACTGAGCGATCCGCGATTAAAGATCATTCACAATGATGCTCGAGCGGCGTTGGCTCTGACGAACAAGCAATACGACGTCATCGTGTCGCAGCCTTCGCATCCGTGGACGGCCGGCGCATCGCACATCTACACCCGCGAGTTCTTGCAGTTGGCTCGTCAGCGACTCACGGACGACGGCGTCTTCCTGCAATGGATGGATGCCAGCTTCATCGACGAACCGTTGCTGAAGACGATCGGTGCGACGCTCGTCGATTCGTTCGAGCACACGCGGTTGTATCAGCCTCATCCGGGGACGTTGTTGTTCTTGGCGTCTCGGTCGCCGCTGGATGTCGAGCGACAGATGCTGATAACCGGCCAGCCATTGCGAGGTGCAGCGCCTCAGTTTGGTTGGCTGGGGATCAATGACTTGGCCGACGTTGCGGCGGCACTGACTCTCGAACATGACGGACTCAAAACGTTTTGCGCCGAGGCTGTTGTGAATACCGACGATCGCAACGAGCTGGCATTGCGATCGTTGAAGGGGCAAAGCAGGGCGTCTGCGGAGCGACCTTCGCTGTTAGCTCATGACGTGTTCGCCGAGCAGGACCCCTTGATTGATCGACCGGGCAAGAGATCGTTGTTGGCCCAGCTCAGCATCGACCCGGCGGCGGTTGTTCGACGCATGGCACGCACTCAGTTCTCGGACCGAGCTGCCCGAGTCATTGAGAATTGGCCAAACCAAATCGAGCAAGCAAAAGCTCGCGGCATGTTGGCTCTGTCGAAGGGCGAAGTGATGGAAGCTCGCAACGCGTTCGTTGACGTGCTGCTCGCTCGGCCCAACGACCGCACGGCGCGATTCAAGCTGATGGAACCAATGTTACAACTGGCGGGCAACCCTCAAGCTCCGCGTGAGTTCTTGCAACTCGTCTCTGGTTCCGATGCCGTGGAACTGGCAGTCGTCGAGGCTGCGAAGAAATACGCTCAGCGAGACTTCGTGGGGCTAAGGTCGATCGACGGGCAGTTGTCGCTCGCCCGCCCCAATGACGCATGCTTCCCGCAAGCGTTGCTGTTTCGAGCCCTCTGGCGATCGAAGGTGACCAACGCGGAACGCAAGGCGGAGCTTGGTCGCGAGGCGATGGAGTTTGCTGATCGAGCCTTAGCAATTGAGCCATCGATGTTTGGCGCGATGGTTCGCTTGTGGGCCGCTCAGAATGCCAACGAGCCGCATTACTACGTCGAGTCCGCGGCCTTCTTGATAGACGTCTTGCAGCGCCAACCGGGTTCGATGACGGCGACGAACGCGACATTGCTCTCTAAGCAAGTGCTCGCCGAAGTCACCCGACTTGAAAGCGACCAATCACTCAGCCAAGCCCGACTCACCGAAGTCCGGCGTCTCTATGAAGACCTCGCGACGAACGCTCAAAGTCAGTGACATTGAGGAACTGACCTGATCCTTACACACGCTGAGGCTCAGCTCGGAATTCGGGCTGAGCGAGTCGCGGAGCGACTCGCCTACGTAGATCTGTCGCTCCACGACTGAGACCCGCTGTTGGTCTGTTGGATGTCACAAATATTCCAGCTTCGGTCGAGTCCGCAACGTCAACGAACGGCATACGCTCATGAATCGGATATTGCTCGCGATCTGCCTTTGCTTGTGCATGGCCCCCAAGACCTTCGCAGCGGACTTCGCGACCGAGGTCATGGATGGCACGTTCAAGTTCTTCCACAAAGACTCGACGTCGACGTGCTTCTTGGTGCGGCGACCGGAACCGGACACGGCGGTCTATCTCGTGACGACCGCTCATACGCTCGAACGCACGCATGGCGAGACCGCCGTGCTGGTTCTGCGCGAGGCGAAGTCGGACGGTTCGTATGGCCGGCATGACTTCACCATCGCCATTCGAAAATCCGACAAGCCTTTATGGACGCGGCACGAAAAGATGGACGTGGCCGTGTTGAAGATCGCCGACCCACTGCCCGTTCCGGTCGCAGCATTGCCGGTAGCAGCCTTGGCTGACTCGACCGCGCTGAAGGCGTCCGGAGCCCAGCTATGTCGTTCATTATTCGTGCTCACCTACCCGCAACGTTTCGAAGCCAACGATGCAGGATTGCCGGTCGCTCGACACGGCATCTTCGCGAGCCCTCCACAGCTACCGATTGCCAAGCACCCAACGTTTCTGGCTGACTACACGACCTTCGCCGGAGACAGTGGCGGTCCGGTCTTCGTTGAGACCGCCGATCATCGTCCGTTAGTTGTCGGTCTCGCGATTGCTCAAACCCACCACGTCGATCGGATGAAGAGCGAGTACGAAGAACGCGTCATCCGCTATCCCCTCGGCATCGGCACGGTGCTGCATGCTCAATTCATTCGCGAAGTGATCGAGATCATCGCGCAGCAAACTGAGCCCGTGGCTAAGTGAGCGGAGTAGTAAGAATCTGCTTCGTGTATGACCGACATTGTCATCTGGTCCAAACGAATGGCCCCCAAACTGGAGCCGATGCGAGAAGAACGCCAACCACGCTCTTTTCTCCAACTGCCAGCACTACTGCCATGAACGTGAAGAACGCACAAGCCAAGCCGATTACTAGACCGTGATCGAAGCTGAGACCTAAGCGAGACGGATGGTCGAAGCCCACTGGGAGGAGCAAGGCTATGCCGATCACGAGATATTGGATGGCGACTGCAATGTGCCAAACCCGAAGATCGTGAATGGTCAACTTTAGCATCTGGATCTCTCCGTTCAATCGGCAAGCAATTCTTTCCGAACCCGGTCTCACTCAAAGAACAATTCGACGTCGACGATTGAGAAGGGGCCGAAGTCGACTCGGACTCCGTCTCCGTTGGAGGCGAGCTCGGTTTGGGTGCGGCCTTGGAAGTCTCGAACTCGAGCGGTGCTGGGGCGGCGGAAGAGGTCGATTTGCACGCTCTGGTAGCGGCCTTCGGTTTCTTGCAGACGCAGAGCAAAGCCCTTTCGCAAAGTGGGTTCGGGAGTGGGTTCGTAGCTCGATTCCCAATCGGGGTGATGCTCGGTCGGTTCGACCAACAACGGTTCGACGCTCAGCACCTGCACGCAGCGCGAATCGACGTGATAGAACCAACCCGTCTGGCCCGATCGTGGTGGGCCAGACTGAGTGGTGATGACTGGCACCGGGGTCATGTGAGTCAGCGCGGCTTGTTGCGGGAAGTTCTGATCGAGTCCGATGACGAACTGGAATCGTCGCTGCGATTCACCTTCAACGATCAGGATCGAGTCGATCATGCGCGGGCCGGACTTGCGATGGAACGGCTGCCCCAACGGCAGGATCGTGGTGCGTTCCTCGGAGGTTGCGATCTCCAGGAAGTTCGGGCTTTCGAGCCGCTCTAAGTTTTGCGGTTGAGGGATGCCATACAGTGACCAGCTCAATGCCGCCGTCATGTCGTTCCAAGCGAAGCGTGAGCCGTAATAGTTGCTCCACGGGTCGCCCTCAGGAAGTTTGTCGGGAGTGATCTCGATATCGACTTCCAAGAACCGTCGACTGAGCCACACTCGGAACGTTTGCCGAAATGTGGCGAGGCGCGTGTTCGTGCTCGGGTCGATGATCTCACCGGTTGTCACAATCTCGCCCATCGACGGACCGGCGCAGGTAACAGTCAAAGACGTGCCACGCATCTCGGAGTACCAGGTCTTCGTTTCCGTGACTTGATCGCCATCGACGACCTTCACGGTCTTCTCGCGCGGGAAGCGAAACGCAAGTTGTTGGCTCAACCGATTCGGGGCGCGGCCATGCTTCTTGAAGCGTTGCAAACCGCCCGTAGCTTCGTTGATGACGGCTTCGAAATGCTCGTTACGAAGCACGTTACCCTCGGCCAACAGGGCGACGTCTTTGCGGAGGACGCTCTTCACGCCGGGCGTTCCATCGGGAATCCAAGCGAAGCCTGCGGCCGGAATTTCGACGAGTACCGACTGGCGATGATCGTCGAATTGAACGGCTTTCACCGGACCACCGACGGCGGGAGCACCCGCAGCTTGGGGCAATTCCACGAGGACGCGCCGCGAGAACGAGCACGAGTTTGTCACCAAGAAGCCCGGCTGATTTCCAGCTCCGTGCATGATGAGCTTCGAGATCGCTTGCTCGGCCTGAGTCTGAAAGTCCTTGAGTGCGGCATCGGCGGTCGCGAGCGTTTGTTCGGCGTTGCTCTTCAATCCGTCGAAGGCATCGGGGCCGGCATCTTCGAGGACGTTGCGAATGGCATTTGTCTTCGAGGCGTCGATCGCGCGACCGTAAAGCACGCTGGTCATGTTGGTTTGCCAGAGCGCTGCTTCGAATTTGGCGATGCGTTCAAAGTGCTGTTGAAAGCGGCTCAACGGTCGCTTCTCGCGACGAGCGACTCCTTGTGTCAGGAACGGCGACAAATAGTCCTTGTTGTCGAGTCCCCAACCGCTGCTCGATGCGTCGCTGTGTTGGAAGTATTCCTCAAAGGAAACGGCTCGCCCCAAAACCGGAGCGTAATTTTGCATACGCTGCAGATCGTGAAAGACGGGGCATTTCACTTCGGGCCACCGCGCGATGATCAACGCGGCGACTTGATCGGACTGCATGGCTTCGGCCAGGCGTTGCGGCAACCGCATGTAAGTCGAAGCCGAATCTCCGGCGAGCGGCAGGCGCGTGATGGAGTCCACTCCGCTGCTATCGCATCCGTCCCAACGCAGCTTGCTTTGCTCGCGATCGGGATAGATGCCGTCGTCGAGTAAGAAGTGCAGGGCCGAGTGGTAACCGAACTTCTGCAAGATCTGCGGATGCAGCGGCGAGTGACCGTAGCGACGTCGTCCCCACGTTGTCGGCACTCGGCCAATCAATTGCTTGAAGGCTGCTCGACCGCGTTCGAGGTCATGTAATGTTGATGACAGTGGCACAAGCGGGCTGGGGCCTTCGGTCCAATCGCCGCCCACAAAATCGGCGGCTCCGCGTGTGGCGGCTTCCTTCAACAAGGACGCCAACTCGGGCTTCTCGCGGGCGATCTTTTCGGCGTCCTCGGCCTTCAGCAGATAGTTCACCGGGCGAGTGCCGATCAGCAATTTCTGGAGGGCATCGTTCGCTTGCTCGGGGATGAGCAAGCACAAATCGATGAGGTAGCAGTCGACGGGATAGAACCGTTCGCGAGCTTCTTGCAGCAGTTCGAAGCAGGCTCGCAGACGATCGCGTGCGTACTCGCCGTTGCCTGCCACAGCGGCTTGAGCTGCTTCGAGTGTCGTCTTGCGGAAGAAGGTCTCGTCATAACTGCTGAAGTGGTGCATGTGCCGCGTGAGCAATTCCAATAGCAGCCAAGTCGTACCCAATGCGTAAAAGTCGGCGACGAGTTCTGAATCAACTTCCTGAGGCGCAGCCGGCGTCGTGCTTGAGTGTGCTCCTTCTTCCATCGAAGCTGAAGGAGTTGGCTGGCTGTCGCTGGTGGGAGCTTCTCCGTCGGGCGATGCGGCAGTGGGAGTCGACTCTTGGCTGGCGTCTTGTGTGGCGGCTTGGCTGTTGTTGGGACTGGGAGCTGCAGACAACGGAGCGAGTGCAGAGGCGGCCGCAACTGCGCGATCATCGAGGCCAGTGACGACAGTCGCTCCTTGTTCGCGAGCGGTTTTAATCCAATCGCTTGGTACTCGGTCTTCCGACGCACTGGGGATCAGCACGAGCTTGCCGCCTGCGTCGTCGAACATGTCATCGGCTCGCCGCCAATTGGGGACGCTATTCGCAGAGGCCACCAATGCCGGATGAAAGCCCAACGCGAAAGCATTCAAAATGCCCGCCGCAGGTTTATCACCAATCTCAACCGGCAAGTCTTCCAAACTGTGCGAAGGCACGAGCACGACAACTTCGGAGTAGCTCATCAGAGGTCAGCCTCAGGTGGATCAAATGAGAGTCAAGGGCGTGATGACGGCAACAGCCATCATCGAGCGGGCGGGACTATAGGACCGCGCCGCTGCCTCGCAGAAGTGCCAGAGTCCTGGCGGCAGGTGGTGAAGTTGGAATCCCCGACGCTAATCGCAAACGTACTCGCACCTTCGCGTCCGACGATCAACGAGGTCTCCTAACTCGCTTATGGCCCACCACGCCGAGTGTCGCAGCGCTCCATCCGGTTTGGGCTGACTTCAATTCCTCTAACGCCACTGATCTCAACATGTCGCTCAACTTTGCTGATATCCAAAACGCAGCTCGGCGGATTGCCGGCATCGCTCATCGCACGCCCGTCATGACTTGTCGTACGATCGACGAGATCGCTGGCTGCCGCGTGTTCTTCAAGTGCGAGCACCTGCAGAAAGTCGGGGCCTTCAAGTTTCGCGGGGCATGCAACGCGGTCTCTCAATTGACTGACGAGCAAGCAGCGAAGGGCGTTGTGACTCATAGTTCCGGCAATCACGCACAAGCCTTGGCCTTGGCGGCTCGCATGCGCGGCATCCCCGCATACATCGTCATGCCGCGCACGTCTTCGCCGGTGAAGAAGGCTGCTGTCGAGGGCTATGGTGCGGAAGTCGTGCTGTGTGAGCCAAACCAACAAGCTCGCGAAGCAACCGCTGCTGAGATCGAAACGCGTACCGGCGCGACCTTCATTCATCCCTACAACAACTTGGATGTGATGGCCGGGCAAGGAACTGCCACGCTCGAATTGGATGAGCAAGCCAGAGAACTCGGCTGCGAACTCGATGCCGTCATCACACCCGTTGGAGGCGGCGGTTTGCTCAGCGGCACGTGTATCGCTGCGAAAGGACTGCGGTCGAACTTGCGAGTATTCGCGGGCGAACCTGCCGGTGCAGACGACGCCGCTCGATCACTGGCGGCTGGCCAGTTCCAGCCTCAGACCGGTCCCAACACGATTGCCGACGGACTGTTGACGAGCCTGGGCGATCAAACTTGGCCGATCATCCAACAGCATGTGGAAGGCATCATCACGGTCAGTGACGAGCAGATCATTCACGCCATGCGGCTGCTGTGGGAACGAGCCAAGTTGTTGATTGAACCCAGCTCAGCCGTGGTCTTGGCTGCGATCTTCGATCCGCGCTTCAAACAGTTTCCCCGAGTGACTTCGATCGGAGCTGTGCTCAGCGGCGGCAATGTGAATCTCGACAAGTTGCCTTGGTCGTCGAAGTAATTTTCGGCGATGTCA
The DNA here is from genome assembly GCA_900299185.1 of Planctomycetaceae bacterium. GTDB lineage: Bacteria > Planctomycetota > Planctomycetia > Planctomycetales > Planctomycetaceae > AM-0621. The sequence goes on from OMIV01000226.1 coordinate 13,666, forward strand.
TTCAACGTACCGCTCTGATGAACGACGTCGCTCATGCCTTAAATGTTTCAAAGTCGTGCCAAGGCGGCCTCGTACTCGTCCGGTGTGTTGAGATTGCGGAGCGAATCGAGTTCCGGGTCGACACAGAGCAGTTCCGAAGTCGGTACTCGAACGGCATCGCTTTGTTGGATGAGGAAAAACGGTCGGCGCCGCTGGTCTGCCAACAGTTGCCGCGCGAGTGACTCCAGCTCAACGCGATAAACCGCCGCCAGCACATGGTCGTGTTCTCCATCTGTCGGCACGACGGCGTCGTGTGTCCCGAGTCGCTCAATCAGACTGCGGATGAACTCAGTCTTCAGCAGCGGCACATCGCACGACGTGACGAAGGCGGCATCGACGCGATCTCGCAACGCTCCCAGTCCTTTCGCAATTCCGGCAAGCGGGCCTTGGTCAGGATACTCGTCGCGGACGACATGCACGTCAGCGGGCAACGGCGGAATTTCTTGGTCTTGAGCCGCTACGACGACAATCGGATCGACGATTTGATGTAGGATTCGGCACACACGCTGCAACATCACTTCGTCACCAAACGGCAACGACAGTTTCGGGCGGCCCATCCGAGTGCTCTTGCCCCCGCAAACGACGACGCCTCCGACACGCTGCTTTGAACCGAGGTTTTGCCGAAGTCGCTCCAAATCTTCCGGCGTGTCCAAATCGAGAAGCACAGCCGGATTCGAAGTTGGCCACTCTTTAACTAAGTCGGGCTGAGAGCGAATGAGCCAATTCAATCCCTTATCAGCCGGAATCTGCGACACCTGTTGGGCCAACGACCAAGGCAGCACCGTGGGATGGCCGCGTTCGTTACCGTGAGTTGGGATGACCACTCGATTGGGATGCTGCTGCCAGATCGCGATCACATCACGAATGACGTTGGCATCCAAAACCGGATGGTCCGCAGGCACGAGCAGCCAGCCATCGTCATCGCTCGGCTGCAGCTGGTCACGAATCGCGGACAACGCATGTTCGACGCTGCTCCGCATATCTGGCGGGTCGATGTGTGGCCGCACTTCAAGAACGCCGCAGAGCCGCCTGACCTCAGTCCACAACGGCTCATCGGAAGCTCGGCCCACAACGACAATGTTCGGAACATCCGCCGCTCGAAGGGCCTCAACCAACCGAGCAATGACCGTCGTCCCGGCTAGATCAATCAGCAACTTAGGTCGCCCCATTCGGCGACTGAGCCCAGCAGCAGGAATGACGGCAAACATAGAGACTGACATTACGAAACCAAGTAAAGCTGACTGGCGAATGTAATTCGCCGCCAACCAGAGAATGGAAGAGTTGCGACAGCGTCGAACAGTCGAGAACTCTCAGATTTCGACGATCCTTTGGATGTCCGCGATCACTCGGTTCTCATCACGACTTCTTCTCAATCCAGATCGCAGCCTTGCTTTGGCCGACGATTGCGGGCTTGAGGGACTCGGGCGCAGTGGAGGACCAGTTGATTGAGTCGGCCAGTGTTTCTGTTTGGATCGTGCTCGACCATTCGGTGATCGCGGTTCGCAGGTCGGCGTCTTCAGAAGATGCCGTGACGACGATGCGATCTTGAATCTGCAAGTCGGCGTCTTTGCGGAGTTGCTGCACTTGCCGGATGAAG
>OMIV01000227.1 GCA_900299185.1 Planctomycetaceae bacterium
AGCAGAAGACGGCATACGAGATTCCTCTACGTCTCGTGGGCTCGGAGATGTGTATAAGAGACAGCGCAAAGTCACTCTTCAGCCGGGTGAGTCGTTCTCGTTTCAAAGACGAATCTTTCCTGGCAGCGATCTGCTGCAAGTGCGGTCCAGCGTCGCTCAGTTGAAGAAGCAGGCCGTGACGCCGGTGGCGCTAAAAGTCACCAGCAGCAACGGGCAACCATTGGCCAAGGCTCGACTCAATGTGAAACGCGGCGATCAGAGTTTAGGGACGATCAATACTCAGGCTGATGGCTCGGCAAAGACGTCCTTGCCGCCCGGCGAGTATTCGATTCAAGCGACGTACTTGGGAGTAGATATTACACCGATGAGTGGACCTCTGAAGGTGACCGTCGCTGCTCAAGAAGACGTACAAACCGCGACCCTGAAGGTTGATCGCTGGCAGCCAGGTTTGGTGAAGGCTCAGATCACGGACGGTGCCGGCCAGCCTGTGCCGTGCAAGATTGAGTTCCTCGCGAAGGAAGGCACGCCGCAACCGAACTTCGGTCCTGAGACTTCAGACTTTGCAGTTAAGAGTCTGTGCTATTCGCCGTTGGGTGAGCTGACTCAACCTCTGCCACCGGGCGAGTACGAGGTCGTGATTAGTCACGGTCCCGAACATGACGCGTTGTTTCGCGATCTGGTCGTGCCGCCCGGTCAGACTGTGACGCTGACCGGCAAGTTGCCGCGAGTGGTCGACACGACCGGTTGGATCAGCGGTGACTTCCATAGCCATAGCTCGCCGTCGGGCGACAACACGGGCAGCCAATTGGGCCGCGTGTTGAATCTGCTCTGCGACCACATCGAGTATGCGCCCTGCACCGAGCACAACCGCATTGATACCTATCAGCCGCATATCGATCGGCTGAAGGTAGGACGATTCATCGGCAGTTGCACGGGCATGGAACTGACCGGACTGCCTCTCCCGCTAAATCATCAGAATGCATTCCCGCTGGTGATGAAGCCGCACTTGCAAGATGGCGGTGGGCCCACGACCGACAGCGATATCGAGACTCAAGTCGAACGATTGGCGACGTGGGACAATCGCAGTGAGAAGCTCGTTCAAGTCAATCACGCTGACATGGGCTGGTTGCTGCGCGACAAGAACGGCGATCAGAAACCGGACGAAGGTCATGCTCGCATCTTGCCCTTCGTCGATGTTTATGAAGTGCATCCGGTGCCGGACATTCTGACGTTGGATCCTTATGTGACCGCGTCGACCTACAAGGGCAACAATCGCATCTTCAACTGGCTGCAGTTTCTGAATCAGGGCATGCGCATGGTCGGCGTCGTCAACACCGACGCTCACTACAACTACCACGAGTCAGGGTTCATCCGAAATTGGATTAAGTCCCCAACAGATGAGCCGAGCGAAGTGAAGGCACTGGATGTCGTCAGAGCGTCTTCAGCCGGCGCATTGATCATGTCCAATGGACCGTTCTTGGACGTGAAGTTGGCCGAGTCGGGCAAACAGAACTGGGTGATCTCGGGACAAGACATCTCGGCTCCCTCGAAGAAGCTGACGATTGACGTTCGCGTCCAATGTCCCAACTGGCTCGACATCGATCGCGTGTTTGTGTTGGTCAATGGTCGCATCGTTGAGTCGTCGCACATCAAACGCGCGACTCACCCTGATCGCTTCCGCAACGGCGTCTTGAAGTTTGCAGAGAAGTTGGAAGTCACACTCGAACGAGACTCGCATGTGATCGTCGCTTGCGGTGGCGAGAACTCGAAGCTCGGCAAAGTGCATGGACCGACTTGGGGCAAAGATCATCCCGCAGCCTTTACGAACGCGATCTTCGTCGATGTCGATGGCAACGGCTTCCAGTCCAATGGCGACACTCTGGGCGTGCCGCTGCCAGTGAAGTACGTCGCTAAGGCCGCTGCGAAGTAGTGCGTTCAATCGCCGACTAAAGGCTGACTTCGGAAACAGCGATTGAGCTTTTTCGCCAGACGACCGCTCCGCGAAAACGAGCCATCAAGTCCCCCGTGCCGACAGTTTCGAATGAGGAACCTCATGCAGTCTCTGGCTTACTCACGTCGATCGTTCATGTGTCGGAGCGTTGCAGCTACAGCGGCGGCGTATTGGATGAGCGGTTTTTCGAATCGTGCCTTCGCCGTCGATAGCCCGTTTGTGGCCGCCAATGAAACGATCCAGCAAGCTCGCAAAGTTGGGCTGGGGCTGTTGCAGCCGAAAGAAGCTGACCTCGCCCGTGGGCTGGAGCTGCATGCCAACTCATTAGTGTTCGATGCGTATGGCTTCGCGCCGCGTGGGGCGACGGATGCCGAGGCGATCAATGCGGCCGTGAAGCTGGGAGCTTCTGAAGCAGAGTTGCTCGACTTGCGAGAAGAGCTGCCGATGACGACTCCGGCGACGAACGAAGTCGAACGTCGTGAGTTCCTCGAAGCGTTTCGCGCGGCGGGGGTGAGCTGCATCTTTCAAAATGCCGGTGAAGAGGGCAGCGATCCGTTGAGGCTCATTAAGCGGCTGGCTCGGTTTACGTTCCTGACGGATGTCCTCAAGGAAGAGTGCTCGAAGGCGCTGACTCCCGCTGATGTCGTTGCCGCGAAGAAGGCTGGCAAGCTGTGTTTGGCATTCACGACCAATGGCGTGCCGCTGACTCTGACTTGGGAAAGCGTCCGCGATGAGCTGCGTTACATCCGCGTCTTCAGGCAGCTGGGAGTTCACATGATGCATGTGACCTACAACCGGCGCAACCATTTGGGCGATGGAGCCGGTGAGCCGAACGATGGCGGATTGAGTGACTTTGGACATGCGGCCGTCGCAGAGATGAACCGCTTGGGCATCATCGTGGATGTGGCTCATTCGGGGTGGCGCACAAGCTTGGAAGCTGCCAAGGCGTCTCAGAAGCCGATGGTCGCCAGCCATACGACTTGTGCTGGTCTATATAAGCATTTTCGAGGCAAGCCTGACGACACCATCAAGGCGATTTGCGAGACCGGCGGCTATGTCGGCATGTGCTGCATCTCAAAATTCTTAGGCGGCAAGGGCGATCTGAATTCGTTGCTCGATCATCTCGACTACGCGATCAAGAAATTCGGAGCAGATCATGTCGCGATCGGCACCGACGTTGCGTATGCATCGCGCAACGGAGCGGCGGAGCAAGCCAAGATCATGAAACGTCCCGACGGGAAGCCGGTGTTCTCGGGGACGAGTTCGAAGTGGGAACATCTCTGGCCTGCCGATCCCTATCAGCAAACCACTGAAGGCGTGCAGAGTCTGTCTTGGACGAACTGGCCGCTGTTTACGGTGGGCCTGGTGCAACGAGGTCACTCGGACGAAACCATTCGCAAGGTGCTGGGCGAAAATGTGTTGAGAGTCTGGAAGGCCAACCAGAGTTGACGTGTTGTTCTCAATTGGGATGGCACTCACTAAAAGGGCTCAATGAGTGCTCGCTCGTTTTGCTTAGTCTCGCGCCGCGCTGTTACGGAGAACTGCCATGAGATCCGCTGTCATTGTTGAAGCCGTTCGTACTCCCATTGCTAAAGCCTCGTCGGAGAATGGCTACTTTCGCAACGTGCGCGCGGACGAACTTTCGGCGTCGATCATTAAGGCTCTGATGGAACGCTCGGGAGTAGATCCTCGACTCGTCGAAGACATTCGCTGGGGCTGCGTGCAACAACAGGGGGAGCAGGGCTATGACATCGCTCGCATCGCCTCGCTGATGGCCGGACTGCCGATCGAAGTTGGTGGAGTCACGCTCAATCGCAACTGCGCATCGTCGTTGAGTGCGATCAATGATTGTGCCATGAGCATCGCCGCAGGTTGTGAGGACATTCAAATTGCAGGCGGTGTCGAACACATGGAGCACATCCCGGCGATGAAGGGTTACGACCCCTCTCCGGGACTGTTCCGCAAACACAGCGAGGCCATCATGCACATGGGGCTGACCGCTGAGTATCTGGCGATGAAGTATCAGATCTCGCGGTCGCAGCAGGATCAGTTCGCGGCTCGTAGTCAGCAACTTGCCGCAGCAGCGACAACGAGCGGCGCGTACGCTCGTGAGATTGCTCCGACATGGGGCCGTAATGAAGCCGGTCAAAAAGTTCTGCTCTCTACCGATCAAGGCGTGCGAGCTGACACGACTGCAGAAGGTCTCGCCAAGCTGCCTCCGGCGTTCAACCCGACTGGCGGATCTGTCACTGCGGGGAATAGTTCTCAGCTCAGTGTCGGTGCTGCAGCGCTGTTGGTGATGTCCGAAGAGAAGGCTCGCGAGTTGAATCTCAAACCGCTTGCCAAAGTTCGAGCGATGGCGGTTACTGGAGTGGCCCCCGAAGAGATGGGGATTGGCCCCGTGCCAGCGATCAACAAAGTCTTGAAGCGTGCGGGGCTATCTCTGCAAGACATTGACTGCATCGAGATCAATGAAGCCTTTGCCGTGCAGGTTCTGTCGGTGCTGAAGTTGTTGGGGTTGTCTGAAGAGAAAGTGAATAAGCGCGGCGGAGCGATCGCACTTGGTCATCCGCTGGGATGCAGCGGGGCTCGTGTCGCCGTGACGTTGCTGCATCGCATTCGCGACGAGGGCGCCAAGCTGGGATTGGCTTCATTGTGTGTCGGGCAAGGTCAAGGCGTGGCGACGATCTTCGAAGCTTGCTGATTCCATTTGGCGTCCGAGCTGTGGGAGACGGACTCCTGTCAGGTCGCAGTCCAATTCGGGCCGCGCATGCCTGATGGGCCGACCTGAATTTGATGAGTCAGTTTATTGGCTTGCCGTTGCTTCGTTCTTCACAGATCGCGTTTGCAATATGTCCGCTCGTTTGTGTCAGCAATGTTGCCAGTGGATTTGGAGTCGAGATGGTCTTTGTCCCGATTGCCAAGACTTGCTGCCCGAAAGCTACGACGTCGAAAAGATTGCTCAGCGAGCACGCGGCCTCACCGGAGCGGTGTTGCGACCAATTGGGCACGTGAAGTTGAAGCGCAAAAAGCTCCCGACCGATGGTGTACTTTATGTGACAGAGACGGGACTGTTTTTCTTGCCGCATCGCATGGTGCTGGCGACGAAGTACGTTGAGGAACAGTCGACCTCGCTGCTGTGGCGAATTGCGGCGACGATCTGGATGCCGTTGTGGTTCTTGCTGCCGCTGGTTCGACGTAAACGCGTGCGAGCGAAAGTCGTTCAAGAGGCGTCTCCCATTCAATTGAACGGGAGCGATCTGCAACTACTGCCTGACTTATTGCCGCGAGTACCAGGTGCGTTTTTCATCGCAGCTCGCGAAGTTGCTGTTGTGCGCGATCGACGGCGGCAATGGATCGTCGAACGGTTCGCTGGTCCGAATGTCGTAATTGAGCCCGTGAGTCCCGATGCGTTTCGAAAGCAACTGGCGGAACTTGGCAAGATTGATCTCTGGCGGATGGCGTTCGGCGCGGACTGAGTTTGGCTCCGCATCACGACACGAATCATCCAGCAGTTCATCGGAGAATTCAGACAAGGTGCCTCGGTTCCGTTTCTGAGCGACACTGCGACCGTTACTTTTCCGACATGGGACGCACACTTGCCATTGGTGACATTCACGGCTGCTTAGCCGCACTGGAAACGTTGATGAATATCGTTCGGGTGAATTCCGACGATCTGCTCATCACGTTGGGAGACTATGTCGATCGAGGTCCGCATAGTCGCCAAGTCTTGGATTGGCTGATCGATCGAAATCGTGGCGGGCGACTCGTCACGCTGCGCGGCAACCATGACTTGATGATGTCGGATTCACGGTTCGACAACGAGACTCGCAACGGCTGGATATCCGTCGGTGGAGTGCAGACCCTGCAGTCCTACGGTGACGAAGGCATTATCGGAACTCTCGATGATGTGCCCGACCGACACTTCGAATTCATCGATAACACCTGCCGTCGCTACTTCGAAACGTCGACTCACATCTTCGTGCATGCCATGCTGGAAGAGTCGACTCCGTTGGACGAACAAGAAGACTCGTGCATCTATTGGGAGAAGTTTCGAAACCCGCAGCCGCATTACTCAGGCAAGATCATGGTCTGCGGCCATACCGCTCAAAAGAACGGAGTGCCGCTGAACGTGGGACATGCCATTTGCATCGACACCTGGGTGTATGGAACCGGCTGGCTCACGTGCTTGGACGTCGATTCGGGAAAGTGCTGGCAGGCCAAACAAAGCGGCGAGACTCGCACTGGTTGGCTGTGACTCGCGAATGCCGGTGAGGTCGTCGAGCAGCATCGCTTCTGAGTGTGGCTGCGGCACTAAGCTGCTCGAAAGCCGCGTTATCTTCAGCCTCGGAGCAACTCATGGGATGGCAAGACATCATTGTCGCGATCGTTGTCATCGCAGCTGTCTATGTGCTGGTACGTCGAGCGTTTCAATGGTGGACTGGCAACGGGGAGTCCGCCTGCGGAAGTTGCTCGCAATGCGGCCCCACGATTGAATCGCCGACAAACACGATAATCTCCGAAGACCAAATCTCCTTGCCGCGATGATTCTTGGCTTTGAGTTGGCCAATTACATTGAAGTGCTGCGGACTTCGATGCCTTTCAGTCGCATCTTGAGTTCTTCGACGTTGGGCGAGATTTCGAACGCGGCGGTGCGGCTGATGTATTCCTTCTGTAAGAAGTCATACAAACTATCGTTGAAGGTCTGCATGCCGTCGGCTCGGAACGACTTGATGTAGCCGTATAACTTCTGGTCTTCGCCTTCGAGGATGGCCTTACGAATGACCGAATTGAAAATCATGATCTCTTCAATCGGCACGCGGCTGGGCTTATCGACGATGGTCTTCAGCAGCTTTTGACCGCAGATCGCTTGCATGTTCATGGCCATCGATGCGCGAATCGCTCCGTGCATCTCGGATGGGAACAAGTCCAGAATACGAGAGATCGTGCCTGGCGCGCTCGATGCGTGGATTGTTCCAAACACCAAGTGGCCAGTTTCCGCCGCGTGAATCGCAGTTTCGAATGTTTCGCGGTCACGCATTTCGCCCACGAGCATGATGTCGGGGTCTTGTCGCACGGCATGTTTCATGGCGACGTGGAAGTCGATGACGTCTTGGCCAATCTCACGCTGATTAATGAGGCATTGATTTGACGTGTAAACGAATTCGATGGGGTCTTCGATTGTGACAATGTGCTTATTCATATTGTCGTTGATCCAGTTGATCATGGATCCGATCGTCGTCGATTTGCCCGAACCGGTCACACCAGCGAGCAACACCATCCCTTGGTCGAACTTGCAAAGATCTTCCATGATGGGCGGCAGGTAGAGACCACCAAACGGAGGAATGGTGCGTTCGATCTTACGAGCAACCATGCCCACTTTGCCGAGTTGCGTGAAGAGGTTGATACGGAATCGCCAACTCTCACCATTGTGTTCGACGAATTTCGCGAAGTCCGAGCCTCCGTCGTTATGGAAGATGTCGAGCTTGCGTTGATCCATCATCGGGAACGTGAGCTGAATCATCTGTTCTTCGGTAATCGGAGCCATCTTCAGTGGAGTGAGCTCACCACGGATACGAAAGATGGCAGGTCTGCCAACCTGCAAATGGATGTCCGAGCATTTTTGATCGATCGACGCCTTGAAGATCTTGTCGATCTCAATTGGCTTGCCGGGAACGTAAGTGGATTGTTTCCAATCACTGATCATGACCATGGAGGGGCTCCAAGTGGGAATACTCTGATTGCGGTAACTGGGCGCGGATAGTCGCCCATAGATGTCAGTCGTTTGTTCGAGTTGGCTGTCGCAAGTGACGGAATTCGTACAGTCCAGCGAATCAACTCAAAGTTTCGAATTCAAACTCTCATCGGGACTCCGCGATCTGCGAGATATCGCTTCGTCTCATGAATTGTGTACTCACCATAGTGGAAGATGCTCGCAGCGAGCGCAGCGCTCGCATGGCCTGCAGTCACGGCTTCAAGCATGTGCTGAGGACTTCCGCAGCCGCCACTGGCCACAACTGGAATGCGTACGGCATCGGCGACAGCGCGAGTGATCTCGATGTCGTAGCCGTTCTTGGTACCGTCCGCATCCATGCATGTCAGGACGATTTCGCCTGCTCCCATTCGCTCGACCTCTTTGGCCCAAGCCACTGCTTCCAGTCCAGTCGGGATGCGACCGCCATTGATATGAACGTCCCATTTCTCAGAACCATCCGGCAGCTTGATTCGCTTAGGGTCGATGTTGACCACGATACATTGGCTACCAAATCGCAGCGCTGATTCGCGAACGAGATCCGGGTTCTTCACCGCCGCCGAGTTGATCGAAACTTTGTCGCACCCGTTACTGAGGAGCGTGCGAATATCGTCGACGGTGCGGATGCCGCCGCCAACGGTCAATGGCATGAAGCAGACTTCAGAGGTTCGGCGGACGACATCCAATATGATGTCGCGCTGCTCGTGACTGGCGGTGATGTCGAGGAAGACGAGCTCGTCGGCTCCTTCAGATTCATATCTCGATGCGATTTCAACCGGGTCACCAGCGTCTCTGAGGTTCAAGAAGTTGACGCCTTTCACGACTCGTCCGGCATGGACATCGAGGCACGGAATGATGCGTTTCGCGAGCATGTCACCAGCTTTTCTGAGTTCACCACCGAAACTTCCAAGGTTGCGGTGTGTTAACCATCACAGTCGCTGCGAATGGCTTTCTTGACTGGGTCGAGACCGACTCGGCCACAACTCTTCGCGAAGGGTCTCGAAGGAAGGCAGCGATGGCGCGGCAAAGTTTGCTTAGTCGCGCGAAATGGCCAACAAAAATGGCAAGAGTTACGGCCTTTCCCAATGGGGCGGCAGGTATAGGGCTGGCTCAAGTAGGCGTCAATTCGCTGAAGCGTCGCGGGAATGTGCTAGTTCGAGACACGATCGACTGCCGACGAAATAGCGGGAAATGGGCAAGATGATCCGGTTGACTTGTCCGCAGCGGTCGTCGAAATCTGATCCGCTTAGGCATCAACTGACGGGCATCGTCATGTTCAAAAGTTTGAGATTTCTGATAAGGCTGTGGTAGCGAATGGATCTATTAGACCGTCAGAATTAGCTGTTCACGAAGCCTGTCCTAGTTTGTGAATCCGTAGCCGTTAGCACCGGAGTTTATGGCTCTTGGAAAATCGCTTGGCCGTTCTGGACTGTTGGGCCAATTACGCTCATTCGTCCGTACTACCCCCGTGAGGCATGAAGATGGTTTTGACCGATTGGTTGAAGGCGTGTCGATTGCAACAACGTAAGCATCGAATCGGGAAGGATCGGCGTCGTGGAGCAACGGCAGGGCGTACCGTTGAGTCAGTGATGCAATCCTCAGTGGGAGAGGCATTAGAGACCCGCTGCCTACTTACTCAGCCAATTGGAGTCATTCTCGCTCCAGGAGCAGACGCGACAATTGCTAGCGATCTGGCGCAAGCCGATCCAAATGCCTACCGATTGGGGAGTCGTTGGTCATCGACCATCGTTTCGGGTTCAGGATTGTCTGAAGGTCAGCCAACCACTTTGCGTTGGGGTGTTGTGCGAGACGGCACTTCGTTGCCATCCGGCGCCGGTGAACCAGCTACAACCAGCAGCTTGATCTCGTTCTTAGACTCGATCTATCCGAATTCGGGTGGACCTGATCTGACGACCCGCCCTTGGTTTAACATTTTCACGAGCGTATTTACGCGGCTTGGCGAACTCTCTGGCCTAACCTACGAGTATATGGTGGCTGATGATGGGGTGCCGGTTCCTGCAAACCCCGGCATCGACAATGTACGCCCCGATGTTCGAATTGGCGGACATGTGATTGACGGGCAGTCGGCAATTCTGGCGTATAACTTTTTCCCAGATGCTGGGGACATGGTCATCGATACTGGGGATTCGAACTTCTATAGCAACACAGCCAATAATTCCCTGGCCATCCGAAATGTATTGACGCATGAACTTGGGCATGGAGTCGGATTGTTCCATGTTGATTCGTCAAGTAGCGAGTTTCTGATGGAGCCATTCGTTAATCTGGGTTTTGATGGCCCGCAGTTGGATGATATCGCCGGGTTGCAGCGCCATTATGGGGATAACTATGAGAAGAGTGGCGGCGACTCGCTTGGAACTGCTATTCCGCTTGGCAAGCTTACCGGCGCTGCAGCCATCGAGATCGGTAAACTCGGTGATCTAACAGTCGTTCAACCCACCGAAAAGGATTTTGTCAGTATCGACGACGAGTCGGATAACGACTACTTCACCTTTACAATTCAGGGAAATGTTGAAGTTGATGTCGATCTGACGCCGCGTGGAACAACATATTTGGAGGGCCCACAGAACGGGACTCAGACACCACTGAATCTCAAGAATCAAAGCGACTTGAGTGTCGAACTACTGAATAGCAAGGGGAGTGTTATTGCTTCAGCCGATGCCACCGGATTGGGTGGTTCCGAGGCTATTCAGAACAAGCTCCTAACCACAGGCACTTATGCCGTGCGAGTCGTTGGTAAGACAACTGATAAACTCCAGTTTTATGGTTTGAAAATCACCGGCACTGACTTGACGCCTCCCGTGGCCGACATTGTGGATGTCACGCCTGATCCGCGAAACACAAACGCGGGGCTGGTAACTGTCACATTCGACGAGGACGTAACGGGGGTCGATATCAACGACTTCGCATTAACAAATGGCGCAACGCCCATTAGTCTTGCTGGAGTGACCGTCAATCCGTTGTCTGGAACCGATTACGAACTTGATTTGAGTTCGGTCACGAATTCCTCTGGCACTTATTCGTTACTACTTAAAGCTTCGGGTTCGGGAATTCGAAATCTCGCTGGACTTTCCATGATTGTCGATGCCAGCGATAGTTGGATTAATGATCAAGACCCTCCATTGGCAGACATCGTCGATGTGACTCCAGATCCGCGTCAGACGGGTATTACTGGAGTCACGGTCAACTTCAATGAGCCGGTAACCGGAGTCAGCATCGGTGACTTTAAGCTATTCAGAAACGCATTAAGTGTACCATTGGTTGGAAAGTCTGTTATCCCAGTTAGCACGACGCAGTACCTCGTTAATCTGACGGGACTGACGACCAATGAAGGCACCTATACGTTACAGTTAAAGGCCTCGGGGGCCGGTATCACTGACACAATTGGAAATGTGATGTCGGCAGACGCGTTCGAAACGTGGACTGTAGACCTCACCGGACCCACAGCTGACATCATTGACGTCACCCCGGATCCGCGAACCACCACGGCCGGTTTAGTAACAATTAGCTTCAACGAAGGCGTTATTGGAGTTACTGCAGATGACTTTACGCTGACTCGTAATGGTTCGCCGCTCAATGTGGCAGGGGCTACCGTGACGGAGATCACACCGAGTGAGTATGCGCTTGATTTGAGTATTCTCACCAATAGTGACGGTACATTCGACCTGACACTAAATGGATCGGGTACCGGGATCACTGATTTGGCTGGGAATCCAATTGTAGGTGGAGCCGTTGATTCGTGGGTTCGCGAGACGGTTCGACCATCTGCTGTAATTGTTCCTGTAAACCCTGATCCACGTCCTACTCCAGTAAACTCAATACGAATCAACTTCAGCGAACCGGTTTTCAATGTAGATCAAACCTCATTCGCCCTGCGTCGAGACGGTATTCAAGTCGCATTAGCTGGTGCGACTGTGACCGCCGTGTCAAATTCGCAGTATGAAGTGGATCTTTCAAACGTCACAACGATTGATGGAACTTACGAATTCTTCGTAACTGGAGGCTCTCTCGGAGATCAGGCTGGAAATCCTTTAGTGACAACGGTCTCTGACATATTCTTGATCGATTCGACGGCGCCAGGTGCGATTTCACTCATTTCACCATCAGCGGGCGCATTCACAAATGACACTACCCCGACCTTTCTATGGTCAGCTGCTTCCGATATCAATAATGTGAATTATGAGTTGCAAGTCGCCATGGATGCCGGCTTCAGTTCACTTGTTACTGATATCTTTGGGATTGCGACAACAGCAAAGACGCTAGTTGCCGATCTTAGCGGCGGAAGCTACTTCTGGAGGATTATTGCAACTGATGTAGCAGGGAATTCTACGACGAGTGCTTCTTCGCTATTCACAATCGACACGACTCCGCCCGATGCGTTTCAATTACTCACGCCAAGCAATCAAAGCTTTGTTAACACATTGACGCCAGCCTTCGTGTGGGAAGATGCCACTGATTCTCAATCTGGTGTAACGTATAAATTAGAGGTTTCGTTAGTCTCGGACTTTTCCACAGTGGTCTTGACTAAGTCTGGCCTGAGTGGCGCGGGATACGCATTGCAGGTTGGCGAGGAGCTAAGTGACGAAGTTACCTATTTCTGGCGTGTAACCGCCACGGATGCAGCAGGCAATTCTCGTGTTTCGAGTTCCTTTGAGGTGACTCCGGATCTAACTCCGCCACGTATCCAAGTTGCGTTCGATGGTACCCATTTGTCGGTGGTCGATCTCGACTTTGGTTTGGTCGGGCGGCTATTGGAAGTGTCCCAGTCAGGGTCGATTCTTACGTTCTTTACTCCGAATTCGGTAGACGAAATTGATGCGTTCGGAAGTGCGGTTCAGGTTAATAAGCATGCGGTAACGGTTAATCTTGGTCCTGGAGTTGGTGGGTCGAATATAGTTATAAACCTCGACAGTGTTGGAGATCGGGTTGTATTTACTTCAAATCTCTCCTTGGTGAGGTCGGACCTGTCGGTCAATGCCGATTTGGTGCGGATTAATGCGTCTAGCTCGATTTTGGCGGTAGGGGATATCGAGTTTCAAGGAGATGTTATTGTTGATACGTCTTCGCTAGTGATTTCTTCTGGCGGCGATGTGTATTTTGATGGCTCGGTGGACTCTGTGTCCGGGGAAGTCAATAGTCTTGCTGTGAATACTGCTTTCCAAGTCCATTTCGTTGGGGCAATTGGGGCGGTTGATCGGTTGGCGACTTTGTCGACGTCCATGGTCGGCGATACGTATCTTGGTGGAGATGTTTTTCTAAACGGTGGTGATTCGCAGTTTGGTGACAATGTCGTGCTCACAAGTGACGTTTCAATCGACGAAGATGGATCGGGTGCCGTTATATTCGGGGATTCGGTTGACGGAGATGTGACGTCGGGTGGATATGCTTTAACTGTTGATACAGCCAGTGGTGAGACGCGTTTTCTGAAAAGCGTTAACGCATCTGGTGGGCTTGGTTCTGCGATTGTCGTCGATAATCTTGCATTGGCACATACCGCTAGTTTGTCATTAGAGATGAATGGAACGATCGAAGGAGTCAATCAAGATGCTGTGTTTGTTAATGGGATTGTAAGTCTGGGCAACGCCTCGCTGGATTTGGATATAAAATACGACGCGGCGGTTAATGATTCGTTCTTGCTGATCAGTAATGATGGAGTGGATGCTGTAGGTGGAGCGTTTGCTGGCTTGGCGGAGGGGGTCGCTTTTAATTCGAGCGGTTATCTTTTGACGATTACCTACGTTGGCGGCGACGGAAATGATGTTGTTGCGACGGTGATCGGGAAGGTGAAAGTGAAATTCGGTGCTTCGTCATCGAGTGTGCCTGAGGAGAGCAGCACTGGTCAGGATGTCACTGTGCAGCTCGATTCGAGCGGGGTCACTCTCACTGAAGCCGTATCGATCGATGTGTTGGCTGGACTGTCTAGTACTGCAACTTCGGGCCTTGACTTCACTGGCTCGGGCACGCTGACGTTTGGCGTTGGTAGCACGGATGGTTCAACTCGATCGGTCACCATTTCTCCCATGAATGATTCATTGATCGAAGGCAATGAGGTCGTTGCGCTGCAATTGTTAAACTCCGTCGACGTCTTTGTTGATACAGCTGCCGACTCGCATAATCTCGTAATTGATGATAATGATTCAGCGATTCTCACGGTAGCTTCAAATACTGGGGTGACAGAGCAAGGCGGAGCCCAAGCAGTCGTCGTAACAATGACTACCAGCGATGGAAGCTTCGGAACAGCTACTCTCGCTCCAGGCGTTTCGATCACGGCAAGTGTGGTCGACGCAACCGGTGGAACCGCTTTGAGTGGGGTAGATTATTCGGCTTTGTCTGGGCTGGTTTTCACATTTAACAACGGTGTCGGCAATGGGGCAACAAGGTCGGTCGAAATTGGGATGCTGAATGACGCACTCGTAGAAGGCGACGAAGAGATTCTCGTTGCATTGGGGGCGTTGAGTTCGAGTCTTGACAACCAAGTTTCTCTGGATTCATCAGTGGGTGCTGTAAGTATTGACGACAATGACACGGCAGCGTTGTCGATTGCCGCAGCTACGTTGGCCACCGAAGAAGGTGGCACGCAGGTTGTAACGATCACGCTTTCTACAAGCGATGGGGCTGGTGGGCCGGCTGTGTTGGCTCCTGGTGTGACGCTGACTGCCGATGTTGTTGATATTGCGACGGGGACAGCAACCAGCGGCTCGGACTACATTGGCATCGGCACAAAGACGGTTACCTTCGGGGCGAGCGCTTCCAATGGTGCAACTCAGACTGTTGGGATCAGCATTATTAACGATGCGTTGGTTGAAGGCGATGAAACGGTAGGTCTCAAGTTGCAGAATCTGAGTTCGACGTTGAATGGTCAAGCTCGACTCGATAATACGTTATGTGCACTGGCGATTGATGATAATGATACTGCCCAGTTAGTATTGGCGGGTTCTGTGGTTGCCAATGAAGAAGGGGACGCGTCAAACGTCGATGTTGCATTAATAACTAGCGACGGGGTTGGTGGTACTGCCGTGCTGGCGCCTGGCGTGACTCTCTCTGTAAACATCATTGATTTAGTGGCAGGCTCGGCAACGGTCGGGGTTGACTATCAGGCGTTCGGTACGCAGACGGTTACATTTTTGGCGGGCGATGCGAATGGCAAAGTCCGTTCCGCCTCTTTTACGCCAGTGAATGACTCGTTGATCGAGGGAAATGAGTCGACCGGATTAGAGTTGGTGGCGCTAAGCTCAACGCTTTCAGGGCAGGCGTCACTTGGGAATTCATTGGCTGCTGTCGTGATTAACGATAATGACACTGCAACATTGTCTGTGGCATTGACGGGCACCGTGAACGAGTCTAAGGGGGCAATTCCTGTTGTGGTGACAATGAGCACCAGTAATGACGGAACCGGCCCTGCGACTCTGGCTCCGAACGTCACGCTCTTGGCGAATATAATCAACGCAAACATGGGGACTGCTGGCGAGCTGGATGTTGCTCCAATTACCGCCGGTCTTGCGGCGTTCCGCCCGGGAGATGGCAACGGGAAGACGGCCGCGGTGACGTTGAATGTTATAAACGATAGTATATTAGAGGGAAGTGAGACCGTTGTTATTCGGATCGAGTCGATTCTTGACACGTACAACGATCAAGCAGTTATCGGGAATGGAACGAGCACGATCACAATTGCCGATGATGAACACGCTGAGATAGCCATTGTTAACGATCAATTTGTTTCTGAAGGAGCAACGGCATCGCTGGATGTGACTCTGAAGGCCTTTACGGGTTCAGGAGGAATCGCATTGTTGGCTCCTGGAGTTTCAATCTCTGCGACGGTTGTTGATCAACATACGGGCACAGCAACAAGTGAAGATTACTCTGCAGTTGGTAGTTCAGCTGTGACCTTCGTGTCCGGTGAAGGATTTGGTGCTCGTCGCCAAGTTTCGTTTAATACCACTGATGATAATCTGATTGAGGGGCGTGATACGGTCGTATTTGGTTTGCAGAACTCCGGGGCGACATTGAATGGTCTTGTGACGATTGGGCAAGGCGGGTCTGTCACAATAATCGATAACGATACAGCAGTTCTTCGATTCATTCCGCGTACCACGCCAGTTGCGGAAGTTGCGGGCTTGCAGGCGTTCACGGTCATGTTGGATACGGACGATGGCGCTGGCGGACCGGCATTTCTCGCTCCAGGTGTCAGTATTACGGCTACAGTGACGGATCTCGGTGGCGGAACTGCGGTACGTGGAAACGATTTTGAATTTGTGCCGCAGTTGATCACCTTTGATAATCTCGCCTCGGACGGGCAGACTCGTACCGCAACGATGAATGTGCTTGGAGACTCTTTGATCGAAGGAGACGAGGTCGCTCGTTTCCGACTTCAGGATCTCAATACAACGCTGAATGGTCTTGTGTCGCTCGACGCGACGCCGCTCGAAATAACAGTCGACGATAATGATACGGCGACGCTGAATATTGCCGTCTCTACGACTGCTCTTGAAACCAACGGGAATAAGCAGGTCGTAGTTACCCTTCACACCAGTAATGGGGAAGGTGGGGGCGCGACGGTTGCTCCAGGAGTAAGTTTTGGTGCCAGCGTGGTCGATTTGGGGACTGGTACTGCCACGCGTTTGACTGACTACAATACGTTAAATTCAGTTTTGGTTTCTTTCGGTATCAATGATGGAGACGGTAGTCAGCGGCTTGTTCCCGTTAACGTGATCGGTGACTCGCTGATTGAAGGTAACGAGACCGTGAAGCTTCGGATGCGAGATCTGAACAACACGGTGTCGGGACAAGTCAGCCTTGGAACAACTGATGGCACGCTCGTCATTGACGACAACGATACTGCTCGAATCGAAATCGTTTCGCAGTCGATCCCAGAGAACGGTGGCTCAAAGGCCATCGTTGTTAGGTTGGTGACATCTAATGGAGAAGGCGGAACGGCCAACCTAGCGAGTGGTATCGCAGTAACGGTGCCAGTCTCTGATAAGTTGACGGGGTCGGCCATCAGCGGCACTGACTACAACGTCTTCAGCGGTGCGACGGTGAGTTTCTCTGGCACTGCTGGGAACGGCGCAACTCGGACGTTCAATCTGACTCCAATTAATGACAATGCGTCCGAGGCTCCTGAGACAATCGAACTTGGGTTTGGTGCGCTTAGTAATTCGCTCGATGGGCAGGTGACGGTTGGGGCTAGCGGTGTGGTGACGATTCTCGATGATGAGGTTGCCACCGTGTCTGTTCAGAACGCAGATGTCGTTGAAGGTAATTCTGGAACGAGAACATTGACCTTTGATGTTGTCTTATCCGGGTCGGTTCAAGGCAGCGTGAGCTTTGACTACGAGACGGCGAACAACACGGCAACGGCTGGTTCGGATTACGTGGCGATTCCTCGCAGTACGCGAACGTTTGCCAGCACAGCATCGGGAGCGACCGAAAAGATTTCGGTCACCATCAATGGCGACACGCTCGGAGAAACGACCGAGTTTTTCGACTTGGTTCTTTCCAATCTGCAAGCTGGTGGCGCCCCGATTCAGTTCGTTGGAGGGAACGCGACTTTGGCTGCTCAAGGACGCATTGTTAATGATGATGTCGCCTTGAGAGTCACTCTGGTGAGTGGCGTGTTGAACTTGATTGACCCTGCAGGGGCGAATGGTCCTGACAGCAACGTCCGAGTTCTGCTCCGTCCCGAAACCAATGAGTATCTCGTTCGAGCTGGTAGCGTGGTTCTCGGTGATGTCGATGGGAATACGCTCAGCGAAGTGAAGTTCCCGTCGTCTCAAGTCTTGTCGATCAATGCTGACTTGGGCGGTGGTCGAGACACACTGACTCTGACGGGCATCACATTGAACTCGGTCGTCAATGCCGGTCCAGGCGACGACGTTGTGTATGGTGGAGCTGGCGTTGATCAGATTGTCGGAGCCGACGGCAATGATTCGCTGTATGGCAACGAAGGTAACGACATCGTCTTGGGTGGCGGTGGCATTGATGTCATCGCAGGCGGCAGCGGAAACGACGTGTTGCGAGGTCAAGGTGCGACTGACGACATCGACGGCGGTGCTGGCGAGCTTCTCGCGCATGATGATCTTGAGGGGCTCGTTCAAATCACAGGCGTTGGTTACACGTCCTCACGCGGCGACCGTTTGCTACTGGATGCAGGCAGCTTCATTCGTGGGCTTGAACTGCGAGGAGGCGATGGAGCTGACACATTCCTCGCTCCTGATTTTGTCGACGGCAACCTGACACTGTTGGGGAACGGCGGCAACGACACGCTCTATGGTGGTGCTGGTAACGACATCATCCTCGGTGGTGCGGGTAACGACGTTCTGCAGGGCCGAGCTGGCCGCGACTTCATGCAGGGCGGTTTGGGTGACGACATCGTTCGCGGACAAGGCGGAACCGACACGATCGGTGGTGGCCTCGGAAACGATCGTCTTGATGGCAGCGTTGGAACCAACGTCCTGCAGGAAGAAGTCGATTCCAACATGGTGTTGGCAACGGTCCTTGGAACTGTGCCGGTCACGAAACTCAGCGGCATCGGCACCGACATTCTCGAAGGTGACTTTACGTCGGCCATCTTGATTGGAGGCGCGTCAAACAACGTTCTTGATGCTCGTAGCTTCAATGGCGAGGTCACCATTCTGGGCGGCGCTGGCAACGACCTGATTTATGGTTCGAATGTCCGCGCGGTGGTTGACGGTGGGGACGGGGACGACGTCATCTTCGGTGGTGCTGGTTCCGATCTACTCGCGGGTGGAGCGGGGCGCGACTCGATCACGGGAGCCGGTGCCGCAGACAAGATTCTTGGTGGCAGCGGGAACGATACGCTCAACGGCGGAACTGGTACCGATCTCGTGCTCGGCGAAGAGGGCGATGACTCAGTCATTGGTGAACTCGGAGCGGATCGTCTCTCTGGAGGCGGCAACGGAATTGCTCGCTCTGCTGGAGACATCGTTGTTAGCGAAACTCCAGATGAGGTCATCGACAGTTTGTTCTTCAACTTCCAACCGCTGTTGACCGCGATATTGCGATTGACCTAGCTCATAAGATGGGGCATTTCACCCATGTGACTTGAAGATGGTTGTTTCGCATGATGTCTTCGACTTGCAAGTAACTCGTGGGTAAGGACTCCGTCATGGGGCGACCGACCTGAGTTGCTTGCCAATGGTCTCTTTGTGCTTCGACAATGCCGGCGTTTTACGATGTCTGAATTGGCTGATATGAAACAGAAAAAAGGCGTGTGAACCAGGCCGTTTGGATGCCGTCGTTCGCACGCCTTTTTTATTGATGAAGTTTCGATGTCTTTGTCGTCTAGTCGTTCCAATACGTCGAACTGCGAATGGCAACTCTCTCTGAAGCGACTCTGAGTCGAAGTCTTCCGTCTAAGCGGCTTTGATTTGTGGAATGGTAAATGGGAACGCAACGGTGCTCGCACGATTGATGCTGGCAAGTGTTTGAGCGAGCGCATCCACCACTCGCACTGCTTGCGCTTCGGTCAGTTCCGGGAAGACTGGGAGTGATACAACTTCGTGACTTGCCGATTCAGATTCAGGCATGTCGCCTGCTTCGTATCCCAAATGCTCGAAGCACTTTTGAAGGTGAAGTGGAACCGGGTAATAGATGTTACATCCGATTTGGCGTTCTCTCAGTCCCTTAACCAGCGCGTCACGACGGTCACCGCGAATACGAACGGTGAATTGGTTATAGACGTGCTTGCCGTAGGACTTTTCGACCGGCAACTCGAGATCGTCGAGCAAGCCTCGGTCTGACAAGAGTTGGCGATATCGCTCGGCATTCGTGCGACGTGCATCGGACCATTGATCCAACAAGGGCAATTTCACACGCAGAATCGCTGCTTGTAGGGCATCGAGGCGACTATTGATTCCTAATTCTTGATGGGTGTAGCCACCTACGTCTCCGTGAACGCGAAGCCGACGAATACGCTTCGAGAGTTCAGGGTCATCTGTAGTTATCATTCCACCATCACCGGCACCGCCGAGATTCTTCGTTGGGAAGAAACTGAAACATCCCGTCGCCCCCAGCACTCCAGCTTTGCGGCCACCATATTCTGCACCAATTGCTTGGCACGCATCTTCGACGATTGGGATGTCGTGCTTGACCGACAGTCTTTGCAATGCGTCCATGTCGGCACATTGACCGAACAGATGGACCGGAATCATCGCCTTCGTACGGGATGTGATGGCATCGGAAATCGCGCCTGGCGAGATGCAATACGTTTCAGGATCAATGTCTACGAAAACGGGTGTCGCACCGGTGCGAGCAATTGCTCCTGCGGTCGCGAAGAACGTAAACGGAGACGTGATGACTTCGTCGCCTGGGCCAACATCCAAGGCCATAAGCGAAAGGAGCAAGGCGTCTGAGCCAGACGCGCAACCGATGGCATCTTGGGCGTCGCAGTACTGAGCCGCATCGCATTCAAGCTCATTGACCTCGTCACCGAGGATAAAGCACTGACTTGAAAGTACTCTCTGAACTGCAGACGTGATCTGGTGCTGAATCATGCGGTATTGCGCGGTGAGATCAATCAGAGGTACTGGCGAAGAGAGAGGATTCGAAGGTGTGAGAACCTCTGTCATGGGCGACTCCATTCGCGAGGGACGAGGTGCGGAAATGACGACTTTTGAGGTTGATCGACCCCTCACGGCCAAACATTGAGGCAACCTTGCCGGTTGGGCCGAAAAGTCGGAGGGGGCGGACTCTAGGAGTGTTCGCTAAAGGGGGTCAATACGGGGCCGCTTGGAGCTTCAATTGTGAATGAGTTGCTAGGCCGTGTGGACATTAGAGAGGAGTATGGGATAGAGGTCGGTTTTCCACTCCTGCCACGGAAGGCTCAACATGTTGTCTCGCCACGCGATTTCGGATGTCGACTGGTTTCTTATC
>OMIV01000228.1 GCA_900299185.1 Planctomycetaceae bacterium
AGCGGCAAGTCAGCGACCGTTGTGCCTCGCAAGCGGCAGTTGCCATAGCAGTCGGCTTCGTGAACGTGCAGCACTGCCACGTCGGGGAACAACGCTGGGACCGCGACGAGTTTCACTCCCGTGAAGGGGCATTCGATGGTCTTGGCGGCGCTGCGAGCGAAAGTGTCCGTCCCGGCCATCGAACGCATCGGAAGGAAAGGCACGCCCATTTCGGCGGCCTGTAATCGAACTGCCAATGCGTAGTTCGTCCATTCGCAGAACTCGATCTCGCCCGACTCGGAACACCGTCGAGCGTGTGGCGAGAGTCCTCGCGCTTCCAGGCCCACGATGTAGGCGATGTCAACTCGTTTTAAGAGTTGGCCGCGTCCCGTCTGATTGCCCGCGCAGAGGATCTGATAGTCGTGAGTGGCGGTATGCCCGGCGAAGCTGAGTTCTTGCTTTTGTTGTCGAACGATCTCGTGCAGCAGTGCCGTGGCGATGCGATCGCAGCCGAAGCCGCCAGATGCCAGATAGTCGCCGTCATGCACGAACTTCGAAATCGCATCTCTCACGGACATCCGTTTGTCGACGAGCCCTTTCTCTTTCGTCCGAAAAAACTCGCGAGCGGCATCGACATCGGGAGAAGCAAAGAGCCGACCTTGTCCGCTCGGCAACGAGTCAATCATGAGTCAGCCTTGTGGGGAAACGAGTAAGAATTCACACAGCGTCGTGTTGGGCAATCTCAATCTCAGTCGCGGAGCGACTGAGTTACGTCTGCGAGTCGCTCCGCGACTCGCAGTTCTCTTTCCTGCAGCTCTATGCATCAGCAACGGCCACGACGTTCGCGGACTCTAACCCCGATTTTCGCGAGTACCACGGAAGCGAGTTCCGCGAGCAAACCGCCGTTGCCGCCGTCGTGAATTTGCTGAAATCGGCCTGCCTGCCGGGCCGCAACATGGCAGCGGCGCGCTGATGGCGAAGGCGAAGTGAGGCCGCTAACTTTCCGACCTCTTGCAAAGTGGCACTCTGATTTTTTGGTGCAAGTCACTCGCCTGCACTCGCAAGCCCACTGCTTGCTCTCTGAGTTTTGCCCGCGACCGCTCCGCTCGGATGCGGATCGTTTCATTTCATCGCAGTTCGCAGAAAGGAAGTTCGAATGAGTAATGGCTTGAATATCGCGAAGTCCGGCGCGTTGGACTTGTTGTCGTTGGGCGCGCTCGTGCATCGGCTCGATCCCGGCATCATCCCGTTCCGCAAAGCCAATAAGTGCGACATTCACGTCAGCGGCGGCGAATTCAATGTGGCGGCTAATCTGTCGGACTGCTTCCGTCTGAATACCGGCGTGGCGTCGGCGATGGTTCGTTACCCAATTGGCGATCTCATCAACGAGCGAGTTCGCGCGATGGGCGTGAAGTCGTTCTATCGTTACTTCGATCATGACGGCGTGACGGGCCCGAACATGGCCTGCGTCTTCAGCGATCAAGGTCTCGGCGTGCGAGCTCCGGTCGTCTTCTACAACCGTTGCAATGAAGCTGCTGCGCAACTCAAGCCGGGCGATTTCGACTGGAAGCAAATCTTCTCGGGCGGCATTCGCTGGTTCCACAGCGGCGGCATCTTCTCGGCTCTGTCGCGAACCACTCCCGAACTGGTCATCGAAGGCATGAAGGCCGCTAAGGCTGCTGGTGCGGTGACATCGCTCGACCTCAACTATCGCGAGAAGTTGTGGAAGATCTCCGGCGGTTTGGAGACAGCTCAGCAGACGTTGCGTCGCATCGTCGAGAACGTCGACGTGCTCATCGGCAATGAAGAAGACCTGCAAAAAGGTCTCGGCGTTAAGGGCCCCGAGGTCACAGCCAAGACTGAGTCGAAGCTCGATCCGTCAACCTTCTTCGGCATGATGGACGACGTCCGCAAGCAGTTCCCGAACATCAAGGTTGTCGCCACGACGCTGCGCGAAGTGCATACGACCAATCGTCATGACTGGAGCGCGGTGGCTTGGATCAACGGCGAGACGCACGTTGCTCCGACTTGCGAACTCGACGTGCATGATCGAGTTGGCGGCGGCGACGGATTCGCAGCCGGCTTGATTTATGGTCTCTTGACCGGTGCTTCGAATGAACAAGCTGTCCGCCTCGGATGGGCTCACGGAGCGTTGCTCACGACGTTTCCCGGCGACACGACGATGGCCACTGTCGAACAAGTGGAAGCCTTCGCTAAGGGCGGCTCGGCACGCATTCAACGCTAGTCGATCAGACGAGCCAAGAACGACGAACGGGCGGACGCATAGTCCGCCCGTTTTGTTTTTGAGGCCGATGAAAAGTCGTGTGACGTTCGTGGGCGCCTCACATCAAGATCGACGAGTCTATTGCCGCGTCGTCAGTCAGACTTAATGCTCCACTGCTCCCACGAGAGTGGGGAACGATTCTGCCCGCATTCCGCCTGCCTCAATTCACTTCGAGGAGACCTGCCCCGTGCGACGATTCTTCTCTGCACTTACTTTTGTTTCGTTGATGTCCTCTGCCGTGCTGGCAGATGAGAAGTTGAGCTTCAATCGTGACATTCGGCCGATCTTGTCGGAGAACTGCTTTAGCTGTCATGGGCCGGATAAGAATCAGCGCAAGGCCAATCTGCGGCTTGATCAAGTCGAGAGTGCGACGACGAAGGCGGAGTCCGGTTCGATTGCCGTTGTGCCGGGTAGGATTTCTGACAGCGAGCTCATCAAACGCATTCTCAGTTCGGGCGATGATAAGATGCCGCCCGAGTCGACCGGCAAGAAGCTGACGGCGGCTCAGATTGAGACGCTCAAGAAGTGGGTGCAGCAAGGCGCCGAGTTTCAGGGGCATTGGTCGTTCCTCAAGGTGGAACGGCCTCAAGCTCCGAAGCTCGCCGATGAGTCGCGCGTTTCGAATGACATCGACCGCTTCGTGTTTGCACGGCTCGAGAAAGAAAAACTCAAGCCGCAAGCCGAGGCCGATAAGGTGGCTCTCATCCGCCGAACAACGCTCGATCTGACGGGTCTTCCGCCGACTCCCGCTGAGGTCGATGCGTTCCTGAATGACACCGCTCCGAATGCTTATGAGAAGGTCGTCGATCGACTGCTCGCGTCGAGCCGCTTCGGTGAGCATCAAGCTCGCGTCTGGCTCGATCAGGCGCGGTATGGCGATACGCACGGGCTGCATCTCGATAACGAACGCAGCATGTGGAAGTACCGCGAGTGGGTCATCAATGCCTTCAACTCCAATAAGCCGTTCAACGAATTCACCGTCGAGCAGCTTGCGGGCGACCTGTTGCCGAACTCGACGATCGACCAAAAGATCGCGACGGGCTTTGTTCGCTGTAACGTCTCGACGAGCGAAGGCGGATCGATCAATGAGGAAGTCCTCGTGCGTTACGCGGTCGATCGCACCGAAACGATGGGCACGGTCTTCATGGGACTGACGCTCGGCTGTGCCGTCTGTCATGACCACAAGTTTGATCCGGTCAATCAGAAGGAGTTCTATCAGCTCTTCGCCTTCTATAACGCAGCGGCTGATGCGGCGATGGACGGCAATCAGCTCGCTCCGCCGCCGATCATCAAGGTGCCCTCGCAAGAGCAGACCGACAAGCTGAAGTCGCTCGATGAGAAGCTCGCGCAGTTGCGAACGTCGATCACCGAGCAGCTCGCGAAGTACGACTACAAAGAACCCGAGAAGAAGCCGGATGCACCGTCACCGACGGAGCCGCGCGAGTTTGTGTGGATCGAAGATGACGCGCCGAGCGGTGCAAAGCTCGAAGGCAACTCGGCATGGGAGTTCGTGACGAAGCCCGATCATCCGGTCTTCAGCGGTACGAAGTCGACGCGTCGCAAAGGCGCGGGCATGACTCAGCACTTCTTCACCGGAGCGAACCCGACTCTCAAGATCGGCGAAGGGGACAAGTTCTTTGCGTACTGCTACCTCGATCCCAAAGACCCGCCGAAGACGGTGATGCTGCAATGGAACGACGGCCAATGGGAGCACCGTGCGTTCTGGGGCGAAGACAAGATCGCATTCGGGCAAGGCGATGTGCCCGGTCATCGTCGGCTCGGAGATCTGCCGAAGCTCGGTGAGTGGGTGCGGCTCGAAGTTGATGCGAAGCACGTCGGGCTTAGCAACGGCGCTCAAGTCAACGGCTGGGCCTTCACGCAATTCGACGGCACGCTGTATTGGGACAAAGCCGGTCTCATCACAAAGACGCCGCAAGCCAACATGCAGTTTGAGTCGCTCGCGGATTGGTCTGCGTACGAAAAGTCGATCGCTCAATCGAGCGTGCCCGGTCCCGTCAAAGAAGCGTTTAAGGTTGATGCGGACAAGCAGAACGACGCGCAGAAGAAACTGATCCGCGAGTACTTCTTAGAGAACATCTATCCGAAGTCACGTGAGGTCTTGCAGCCGATCCGTCAGCAGATCACCGAGACCGAGAAGGAACGCAATGCGACCGAAGGCGCGATTCCGGTGAGTCTCGTGATGGCCGATATGCCTCAGCCGAGACCGACGCACGTCTTGATTCGTGGTGCCTACAACAAGCTCGGCGACAAGGTCGACGCGGGCGTGCCGAGCGTCTTCCCGGCGATGGCCGAAGGGGCTCCGAAGAATCGGCTTGGCATGGCGCAGTGGCTAACCGATCGCAGTCATCCGCTGACGTCGCGCGTGACGGTGAATCGTTTGTGGCAGCAGTTCTTTGGACGAGGCATCGTGAAGACGTCCGAAGACTTCGGCTCGCAAGGCGAATGGCCGACGCATCCCGAGCTGCTCGATTGGCTCGCCGCGCAGTTCATGGAGTCCGGCTGGAACACGAAGCAACTCATGAAGCAGATCTTGATGTCGTCGACCTACAAGCAATCGTCGAACGTCACTGCGGAACTGGTTGCTCGCGATCCCGAGAACGTCTTGCTCGCACGAGGCCCCCGCTTCCGGCTCGATGCCGAAGTGGTGCGTGACTCGGCGCTGTATGTCTCGAACTTATTGATCGAGAAAGTCGGCGGCCCGAGCGTGAAGCCGTATCAGCCGACCAACATTTGGGAGCCCGTCGCGTTCGTCGGCAGCAACACGAGCGCGTACTCACGTGGCAACGGCGAAGCCCTTTATCGCCGGAGCATGTACACGTTCTGGAAGCGCACCGCTCCGCCGCCGAGCATGATGGCCTTCGACGCACCGTCGCGAGAAAACTGCATCGCGCGTCGAGCCCGCACGAACACGCCGCTGCAAGCACTCGTGCTGATGAACGACGAACAATACGTCGAAGCCGCGAAGCAACTCGCGCGACGCCTGATGAAAGAAGGCGGCACAACCCCGGCCTCAATGCTGACACTGGGCTTCCGCATGACGACCGGCCGCGCTCCGACTGACCGTGAACTCGGTGTGTTACTCAAACTACACGAGCAACAACTCGCCCGCTTCACTGCGAACAAAGACGCCGCCGGCAAACTACTCGCCGTCGGAGAATCAAAGCGCGACGAATCGCTCGACGTCAGTCAGCACGCAGCTCTGACAATGGTCGCCAACCTGCTGCTGAACCTCGACGAAGTCATCACGAAAGAGTGAGTGAAAACAGCGAGGGGTCGGGTCTACGAAATTTCGAAGGGGAGTGAGGAAATCATGTCGCTATCTGTGATCGTTGAGCCTGTTGCTGAGGGCGGTTTCTGTGCTCGTTCTGGCGACCCGCTCCCGTTTTCCGCGCATGGCAATAGCCGCGACGAAGCATTGGCGAAGCTCCGAGCGTTGGTTGATGAGAAGATCGCCAGTGGCACCGAAATCGTCGAATTCGCGCCGCAGTACAATCACCGCTTTCGTGAGCAGATTGGATTTCTCAAAGACGATCCATTGTTCGATGAATGGCAGCGGGCGATTGAGGCTTATCGCGATGAAGTCGATCGTGCTGAAGGGATCTTATGAGTCTCTTCATTCTGGACACTGACACGTTGAGCTTGCTGGAACGCGGTCACGTCAAAGTTTCGGAGCGAGTCCTTTCGCAGTCGCCCGGCGAAATTGCCATTTCGGTCATCAGCGTCGAAGAACAACTCTCGGGTTGGTACACGCTGCTAAGAAGCGTCACTTCTCCTCAACGCCTCGCTCATGCCTATCAGCGTCTTGCAGAGACCGTCCGTTTTCTGGGCGGATTTCAAATCGTTCCCTTGTCCGAAGTGGCTATTGCTGAGTTCGAACAGCTCAAACGCCAGAAGCTTTGTGTTCGAGGAATGGACCTGAAGATCGCTGCGATTGCAATGACGTCGAATGCAACGGTCGTGACTCGCAACATTCGAGACTTCGGCTGTGTCCCGGGCCTCGCTGTCGCGGATTGGTCACGATGAGCAACTGCTTGGGAACGAGTGACGGTCAGCCGTCGGTGAATCAAGGCGAGACGAAACTGGCTGAGCTGCGACTTTAAGTGATTCATCGTTTTGCGGGCTGGTTGTATTCGCCGATGCGGGAGTGCCTCTCATCCTCAAAGGCGATGCCGAGATGGGACACGAGACGACACGGCTCGCAGCGAAAGTCGAAGTCGTACCAGCAGTCTCTTGTGCTGCGAACTTCGTCACTGGCACGCCAATTCATTCCGCAGGAAGGGCACTGTCGCTGCTCCTATTTGTTGTGATCGCGACGACCCCAATATCGAGTCAGGTAGTAGTAGCACGGGATCCCAGTTGTCGTTTCGATCTGCGAACAATACTCACGACCGAGTTTCGAGAGGCGGCTGGCCACATCGGCGACCTGCTCGTAGGCGGGGATCTCAAGCTCGCCTGACGACAGCCAAACTCCGTAGTGATGACGATACTCACGCGACCAAAATGTGATGCTCTCGGCAAGCTCATCGGGCTCAGTCAGCTCATACAGCGGAACGACGCGGCCCGTGTCTCCCGAGTAGAGGGGCGAACAATCATCGAAGTAGTCGGGCGACAAGAACAAGAATGAGGAACGCTTCCAATGAGCGATCCCTCGAGGCGCCTCATCGTCGATGACCGTAACTTCGGGAGACTTGCCGACGGCTTGAGTAAGTTCCTCAAGTGCCGTCATCTGCCACTTGGGATGCTTCTGTGGCGCTAGAGAATCAGCACGAGGAATCTTGGTGAAAGCCGTCAGGACTCCGCCGGTCCATGCCAACAAATACGAATTGCAGATTTGCCCGCTCTTAGTCAAAGAGGCGAGATAGCTTGCTGCTGCTGCCTTTAGTCGACTACGAGCAGAACGCTTCTCAGGAGCTGCCCCAAATTCGATTCTTGCAACGAGCATGAGCGAGGTTTCTCAGTTTGATCTACGGGATGAGGACCAGCTTGCCGCCGTGTTTTTGGGAGAGGTCTCGCAGGAACGTTTGGCCGCGCCAGGCGGCGAGGGCTTTGCGGTACTCGTTGCCTCGCGCGGCTTTTTGGGCGGCCAAGGGCTTCTTCTCGGTGAGCAAATCGAAGGCTCTTTGCATGTCTTCGTTGAGCGCCTCTTCGAAGGCAAAGCTTTGAACCACGGTGTCCGAAGCGGGGAGTTCGAGCATCTCTTGGCGAACTCGGCTGTTGAAGTCACCGTCGCTCAAAAAGTAGATGACGTCGGGCTTCAACTTGAGAGCCAGAGCGAAGGCTGCCGTGGGTTCGGTATTGCCGGACGTGGTGACTTGCTGCATCCATTGCAGGTACTTGAGCTTGGCTCCGTTGCTGGCTGGTTCGAGACCCGGCGCGGGCATCGTGACGGCGTAGTCGTTGAAGAACAGAATGAAGAATTGGGCGGACTCGGGCAGGTTGCCGATCGACTTGACGAGTTCGAGTTTCACACGCCGAAAGCGAGTTCCTGCATCGCTGTCATGAGGGCGATTCATGCTCTTGGACGCGTCGATGACATAGACGAATCGCTTGCCGGGAGCATCGAGGCCGAAGAACTCGATGCCGTTTCCAGTTCCGGTTCCTCGACCACTTCCGTTGCTCGCGCCCCCGCGTTTGAACTGACCGACGGCTGCTCCGATGGGATCGAACTTGGCAATCAAATCCGAGTCGTGCCAGTTCGAGGCTAAGGCTTGATCCCAGGTGAGAGCTGATGTCGTCAACGAGTGCGACGGCATATCGATCGCCACTTGCGGCCGCGCGACTCCCACCGTCGGGTTACTTGTTGTCTTGCTTGTCGACTGCGTCTTCGTCTTCACCACTTCAAACTGCGGAGCGGACTGAATGACTTCTTGCGGCGGCTGCTCGATCGGCCGGGGCGAGTTCACTAACACGGCATCGAGACCGAGGGCTGAATCAGGAGCGATGTCGTTACCGACTCGTATCCAGGCGATGGCGACAAGCAACGCCGCGTGAATGCAGACGGATGCTCCCAACGGGCCACGCAATGCACGCCAGCAGCGACGCATTACGTCGGAGGGGCGAGTGCGAAGGCGGGACACTGGCATGATGGGGCTCGACGAGAGACGGAATCAGAACTCGGTCAGAGGCTATCGGTCGAAAGGCGGCTGAGCAAAATCGCTTTTCCTGTTTGAATCTCTTTGCGCTGAGACTTGCTCCGCTGAGTGCCGCTGTTGACGATTCTGCTTCGGCCCAAACGGGCAAGCTGAGGTCGCTGGATTGGAAGACTTCGGCTGTTGTTGGCTGACTGCGACTACTTACTTCTCACTCGGGAATCACTTCATGAAACGACTGGCTGGCGTTTGCTTGTTGTCTCTGGCTGCCACCTCTCAAGCGGCTGATCTGCCGAAGTTCGACACGCAAGAACTCGATCCGATGGCTGGCAATGTCTGCTATGCGGTGACGTTGGCCGATGTTGATGGAGACAAGAAGCAAGACATTGTCGTGGTCACCGAGAACCGCGTGTTGTGGTATCAAAACCCCGACTGGAAGAAACGCGTCATCATCGAGGATCAGACGCCGCGCGATAACGTCTGCATTGCGGCTCACGACATTGATGGAGATGGCAAACTCGATTTCGCGATCGGAGCGGGTTGGACCAAGATCGGGACGCTGCACTGGGTTTCACGCGGCAGTTCGCTCGATGAGAAGTGGCACGTTCATGCGGTGGGGACTGAGGTCTCTACGCATCGCATGCGTTGGGCGGATGTGCTGGGGAAGGGCTCAAAGCAGTTGGTCGTTTCTCCGTTGTTGGCATCGGAAGGTCGAGCGGGCGTGCGTCTGACGGCCTTCGAAATTCCAGCTCAACCCAAGAACGATCGCTGGTCGGGCACGGTCATCAATGCGGATTTCAATCGCATGCACAATCACACGCACATCGACTTTGATGGCGACGGCAAGACGGACACGCTGACGGCCAGTCGCGAGGGCGTTTTCTTGGTGCGTAAATCAGGCGATGGTTTCAGTAAGACCAAGATCGGAGTGGGCATCGCCGGTGAGACTCCCGATGCCAGCGGTGCTGGTGAGATCAAGACCGGCAAGCTCAAGGATGGCACGCCCTTCATCGTGACGGTCGAGCCCATGCATGGCACCAGCGTCGTGGTCTATACGCCGCCGAAAGATAAGGCCGAGCTGTGGACTCGCACGGTGCTCGATGGCACCTTCAATCGAGGCCACGCACTCGGAGTTGCTGACGTCGATCACGACGGCAATGAAGACATCGTCTTTGGCTTTAGCGATCCCACAAAGGCGAGCGACCAGAAGCCCGGCGTGTCGGTCTTCCAACTGCAAGACGCGGCGGCGATGAAGTGGAATAAAACCGTCATCGACAATGGCGGCGTGGCTGTTGAAGACCTGGTTGTGGAAGACCTCAACGGCGATGGTCGCCCCGATGTCGTGGCTTGTGGTCGCGGAACTCACAACGTTCGGCTCTATTTGAATCGGACCGGCAAGTCGCAGTAGGCGGCGTTTCTGCATGGTTGCGCGAGCACTCTCCTATGCTCGCGATTTCGGCCAAATCGCTTCACTCGTTTTACCCCTTGATGTGCTCATGGACTTCCTCCAACTCAGTGGCAAGAACATCCTCGTAATGGGTGTCGCCAATAAGAAGAGTGTCGCTTTTCATACAGCTGCGGTGCTGAAGGCTGCGAGGGCGAACGTGCTCTTCAGCGTGCGGTCAGAGGAGCGACGGCAAAGTGTGTTGAAGCTCTTCCCCGGCGCGCCGGTTTATCTGTGTGATGTCGCTCAACAAGAGCAGATTGACCGACTGCGAGACGACATCGCAGCGGCTCATCAGCAGGTGCATGGCTTCGTACATTCGATCGCCTTCGCGGATTACTCAGCGGGCTGGCTGCCGTTTCATGAGACGCCTCGGGCTGCTTTCTTGCAGGCCGTCGACTTGTCCTGCTTCTCATTCATCGCCGTGGCCAATGCGCTCAAGGATATCTTTGATCCCGAGCAGGGCAGCGCTGTGACGGTTTCGATTTCGACGACTCGAATGTGTGCCGAAAACTACGGCTACATGGCTCCGGTGAAGGCGGCTCTGGATTCTGCGGTCTGCTTTTTGGCGAAGAGCTTTTCGCAATTCTCGAAAGTGCGGTTCAACTCGGTTTGTCCGGGACTTTTGAAGACCTCGGCGTCGGCAGGCATTCCGGGGTATGTCGACAGCTATCTCTACGCCGAGCGAGCGACGTTGCGGAAGCAAGCCGTCCAAACGGATGAAGTCGCGAACGCCATCGCGTTCTTGTTGAGCCCTCGCTCCTCGGGCATCAACGCTCAAGGACTAGTGCTCGATGCGGGCATGTCGACGAACTACTTCGATCGCGAGTTCGTAAGTCGTCCATCGTGAGCATCGCAGCGGTGATCCTCTTCGGTGTTGGTGGAGTCGATGAACTTGGGAAGTGGTGATTTCAGTCACCACCACCACCGCAGCCTCCACATCCACCACCGCCGCAGCCTCCTCCTCCACATCCGCTGCCTCCGCATCCTGCGGTCCCACAGCCACTGCCATCACTGTGACTGGCTCGATTGGCTTTCCATGCTGCGAGCAATGGTTCTGCCGTGGTCCCCGTGAGCACTGCTGCTCCAAACAACGAGATCGCTAACGCGAGGTCATGGCTCTTAACGTCGGGTTTGTCCGAGAGAGTCTTGATCCCCGCATGGTCTTCTCGTTGTTGACGGAGCCACTTCTTGGCTGGCTGGCTTTCACGTGCTCGGTACAAGAACGCGAAAGCAAGCGCCGTCGTCGCGAACAGGCCACCCATCAGGAATCCGATCGGCTTGTCTCGACTGATACCGACCAACACTTTCACGAAGCCGAACAGTCCCAGGCAGACCGTGAGACCAAACGGGATGAATCGAGCGGCCATTGCGTAGTCGCTTGTCGGAGCTATCAGACCTCGCTTGAGAAGAGACACTTCAATCCCCTCGGCAACAGGTGCGCTGTCTAATTGAACTTGTTCGAGCGTCGTGGCTGTTCGACGTTGGATTGAGTCATAGATGGCTTCCTCTAGTCGTGTGGCGTCGGATGGCAGGTTGCCTATGACATTGAAGAGATGGGACGAACCCACGTATTGAGCATTGATGGTGTTCGTTGCCATCAGCCGAGCAATCGCGGCGTTGATCGCCAACTTCGAGTTGCCCTTTAAGCAAGCGATCTCGTCGTAACTTAAAACGTCGGAGACCTCTGGTTCTTCCGGCCACATCATCTTGCGAATGACGAACCCGAGAATGGCGACGAGACAGAACATCCCGGCGTAAAAACTTAGGAAGAGCGGGCCATTCCAGTCGAATGGATTCCACACGGCCGCGAACGGGACGATGGCGATAGCTCCGGTCCATGCGATGGCTCGATGACCTCGCCGACCGTTGGATGAAATCACGTTCCCAAGCCGATCGAGTTCTCGGCTGATGCTCGCGAGCATGCTTGGAAATGGATTGGGAACGATCCAGTAATCGCGGCGACTGACGCGTTGCATGTCGTCGTTAGCGAAGCGTCGCTCGGAGACAGGCCAAATATCAGTCGGCGGTTCTTCGCCGAACCAGTGTCGATAGCTGGCCAATGTTTGCTCGTAGAGTTCGACATGCTTGGCGTGCTCAGCATGTCCGCCTTTAGTGGGAGCGTGGTGCAGCGGGCGTTTGAGAATCTGGCCGCACAGATCATTCCAGTAAGAGACGGTGAAGGTCAGATGCATGTGCCAGACTTGGTCGACTTCCTCGGACGGACAAATCACATGCCCAGCCACAACGCTCAGGAAAGCGAACCGCTTGTATTCTTCGATCGTGCGGCGCGTGAATGCGGACGACCAACCATTCTCGTTCGCCAGTCGGACAGAGAAGGGCAGGGCTGATTGCGGATCATCTAGCGACCACTGAGCCAGCCTCTGCCAGCACTCATGGGATTGAGCCAAACTCGGACTCGCTGCTCGCATCGTGTTGTCAGTCATACTCGTTCCTATGTTTGAGAACTTGCTGGAGATGGAAGACTTGTTCCAACCTCGTCGCTTTCGCAAACGCAGCGAATTGATAGCGGTTCTCTGATTGGTGCCGCAGCGTGTGTTAAGAATCTGCGAAGACGTCGCACGACCGATCATTGCGCCTAATACAGCCAAACTCGCCGTTGCCGACAGAACTCATGGAGCACTTTTCTAACGTGGTTGCTGCGATTGAATTGAGGCACATTGGAAACGCGCCCCACGAAAACGCGGTTTTCGGAGACATCCGACTGGCCGAAGACACGCACTCGATGGTGAATCATGAGAAGGCTTTCCGTTGTTCGCCCGAGATCAAATTGGCGACGCAACTTCGGTCCCATGTCTTTGTGCTCGCGATCATGTATTAACCCGACTCGCTGACAGTGAACTTCATTGCTTGGGATTCTGCTTCATCACGGAAAGGTGACTCAATGGTTCTCGACACACTGACGAATGCGGCTCGGTACTACTCGTTCGGCGAACGAATCGAGAAGGCTCTGCGATATCTCCAAAACTCCGACTGCACTCAGTTGCCGGTTGGAAAGATCGCGATTCAAGGCGACGAGATTTATGCCCTGGTGCAAGACAACACGACCAAGCTGCGGGCCGATGGCGTTTGGGAAGCACATCGCAAATACATCGACGTGCAGTTCGTCGCGGCGGGCATCGAGCAAATGGGTTACGCCAATGTGAGCACCCTGACCGTCAAGCAGCCTTACGACGAATTGAAGGACTACGCGCTCTTCACCGGCGACGGCAGCTATCTGACGGTGCCCGCTGGCAGCTTCACCATCTTCTTTCCGCAAGATGGCCACATTCCAGGCTCAGCCTTGAATGAGCAACCGGCTGCGGTTCGTAAAGTCGTCATCAAGGTGGCGGTGTGATGAGTGTCCGACTTCGGGGCGTCGCCGGTGCCTGATGTGCCGTGAAGGCTTCACGCGATCTTGCGACCACCCCGTGAGCTGCATTGGGATTTGAGAAGCAGTCTTGCCTATGCTTCTCAGTCGCGGAGCGACTGAGCTACGTAGCCGAGTCGCTCCGCGACTCGGTCTTAATTCTTTGATGGGGAAATCACTCGAAGACTCACGATCGCGATGTGTGTCATCGTTCTTCCTTCAGACACAAGCACCGGTGACGCGCTGGCTACTTTTGCTCCAAGAGATTGGCCACAATCCCGATCGCGCCGCCGAAGACTCCGCCCCAGACGACTAGCCAACCCAGATGCTTGCGGATCATGTCCTCGATGATGGTCTTCACCATTTGAGGAGTTAGCTCGGCCAAGCGGTTGTCGATGATCTTCTCGATTTGCGAGATCAGTCCGGCCGTCAAGTCGCTGCCAGATTCTCCGGTGTTCTGTTTCGAAGCCAGCTCGGAAATGACGCTCTTGAGCTTCTCGATGATGGGCTCTTTCAGCGGTTCGAGAGCTTTGCGGCCGCCGAACATGGCGAGCATGCCTCCGAGCGGCGAAGCCGAAATGGCGTCGGTGAGTTGTTCGAAGACGTGATTGAAATTGATCCGCGACGTGATGTTATCGACGGTGGCAGACCCGTTGGCGGCGAAGAAACGCTCGATGTGCTCGCGAGTGAAGAACTCCGTC
Source organism: Planctomycetaceae bacterium (assembly GCA_900299185.1). Lineage (GTDB taxonomy): Bacteria > Planctomycetota > Planctomycetia > Planctomycetales > Planctomycetaceae > AM-0621. The sequence continues at coordinate 13,889 of OMIV01000228.1, forward strand.
ACGATCAGTTGTTTGATGCCAGCTTTGAATTCTTCGAACCGGCTGGGGATGACGCCCGAGCCGTAACACAGCGGCACTTTCTCAAACAGCATGTAGATGGCGAGCCAGTTCGTAATGGCGCCGGAGAAGGCGAAGACTCCGGTGTCAAACAGCAAGCCGCCATAGATGGGATTGAAGTAGCCACCGACCTTCATGAAGTAGCCAACGACCGTGATAAGGAACGAAACGAAGTTGGTAACGAAGCTCTTATTCAACATCTTCAAACGGGATCCCTGTGGCCATGAGACATTGCCGGCGCAGTCCGATCTGCGTGGCGGTGAGAAGTTCTACACGCGGATTGTGAAGAGATTGGAGCGTGATGAAAGCGTACCCTCAGCCGATCAATTGCGACTGCTCGCTTAGAGCAATTCGGTGATTGGCTGGCCGCTGCCGACGATCGTGCCGGGGCGTCCGCTGGCGTCTTCGTAATGCAGATCGAGCGGAACTCCGAGCGTGTGATAGATCGTGGCCAACAGATCGAGCGGAGTGACGAGCCGCTCTTGAACTCCGCCGCCCCATCTCTCGCTGGAGCCAACGATTCGTCCGCCTCGAATGCCGCCACCTGCCAGCATCACGCTGAAGCAGTCCGACCAGTGATCGCGACCGGCATGGCCATTCATTCGTGGCGTCCGACCGAACTCACCGACGCAATAGACGATGACATCATTGAGCATGCCGCGCGCTGTCAGGTCTTCAATCAAGGTGGCGATAGCTCGATCGAGTGGCGGCATGTGCTCGTCGAAGCCCTTGGCGATGTCGTTGTGATGGTCCCAGTTGCCCGTGTTGATATTCACACACCGCGCTCCGGCTTCAATCAAGCGTCGTGCGAGTAACGCACTCTGTCCGTAGCGATGTCGCCCGTACTGATCGCGGAGCTTGTCATCTTCGACACTGAGATCGAAGGCGGCTCGCATGCGGTCGCCTGCGACCATCTCCAAGGCTTGCTTCTTGAAGGTATCAAGCCCTTCCATCGCGCCGTTGTCGTCGATGTCTCGACGGAGTGTGTCGAACGTCTTGAGCAACGCGCGACGTGAATCAACGCTCTTGGCCGTCAGTCCGCTGGGCAACGACAAGTTCGGGACTTTGAAGTCTTTGCCATTCGGATCGGCCCCGACTTCAAACGGGTTGTATGCCTTGCCGAGATAGACGGCGCCCTGGTAACCGAAGGCTTCCGACTTCGGGATCGTCACGTAGGCGGGCATTGGTGCTTGGCGAGTTCCAATCGACCGCGCGATCACCGAACCAAACGAGGGCTTCTGCGCCGCGGTGCGAGCCAGCGTGGGGCCGAAGAATCCGGTCTGCATCCAGTGGGCGGACGGGGCATGAATGCCGTTCTCGTGATGCACCGACCGCACGATCGAGATGCGGTCCATGACCTTGGCTTGGCACGGCAATTTTTCGCTGAGTAATACTCCTGACACTGCGGTGCCGATCGGCTGATACATGCCCCGGTACTCGCTGGGTGCATCCGGCTTCACGTCGTAGGAGTCCTGCTGGCTGACTCCACCATCGGTCCAGAAGACGATGATTGACTTGTTCGTTCCGCGTCCGCTGGGCTGCGATGACTCGGTGGCTCGCGCTTCGACTCTCAGCAAATCGGCAAGGCTCAATCCCAAAACGGGGGCTCCAATCTGCAACAAGTTCCGGCGAGATAACGCGTTGAACGAGGACATGTGAGGCTCGCGGTGGGTGTGTAAGCGGGAATGCTGCGGCGGGGGCAGCCACTATAGGCCGCTGTCTGCGACGAAAGGAACTGCGAAGACTTAAAACTCGTCGGCTCGCGAGTGCGTACGGTTCGTGAGGGCTCGTCTGCAGGCACGCTCGACGCACGAGCGAATCTGACTTTGGGTTCTTATCTTGCGAGAACAGCTTGTCTCTCTGATCTGTCGTGCTTCGTTGTTGTCGAGGTGCTCGTTGTGGTGTCGCTGATGAACTGACTCGCGTAGTCGATCATGGGAATTGAAGGAGCTTACTGATGATGAACTGGACTCGGACTGCGGATGCTCAATCGCGATCGCGAGGAACTATGACTCGATGCTTCACTGCGCTGATCGGCTGTTGGATCGCGTTCTTTGTCAGCGTCGCGCGTGCGGCTGAAAAGGCACCGCTGGTTGAAGGTCGGCAAGGCATGGTGGTTTCGGTGAACCCCGAGGCCAGCGATGTCGGTTTGGAGATCCTCAAGAGCGGCGGCAATGCCGTCGATGCGACCGTCGCTACGGCATTGGCTTTAGCAGTGACGTTTCCTGAAGCCGGCAACATCGGCGGTGGCGGCTTTTCGATGATCTATCCGGGACTCGGTCGCGAGCCGGTATGCGTCGAGTATCGCGAGACTGCTCCGGCTGTTTGTCAGGCTGATACGTTCCTGAAGATGACGGCTCAAACGGGATCGAAGACGGCCGGAGTGCCTGGCACGGTGAGAGGCTTGGCATTGGCTCATGCGAAGTTTGGAACCAAGCCGTGGCGCGAGCTAGTGCTGCCCGCAGTGAAGTTGGCTCGCGCTGGTTTCTTGATCGACGCTGTGCTTGCCAGTGGTTTGAACTCGATGAATCGCAGCTCGAAAGAGTTCGCTGAATTCGTTCGCGTTTACAGCAAGCCTGACGGCCGCGACTGGAAGGCTGGAGATCGATTGGTCCAACCAGACTTGGCGGCGACGTTGCAACGGCTGGCCGATGAAGGGCCCGACGCGTTCTATAAGGGGCACATCGCTCAGCAGATTGTCGACGAGATGCGAGCCAGCGGCGGCTTCATCACGCTTGATGATTTGGCGAACTATCAGGCTCAGGTGCGAGCCCCGATTCACGGAACATATCGCGGCTATGACGTGTATGGTCCGCCGCCTCCAAGTTCGGGCGGGACGGTTGTGGTGGAGGTGCTCAACATCTTGGAGCAGTTCGATCTTTCGAAGTCGGACCGTTACTCGCCTGAGACTTTGCATCTGATCGTGGAAGCGACGAAGCGAGCTTACTGCGATCGAGCGAAGTACATCGGCGACCCGGCCTTTACGGAGATCCCGCCGCACTTGGTGAGCAAGGACTATGCGAAGAAGTTGGCCGCGGGCATCAAGCTTGATCGAGCGACTCCCAGCGAGCAGCTCGCGCCCGAAATCGAACTCACTCCAGAAGGCGAGAGCACGACTCACTTCTCGTTCGTTGATAAGAACGGCATGGCGGTGTCGAACACATACACGTTGCAGAATAGTTATGGCTCGCGAGTCGTGGTGCGCGGCGCGGGCTTTCTGCTCAACAACGAGATGACCGACTTCAATTGGCGACCGGGTAAGACGACTCGTGCTGGTCGCATTGGGACAGCGGCAAATTTGGTCGCACCCGGCAAACGCATGCTGAGCTCACAGTCCCCGACCTTGGTTTTGAAGGCTGGCAAGCTGGCGTTGGTAACGGGCTCGCCGGGCGGTCGAACGATTCCCAATACGGTGTCGAGCGTGGTTCTGGGCGTCACCGAATTTGGACTCGATGTGCGCGCGGCTGTGGATGCTCCACGTTGGCATCATCAGTGGTTTCCAGATCGAGTCTCCTTCGAACGCGCTGACGATCCGCGCTATGCCGAATCGCTTCAGAAGCTCCGCATGTGGGGACATGACGTCGCGACGAAAGGCGGCACTCAGGGCGACGCGCACTCGATCATCGTGAAGGACGGTCTGCTGCAAGGAGCCGCTGATGCTCGTCGCACAGTCGGGAAGGCCGCGGTGTATTGAGTTCTGTCGGAACCTTCTGCTCTTGGATCATCAGTTCGATGGCTCGGCAACTACATCATCAACCCATGAAGTGATGTAAGAACAAGCACGCCGCGAAGGCCACATTGAGCGAATCTGTTCCCGGAGCCATCGGGATCGTGACGCGGCGTTGGCAGAGCTTGATCCACTCGGGACCGAGCCCCTCGTTCTCGTTACCCAAAAGTAACGCGGTGCGACTTGATGCCGCCGCTTGTTTCAGTGGTTCGGCGGTTTCATCCAAGACAGTGGCGACCAGATCGATGCCGCGCACCTCGCGCAGCCATTGAAGCTGCTCGGCGAGTTTCGGGCCGGACTCGATGGTTGGAACTCGAAACGCAGCACCCATCGAAACTCGTAACGTGCGGCGCGAAAACGTTTCGCAACTTCCGGCTCCCAAGAGAATGCCTTGCACTCCGAAGCCCGCGCTCAGGCGAAGGATCGAGCCGAGGTTGTCCGGGTTTTCGATCTTGGGGCAAACAACCAACTTCACCGGACCTGATTCGGGGACGAGTTCGGCCAGTGTGGGTTCTGGCCGACGAATGCCGCAGGCCAGCATCCCGTGATGGAAGTTGAAACCGACGACCTGTTCGATGTTGGCTTGCGAGAGCAAGTAAACGGTGTGCTCGGGACGCAGCACTGGCTTGATCAAGTCGATGTAATTCTCGCTGCACAGCACGGAATGAACGGGGAAGTCGCTCTGCAGAAGTTGGAGTGTCAGCTTCTTGCCTTCCGCAATGAACTGGCCCGACCAACGCGTCAGGTTGGACTTCTTGAGGTTGCGATAAACCTCAAGTTCTGGAGATTCGATGGAGTCGATGGCGATAACGGGCATGGCCGATGGTGATCTCGATGAGGGTCGTGAAGTGAGTCGATTGCGGATGTTGGACACTCTGCTCTCGAAAGACGACTGACCGAGCTGCGGTGTCGCTCATGTCTGATCTTCAACAGAAAATGTCCGATCCACACAAGCCGCCTGATGGAAGCGACAGATAGCATTCGCCACCATGCCCGCCCGAGTGGCGGCCTATGTGTTGACCGATCGAGAATGAACTTTGGACAAGTTCTGGAGTTCGTGTCGCAGACTCGATGCGTCCGTGATTTAACTTTTTCGGGCTCCGAACTGGAGCCACCTATTTTCCTTCGAAGGAGCAACTTGATGAGTAAGACATTCAATGTGGCGATGGTGGGACTCGGTTTCGGAGCCGAGTTCATTCCGATCTACAAAGCTCTGCCGGGCGTCAATGTCTACGCGATCTGTCAGCGCAACAAAGAAAAGCTCGACAAGGTCGGCAACGAGTTCGGCATCGGGGCTCGCTACACCGATTACTCAGACGTGCTCAAAGACCCGAACGTCGACTTCGTGCATATCAATAGTCCGATCCCCGATCACGCCTGGATGTCGATGGAAGCTCTGAAGGCCGGCAAGCACGTGATGTGTACCGTCCCGATGGCGACAAACGTCGAAGACTGCCGCAAGATCTGCGAACTCGTGAAGCAAACCGGGCTCAAGTACATGATGGCCGAGACCGTCGTCTACAGCCGCGAGTTCCTCTTCATCAAAGACATGTATCAGAAGGGTGAACTCGGCAAGATTCAGCATCTCGCGGCCTCGCACCCGCAGGACATGGATGGCTGGCCGTCGTACTGGGAGAAGATGATTCCGATGCACTACGCGACACACGTCGTCAGCCCGTGCCTCGGCCTCTTGAATGGCCGCGCCGAAACCGTGAGCTGTTTCGGTTCGGGCACCGTCCGCGACGACATCGCTCAGAAGAGCGGCAACAAGTTCGCGGTCGAGAGCTGTCACATCAAAATCAAAGACAGCGACGTGACTGCGCATATTTGGCGGTTCCTGTATGACGTCGCTCGGCAATATCGCGAGAGCTTCGACGTCTACGGCACGAAGAAGAGCTTCGAATGGACGCTGGTCGAACACGAGCCGCACGTCATTCACACCGCGAAGAAGCCCGAGCCCGAGATCCCCGAGAAGATCACCGTCCCGGACTTCGCGCACTTGCTGCCCGAGCCAATCCGCAAGTTTACGTTGCCTCAAGAGATTCACGACGCGGGCCACTTGAGCTTCATTCAAGGTGGCGGTCACGGCGGCTCGCACCCGCACTTGGTCAACGAGTTCGTGTCAGCGTTGCGAGACAACCGCGATCCGTGGCCGAACGCGACTCAAAGCGCCAATTGGACCTGCGTCGGCATCCTCGCGCATGAGTCGGCCATGCACGGCGGAGTCCCGCTGAAGCTGCCAGAGTTCACGCTGGAGTAAGCGGTTTCGTTCGTTCCATTTGACCTTTAAGTCCCATGATCGCTATCGCGTTTCGTGGGACTATTGGGACGATGAATGTACGGCTTTATTCGCCGATAGATTTCGCTCCGCTTTAAGGATTTGAAATGCGATCTCTGCTGTTGGGTCTGCTTGTGATTTGTGTCGCATCTTTTACAGCCGCTGCAGAGGCTCCGATTCGCGTTGTTGTTTGGGACGAACAGCAGCCAGCTCAGAAGGCGGCTTATGAGAACTTTCTTGGCAATGCGATTGCGGATCATCTCAGCAAGCAGCCGGGGTTGAGAGTGATCTCGGCCAACATCAATCAGCCGGACAAAGGCATTCCCGGCAGCTTGCTGGATAACACCGATGTGCTCGTTTGGTGGGGGCATGGTCGACACAACGAAATCACTCCGGCGATTAGTGCTGACGTTGTTGCTCGCATCAAGAAAGGGCAGCTTGCGCTGATCGCTTTACATTCGGCGCATTGGGCTAATCCGTTCGTCGAGGCGATGAACGAGCGAACGAAGGATGATGCTCGGCGGCGATATCCCGATCCCGCGAATGGACCGGCGGTGAAGTTCGAGTTCGTCGCTCCCAATGGTCGCTTCGTTCCGACGGCAGACTCGTTGAAGACGCCCGCGTTCTACGCCATGAAACGCGGGGCTCAGCTCACAGTGCGAGTCGATCTTCCGAACTGCGTCTTTCCGTCATACCGCGCCGATGCAAAGCCCAGCACGGTGACCGTTCTGAAGCCCGATCATCCGATTGCTAAGGGACTGCCACTGTCATTCGAGATACCCCAGACCGAGATGTACGCCGATCCGTTTCATGTGCCGGATGCCGACGAAGTGCTCTTCGAAGAGAAGTGGGCGGCGGGTGAAAGTTTCCGCAGCGGCTTGATTTGGAAGCTCGGCGAGGGCCGAGTCTTCTACTTCCGACCGGGCCATGAAACGTATCCCGTCTACAAGCAGGACGTGCCGCTCAAGATCGTGACGAACGCTGTGAACTGGTTGGGCTCGAATTTGCCGCGGCAGCAATAACGCCGCTTCGATCGACCATAAGTCGAAGGTCGTCGCGGGCTTTCATCTGAAGTTGGTCGGAGCGAAGACGCACGAACTCCGTTTGGCGTTGTAGATGGTTCTCATGCGTTGCTGATTGGACTTTGGAGAGAGACGGTGTCCGAGAGCGACGCCGCGTGCCCGATGCTTCATACTGCGGACCCGGGAATCGAATCCGGCTCCGCGCCTTACTTCTTCGTCAGTTAGGGTCCTGCATCGTGCTCTCCGCTGGTCTTCATTCGGATCTGTCTGTGGCTATTGCCGGAGTCGGCCTGTTGGGCGGCTCGATCGCGGCCGCTTTAAAGCGTCGCGGTTTGGCTCGACGCGTCATTGGAATCGGACGCAGTGCGGGCCGGCTGCAAGCGGCGGTAGATGCGGGATTGCTCGATGGCTTCACGACCGATCTTCAGGAGAATGACCGCGATTGGAATCTGGTCATTGTGGGAACTCCGGTGGATCGCATCGCCGAGGACGTACGAGCCATTGCTGCCGTGAGTCGGCCAGGGACGTTGATTACGGATGTCGGCAGTGTGAAAGAGCCGATCTTGAAGAGTCTTGGTTTGGACAGCGCGGAGCCCATGCCACTTGCCGATGGCGTCGAGTTCGTTGGTTCGCATCCTTTGGCGGGGTCTGAGAAACGCGGCTTCGAGGCTGCGCGAGCCAATCTGTTTGAGAACCGAGTTACCGTAATCACGCCGGCTGCGAGCAACACTTCGGATGCTATTCTGAGAGTGCGAGCGTTCTGGGAATCGTTGGCCTCGCGTGTCGTCACGATGACGGCTGCAGATCACGATCGAGCGTTAGCCACGACGAGTCATGTGCCTCACATCGCGGCGGCGGCGGTGGCAGCGATCTTACAGCCGAGCCAACGTGACCTCGCAGCGACGGGCTTCCGAGATACCACTCGCATCGCGGCTGGTGATCCTGACTTATGGGTCGCCATCTTGCTCGCCAATGCGGATGCAGTGCTGAGCAGCCTGCGCGATCTGTCGGATTCGTTACAGAGCTTTGACGCGGCGATTCGAACTCGCGATGCCGATCAACTCCGATCGTTGCTGCAAGACGCCAAAGAGAAACGCGACGCGCTGTCTTAGTGTTGCACGGCGAAGAAGACCTAGTCGCGGAGCGACTAGGCTACGTAGCTCAGTCGCTCCGCGACTGAGATGCATCAGCAACGGGACAGCTCGAATCGCGGCGTTGTTCTTCTGCTGCTCCTTAAATGCCGATCGTCGGTCACTCGTGCCAAGGTACTCATGCGGAAGGAAGCGAACTCGGTGAAGACTCTTGTTGTGGCGTCAGGCAATCGGAAGAAGGTCGTCGAACTCCGTACCTTGCTCGAACCATTGGGCTTTCAGTTGCGGGGACTTGATGAGTTTCCTGGTTTGCCGCCGGTCGAAGAGACGGGCACTACGTTCGCAGCCAACGCGGCGCTCAAAGCGATCGCGGCGGCGAAGGGCACCGGGCTGTGGGCTCTGGCGGACGACAGCGGTTTGATGGTCGACGCGCTGCAAGGTCGGCCCGGAGTTTACTCGGCGCGATATGCGGGGCCGGGTTGTTCGGATGCGGACAACAACGCGAAGTTGCTCGATGAATTGGCGGGAGTGCCGGACGAACAGCGCGGAGCGAAGTTCGTATGTCATCTGGCGATGGCTGATCCGTCGGGCTCAGTTCGATTGAGTGTCGAAGGCCAATGTCGAGGCCGCATCATTTCGGACCGACGAGGCACTCACGGCTTTGGATACGACCCTCTCTTCTTGGTGCCCGAGTTTCATCGGACGTTTGCTGAATTGAGTTTGGCGGTGAAGTCGCAACTTAGTCATCGAGCACGAGCCTTTGCGCTGCTGGTGCCGGCTCTCCAGCGATTGATTGCGACCGAGCAGTAAGTCGCTGCGCCGAACGAATGCTTTGCGAACGGCGAATGATTCCGTGAAGCTGTCAGCACAATTGTGCCTCTTTCGTTTCGCCTTTGAGCCGTCTTCATGAAGCAGTTCTTCGAATGGTATCTCGGCATCGCGCCTGCCAGTCCGGGGCAGGGGACAGAGTGGTCGTTGCTCTACGACGCTCCGTGGCCGAGCTGGATGCCATTGTGGCTGGTGGCTCTTTCGTTGGTGGCGGGCATCGCGCTCATCGTTTGGAATTACTTGGCCGACGCGCGAGCCGCGACCAGTCGGCAGCGAGCACTCCTGATTGGATTGAGACTGTCGGCAATCGCGGTCGTCGTCCTGGCGATGACTCAAGTGAGTTTGGTGATTGCTCGGACCGGGTTGCCCATGTTGGCCGTGTTGATTGACGACTCGGGCAGCATGGGACTCGAAGACCGGTACTCTGAGGATGCCGAACGTAAGGCTGCTAATCGCTTCTTGAAGGCTGCGAGTGGTGAGGGCAGTTCGCGGTTGAGCATCGCGAAGGGGTTGCTGACTGAGAATGACGGAGCCTTTCTCAAGCGACTTCAAGTTGGCCATCAGGTGCAGGTCTACCACTTCTCGGACAACGCTGTTTCGTTGGGGGGGGAAGGGAGCGGCGAGGACCGTTCGCTGACGGAATTAGTTGCGGCGATCAAAGGTCTGAAGGCGACGGGGACTGAATCTCGGCCTGGCGAAGCAGTGAA
>OMIV01000229.1 GCA_900299185.1 Planctomycetaceae bacterium
ATCTGCTTGATCATTCTTGCCGCCGCCGCCCCCTCCGCCACCACCGCCCGAGCCGCGTCCACCTCGTCCGTTGAATGTGCCATCGAGTGCCCCGCCGCGACCCGTGCCCGAGCGGTTGCCTAAGCGCCCTGTCGCTGAAACAGGAGCCGTTTCGTCAGGTGTTGTCGACGTCTTTGATTCAGGAGGAGCCGAGGTGGCTTCGTTCGTTTGAGCGACACCAATCGCCGGTGTGTCCGATCCTACATTCACCGTCGTGACCGGAGCCGCAGAGACCTCTGCCGGACCTTCGCCCGGACCGGGAGGCAGCTTGTTGTCGAAGCCATCGCCGATGGCTCCGCTGCCCCAACCTTGTAGTTCGACATACCCCGCCTTCCGGGCACCAGGCAGAACAACCAACCACAGGATGAGCAGCACGACGATATGCACGCCGAGGCTCGTCAACATGCCCCAACGACTGCTAGCGTCTTTCTGCAGGAAGTAGACATCGAAGAAATACTTCACGAGAGCGATCAACGAACCGATGAGCGATTCGTCTTGAGGCTTGGCCTTCGTGCGGCGAACGGATTCCGCCTCGAAATCGGGGAATGGCGAGCTATCCGGTCGCGGTCGACCAGATCCCGGCTTGCGATCACCCGACGGAGAAGTTGCCATGCGATTCACCCAAGTAACGTCAGTGGCGGCTACGTTGGTAAGACAGTTTTGACGCTGCTTGATCCCTGCCATGAGACCGAAAACGACGCCCGCCAGGCGGCCCCTCGAAAAGGGGAGCGGGACTCTATCGGTCGTCAGATTCGAGCGAAAGCGCCTGCTCGCAATCGCACACTCTGGAGGCCCTCGCGGAGTTCATTCACTTGTTCCCAGGCTCTGTCTGGGAACGCCAGTTCGGAGGCTCTGCCTCGTCTCTGTCGAACTCGCGACCACTCGTGTTGATTCTTGAGAGTGACAGACAGCTCCTGAGCCGAGCTGGGCGTCAATTGCGACCTTCGTGCTTTTGCTCTGCGGTCTCTGTTCCTCTGTGGTGAAAGAATTCCTCACCGCAGGGCAGCAGAGAACACAGAGAACTTTCATCAAGACTCGTTGTCACCCGCTGGAAGAACTGGCACTCCTCCAATCGTATTGATTCAGCGGACGTGCCTCATGAGGCAGAGCTTCAGATCGCGTGTTCTCCAGGCGGGCTCGGTAACGATGTCCGCTGGTTGTACGAACTGGCGGATCGACCTCCGCTGGCAATCAGCGTCGCAGCAGGAACTCGTTCGAGTTCAGGATGCTCCATGCCAGGTCTTCCAGAGAACGACGCGGGTTGTTGCTCTCGGCGATAAGACGATTGATCGTGGCCTGTTCGGCATCGGTGGGCTGGCGATTGAGGGCTCGTTGATAGAGATCAATCGCGATCTCGGTGTGAGTGCGGTTCGCCTTCAGCAATTGCCCGATGCGATTGTTGTCGCGAGCCAGCAAGTCGTTGAGCAACTGGCCGCTCACCAATTGAAAGGCTTGAGCGAGTGTCGTCTCGTTGTTGCGTTCGCATTCGCAGGCTTGCAGTCGCGGAGGCTTCCCGAAGATCGCGAGGAACTGCATGCCGTCGTCGGGCTTGATCTGTTTTGACCGCAGTCCGCGAACGCCGGGCAGTTGCGTCGCACGCGTGCCGCGCGGGTAGCCGTCATAGTCGAGGGGGTGGTCCAACACCTGGCTGATCGCGTCCGCCAATTGTTCGGCAGCCAGGCGACGAGGTCGGCTGTGCGAAAAATTACGATCGTCGGACTCGTTGGTCGCGTTCGGGATGCTCGAAATCTGATACGTCCGCGATGTCATGATCGTGCGAATGAGCCATTGGTTGTCGTAATGCTGAGCGATGAACTCCGAGGTGAGTTGATCGAGTAGCTCGGGATGCGAGGCCGGGTTGGTTGCGCGGAAATCATCGATCGGATCGACCAGTCCTCGACCGAACAGATTGAACCAAACTCGATTGACCTGCACTTCGGCCACACGGCGATTGGCGGGGTTCGTCATCCACTTGGTCAGAGACTGCAACCGGTCGCCTTTCGGAGCGTTTCGCTGAGCGGCGTTGGACAAGAATCGCGGCGAGATCACTCGACCGTCGGGATGAGCGAAGTCGCCGGTGGCCTTCATCCACACGATCTGTTCGCCGTTGAATTCGTGCTTGTCGTTTTTATCGCGGCGATCGTTTTCGAGGACCTCGTAATCCACGCGTGAAAACAAATTTCCCCAGCCGTAGTAATCGTCCTGAGTCCATTGATCGAACGGATGATTGTGGCACTTCGCGCACTGCAGCCGGATGCCCAAGAAAAGTTGTGCAGCAGATTCGGCTCGCATGTCGGTCTGACGCATGGCTCGATAGTAGTTCGACGCGGGACTGGAATAGCTACTACCCCGCGAACCGACGATCTCGGCGACAAATTCATCAAACGGTCGATTAGTGGCGATCGCGTTTCGGACCCAAGCATGAAAGGCTTCGACGCCTTTGCGATCGAGCGTCTTCTCTTCGATGCGGAGCAAGTCGGCCCACTTCTGACCCCAAAAGTCCGCATGAGCGCCGGAGTCCAAGAGGTCGTTGATTAAGGTCGCTCGTTTGTGTGAGCTGCGGTCGGATAAGAATGCTTGAGCGACTTGAGGTGACGGCAATTGTCCGGTGAGATCAAGTGTCGCTCGTCGGAGGAACGTGAGGTCGTCGCACTCTGGCGATGGATTGACGCTGAGCTGTTTGAGTCGTCGAAGGATGTGCTCGTCGATGAAATTGACGGGGATGGCCGCCTGGAACTGAAAGCCCGGGCGATGTGGAATAAAAGCGACTCGCACCGGCACTTGCTGATTGAGATAGCGGACGACGACAACTGATTGAGCGAAGTCTCGACGAGTGACGAGCCCATCGACCGAGATATCAAAGACGGGCTCAGCGGGTTCGTAAACAGCCAGTCGCGACACATCGGCTTGCGACCCGTCTTCATAGGTCGCTGTCACCTTAAGTCGCACTTCCTGGGACGGTTCGACCAACACGATGTCGGTCGGCTGGACGACCAGTTGCTTGACCGTTGGGACACTGGCCTGACGACGTGCTCCCGAGGCGATCCAGTCGCGCAGCAGTTGGTACTCGGGTGAGTCGACATCGAAACGCCGGCCGCCTTCATGCGGAACTTGCATGGTGGGTTTGAGTAGCAGCAAGCTCGCTGAAGGCTCGGCGGAATTTATGCGGCGACTCGAATGCCCGCGCGTCAGCGAGGCGTAATCAAACGTTGGATCGGCTCCTCGCAGCGACAGTTTGAAACCGCCTTTGCCGTTCAAGTTGCCGTGGCACGTTCCCATGTTGCAGCCAGCTTTGGCCATCACTGCCATAACGTCACGATCAAAGGTGACTTCAGCAGACGACGAACGTGCGACCAACAGAAGTCCGAGAAGCAGCAGACTTTTCAACATTGACGAACTCATCAGAAATCGGCGGGATGAATGAGCGGGCGGAATGATCGAGTCGCAGAGTTGTAGCCGTACCACTCAGCGATGCCGTAGTGATCTCTGCTGGCATTTATCGATGAGTGTGACCTCATGGCGGCTGATGACGATGAGTAACGATTCTCAGTTGATGCGACTCATCAGACTCATCCGAGCGTCACTCGCTCTTCTGGGTATTCGAAGTCTGCCGATTGCGAACTGCCGGCGAGCCCCAGCAGCAATGTGAGTGGGCCGACGCGACCAAGAAACATGGTGACAACCAGCACCAGTTGCGACGCCGCAGTGAGGCCCGGAGTAACTCCGGCTGAAACGCCAACGGTCGCAAAGGCACTGGTTGCTTCGAAGAGGTGATTGAGGAAGTTGGCTTCGTCCTTTTCGAACAGGACCAGCAGCATGGTCGTCATCAGGATCGTGCTGAGTCCGACGGCGCAGATCACGAACGACTGCCGGACTTGATCGACTGGAATCTGGCGACCGTGAAACTCGACCTGCGGCCGTCCTCGAATGATCGACAGCAACGACAGCATCATGATTCCGATCGAGACCGTCTTCACACCACCGCCCGTTGAGCCGGGCGAAGCTCCAACAAACATCAACGCGATCGCGAACAGCTTTGTTCCTGGTAGAAGTTGAGCGTGGTCTACGGTGTTGAATCCTGCCGTGCGAAACGTGATGGATTGAAACCACGCTTCCGCGAGTCGTTCGCCGAAAGAGTCGTGGCCGTGAACTCCTGGTGCTTCTAGTAACCAGTAACCGGCTGCTCCGCCGACCAGCAAGATGGCCGTCACGATTAGGGCAATGCGTGCGTTGAGATTCACGCGACCCAAGAGTTGAACCTTGGTGGAAATGTCGTCGCGGCGTCTTGCTCGCCACGCACGCCAACGACGCGAAACGGCTTGAGCCATGCTTTGCACGGTCGCGAAGCCGAGGCCACCAAAGATGATGAGGTTGCCGATCACTCCCCACGCTTGCCAACGACTGCCGTCGCCGATGAGGTTGTCGGCAGTCAGCGTGAAGCCGGCGTTGCAAAAGGCGCTGACCGAATGAAAGCCACTCCAATAGGCACGCTCGCCGAGCGGCAAGTCCGGCCACATCGTGCTGAGCAAGAAGGCTCCGGTCACTTCGCAGATCACCGTGAAGCTAACAATCGCGACGAGCAAACGGCGTAGGTCTCGCAGCGTGTTGGCCTCCGTGACCGCTTGAAGTGCGACGGCTTCCTTTACGGAAATCCGGCGTCCCAACAGCATCGCGAAAGCGGCTGAGAGACTCATCATGCCCAGCCCACCGATCTGAATGAGGCAGATGATGATGGTCTGCCCGGAACGCGACCAAAACGCGTTGTCGCCGCCGGTGTCCACGACAACCAAGCCGGTCACGCAGGTGGCACTGGTAGCGGTGAAGAGTGCGATGCGAGCTCGGTCAATCAGCCGAGCTTGTTCACCCAGATCCGTCAGGCTCGACGGCAACATCAACAGCAGAGTGCCTGTAAGAATGACGCCAGCAAAAGTCAGGACGAAGAGCAGGGCGGGGTTACGCCGATTTGCTGAACGTCGAACGAATGCCAGTACGCGTGCCGTGATGGCGAGTCCGACGAAGAGTTCGCTCCAGGCCACGCAAGCGGCGGATCGGCTGCTGGTAAACCACAGCGGCAACACCGGCCCAAACGCCAGTTGCATGAGCAGCCCGATCAGCCACAACGTCAAGAACACGGCTTGCGGCCGGTCATCTCGAATGACGATTCGCCAAGACTCAGAGCGGGCAATGTTGCGAGCGTATCGCAGCACGCTGAGCGACATCGCTCCAACCACCATGACGCCCAATTCCCACATGACACGATCGCGATGGAGACCGTGCTGCAGGATGGTTGCGGCCATCGCAAGCCACATTCCAATCGCCTCAAGGTTGTCGAGGGCGGGGAAAAATTGGCTCCAGGATTTTGGCGTGCTACTGGATCTAGATGGTGTGGGCGTGGGCTGTTGACCAGACGACATGCCGCGTGCTTTCCGTTTGGCGAATCGAGATGGGACGCAATCGACGCTCCGTGCTTATCTGCCAGTCCCATCTGCGGACGAGTATGTCATCGAGAGCTGAGATCGGACACGCCGGATGGTCGAGTTTCCTGAAGTGAATCGCAGGATGCGCATCGCCGTTCTCAAGTCATTCCCTGACGGACTGGTGGCGTGTTTTGAAACTTCGAACGCCAGACCGATAAGCTCCGCCGCTTTGCCAGATCAACGAACTGCCTGCTGCTGACGCCGGGAGCGGAAGTCGTCGGTGAATTCACCGTCACGCGTCTGTGACTGAAGCTTGAGAGTTCTGCGTATCGCGACGTTTTCGCGTGCCGAGTGCTGGCTTTGGAAAAGTGTTGTTAGGCTGCTTGTTGATCTCACATTTGCCAACTTTCAACTTGTGAAAGTTGGTCTTCATCAGTGTCGTTCGAAAGTTCTCCATGCGGATCATTGCGGGGCGGCTTCGCCGTCGAAAGCTGTTAACGAACCCAGGTATGACCACTCGGCCCATTACGTCGCGAGTGAAAGAAAGCCTCTTTGAGCATCTCAATCCGTATCTCGT
This sequence comes from Planctomycetaceae bacterium, assembly GCA_900299185.1. Lineage (GTDB taxonomy): Bacteria > Planctomycetota > Planctomycetia > Planctomycetales > Planctomycetaceae > AM-0621. The sequence continues at coordinate 6,034 of OMIV01000229.1, forward strand.
GGATGCTCGTGTGTGCGACATCTTCGCCGGTACCGGCACGATGGGATTGGAGTCGCTAAGCCGTGGTGCGTTCTCGTCCGTATTCATCGAGAAAGACTTCCGCGCGTTCGATCTGCTGAATCAAAACTGCGACAAGCTCGCCGTGCGCGAGCAAGTCTTTTGCTGGCAGACCGACGCCGTGATGACGTCGTTCAAACCGAAGTACTGCGAAGACCTCATGCCTTATGAGGTCGTGTTCTTTGATCCTCCTTACAAAATGGTGAAGGGCATCCAACCGGGCACGAAGTTCTTCAAGGCGATGCAACGCTTGGCCAAGGACACGATCACGGCGCCAGATGTCGTCGTCTTGTTCCGAGTGCCGAAGAAAGCCGAGTTCACATTGCCGGCCTGCTGGCGGACGGCCCGACTGCTGAAGTACTCGACGATGGACATCTACTGGCTCGAAAAGAATGACGCTGCTGACGAGGGTGCGGCGGCATTCGAAAGTCAGATCTTCGATGGCACTGATCTCGATGCTGATGAAGATTTTGATGACGACGAACTCGGCGAAGATGTCGAAGACGAGGCGGATGGCGAACTCGATGATGAATCGGGTTTGGCCGAAGATGATTCGACGACCGAGATCGATGTCGGGCCTGATGCTCACGATGCGGATGACAGTGAGAGCAAGTAACTGCTGCGATGCATCTCGTCTGGTTTCTGGCGGGCTTGAGTCGCGATGGCTTGCCGCTCTTGTCACTCAATTGACGTCGAGGATTCATGCACGCGGTCACTTCAGAAGAGCTGCTCGATTGCGATCGACGTGCTCAGTTATGGCGATCGGAGTGGGCGATCTCTGAGGGGGCGATCTCTGAGGGGGCGATCTCTGAGGGGGCGACGTACCTCAATCATGGTTCGTTTGCTCCGACTCCCCGGTGTGTCCAAGAGTCGTTGACGCATTGGACCGCCGAGCTGGCGGCTAACCCGATGGACTTCTTCATTCGACGATTGGAAGTCGAACTCGAAGATGCCCTGAAGGTGCTGGCCGGATTCTTGGGGGCGAGTCGCGAGTGTCTGACGTTTGTTGATAACGCGACGACCGGCATGAACATCGTCGCTGAGACCATGAAGCTGCAGCCGGATGATGAAGTCCTGCTCAACGATCACGAATACGGAGCCGTCTTTCGAATCTGGCGTCGTCAGGCTCAGAGCACTGGAGCTCGCGTCGTGACGGCTGACTTGCCGGATCCGTTGAGCAGTCCTGACGAAGTCGTCGACGCCATTTTGAAACGAGTCACCGCGCGGACGCGACTTATTGTCGCCAGTCATGTCACTTCGGCTACAGCGGTTGAATTGCCGGTTGGCCTGTTGTGTCAACGAGCCCATGCACGCGGCGTGGCAGTCTGCGTCGACGGTCCGCATGCCATTGCCATGAAACCGGTGCAGTTGGGGAAACTCGATGCAGACTTCTATACGGCGAGTTGCCACAAGTGGCTGAGCGGTCCGCTCGGCAGCGGCTTCTTATTTGTGTCGCCGAGGTGGCAAAAAGAATTACAGCCTTCAGTCGTCAGTTGGGGCGGCAGCGTTGGCGGTCGCCAGGCAAGCTGGAAGGACGAGTTCAATTGGATTGGCACTCGCAATCCAGCACCCTCGTTGGCGATACCGACAGCCATCAAGTTCTTGAGCCAGCCGGCCAAGGTGCCGACTTCAGCGGGAGCGACGGCGCTCGATGAGTTTCGTCAGCATGCTCGCACTCTGGTGCGTTTTGTCTCCGAGCGCGTGGCTTTGTTGACGGGCTTGGCACCGTATATCAGCGACCTCGATCAATGGTGCGGATCGATGGTTTCGATCCCGTTGCCGCTGGATGGTCCACCGCCCAAGCCGGGACAACGTGATCCTCTGCAAGATGCCTTATGGGATCGGTATCGCATCGAGATCCCGATCGTGCATTGGTCCGGTCGACGGTTCGTGCGAGTTTCAGCGCATCTCTACAACTCGGTGGCGGACATCGAACGGCTGATGTCGGCTCTGGGCGAACTGCTGTAGTTGTCGCTTATTTCTTTTTGGTCGGCGGGAATTGGGGCGTGCTCGGAAACGGCGATTGCACCGGCCGCTGCTTCGAGAGTTTCTTTTGCAGATTCGGAAACTTGGTGGCTGGCTTGCGAGGCCCTTTGCGTTCGTTGGCACACATTGCTTGGTTCCTGAATGAAGACTCGTTGAACTGCGGTCGCAAGAGTCGCATCGTCGCGCGGCTAACTTATCTGACGAGAACAGCTTTCGTGGGGCAGGTTTTCAATCTGCCTGTTTCGTAGCAGTTTCGCAGTTTGAAAACCTGCGCCACGGACATTTGTCGGGAACGTCTTTTGATAAAAGGATGACGTCATGCGTTTGGTCTGTCTCTGTCGGTCATTGGGGCTTGCTATCGCGATTGCTCTGAGCGCAGGCGCGGCGAAGTCGGCTGAGTTGCCCACGATCCCGTTGTGGTCCAAGGGCCTGCCCGAACCTGCGGTGCAGACTGAAATGCCAGAGCGAGTCGAGCTGGGCAAGGATGGGCTGTCGCGACGTTTCAATATTTCGCAGCCTCGGCTGTTCGTGCATCAGCCCGCCGCCGATCGTCGCACGAAGACGGCGGTCATCGTCGTTCCTGGTGGCGGCTTTGGTCGCTTGGCGGACGAACATGAAGGCAAGGACGCGGGCGAGTGGTTGGCGAAGCTCGGCGTCACGGCGTTCCAGTTGGCTTATCGCTGCCCGACGTCCATGCATTCCGAGCCGAACGCTGGCCCGGTGCAGGACACTCAACGAGCCATCCAACTTGTGCGAGACCAGGCGGCTCAGTGGCAGATCGACTCGGACAAGATCGGTGTGCTGGGCTTCTCGGCGGGGGGGCAATCCGCATTGATTGCTGCCACCAATGAACTGCGATTCGATGCCGGGCTCGGTTCGGAAACGAACCCTCGAGCGAACTTCATGCTGCTCGTTTATCCGTATCAAATCTTCGACGCGAAGGCGAAGTCGCTAAGACCGGACATCAAGTTGGATGGAGCACTGCCGCCCACATTCATCGCTCAATGCAGTGACGATTCCGGTTCCTTACCACAGGGCAGCAGCTTGCTGTTCTATGAATTGGTCAGTCGCAAAGTGCCGGCAGAGATCCATATCTACGAAAAGGGTGGGCACGGCTTTGGTATGCGAGCCCGGCCTAACGCAACTGGTCCGACCGACTGGCCGTTGAGAGCTGCCGACTGGCTCAAGGCGCACGGCTGGGCTCAATGAGTTGTGCTGACCTTGGATCGAAAACCAGACGATTCCCAAAGCACTCCAGAATTCAAGTGGGGCACGTTTCCAACGTGCCTCGATTCGAGTGAATCGAGCACGTTGAAAACGTAATCCACGCGTTCTGTCGCATTGCGAAGTGTGTGGAACTCATCTTCCACATGCTCGTGGCTGTGAAAGATGCAGAGCTGTGCGGCGGAGATGCCTTACAGCTATTGCTCGTCTCCTGAGCGTAGTTCTTCGCGGGCTTGGAAGAGCTGAGGCTTGCCGCCGCTTTGAGGAACTCGAAACTCGGAATGCGAGCCGGGGTCCAAGGTGTAGACGACGAGCTGATCTCCAACCTTCTGACGGTAGGTCAATGGGAAGGCGATCGGATACTCGTGCGACTTACCGGGCTCCAATGTGTACGGCCCGCCCCAGCCACTGAAGGGGCCTTTGGTTTCATAGGTGAATGGTTCTTGGCTGCTGTTGGTCAGCTTCACTCCCGGAGCGGTGAAGGCGATCTTCATCATCGGTGCCTTCCACTCCAGCTTGTTGAGTCGCAGTCGAGAGATGCCGACGGAAATGTCACTGACTGGAGTTTGAGCTGCCGGTCCGTGCCCGATCCAACCTTTCCAGGCTGTGTCGGCCAGCTTCACGAGCGGCTCGTTGTTGATGGTCTTGTTTTGAGCGACGTAACCCTCGGCGAATCGCGGTTCGACCTTAATGACCGGAGCGCCGCTCCATTGAAGTTGGAACAGCCGCGTGTAGCGGTCGACCTTCACCAATTGCGGAACCGTGGATTGCTCAAGCTGAATTGGCAGTTCGGCAAACGGCTGCCATTGAGCCGCGTCTTTCGTTGGCTTGATGGAAACCGAGATCCGCATTTCAGGCATCGCAAAGGCCATCTCTTCCGGCTTGGCACCGTTCTTTACCGAGATTGGTTTGGCGAGCGACAACTCGGACCACAGCAGGAGACCGTCACCGTAGCGCTTCAGCTCCGGGAAGATTTCGGTCATTGCTTCGCGGTCGATGAACTTGGCGAAAGTGGGTTCTGGAATATCTAGTACATGGATTCGAGCGACATTGGCGTCGACCATCATCTGAGTCAGCGGGTTCAGAATGTTGGGGGCGACTCCCACACCCAGATCAACATCGTTCCCCAATTCGCTGGCTTTGACGTCGCTGATGGAAACTCGCTTGAGTCCTCCGGCTGGTTGCTTGTCGTCGATGGCCGAGGCCAACAAACCGAGCACTACCGACACTCCATTCGCATCGACCGAGACGTCTTCCGGTCGGACTTTGAGACGCGGGCGATAAACCGGCAGCGGCCAGAAAGCTTGCACGATTTGATCGGCTTCCGTCATCGACAATTTGGATTCCAGCTCCGCGACGAGCTTCGGCACGATGGCCAACACTTCGCCTTCGATACGAGCCTTACTGCCATAGAGTCCGCTGACCAAGCCGTTCGAAACTTTGTCGCTGGTCATACCGAAGCCCCGCACGGAAACACCGGCGGGAGCGGTCACGTACCAGTTGTCGTAAGGGATATCGAAACGAGCGGCCACGACCTTCAGCTTCAGCTTCTGACCTTCGAAGTACGGAGTCACATCGACGCTGAGCCACACGGGTTCGCGATGCCCGATCACGATGTCGATGGGGCCGGCGCTCGCTGAGTGATCTCGTCCAACCACCGAAGTCCCGCCGATACGCAGGATCGCGTTTTGGATGCCGACGGCGATGTTGACTCGATCTTGTTTGTAAGCCTTCAGACGGACGCGAGAGACGGTTGCTCCATACGCAATGCTGCCGAAGGTGATGCTGAAGCTGCGGCCTTCGACGACGGTTGAGTCGTAGATGTCGCCTATGCCACCTTGCAGAGCTTCCTTCGGAATCTGTTCGTGCAGCGACATCGATAGGGCATCCAGCATGTCGTTGCCCAGTCGCAAGGTGACCGCGCGATTGATTTCAACAGCGGGGATGAATGGCGTTTGAGTGACTGCACTGGTTGTGCTCGCAGTCGCTCGCAACGTGAGGCTGACAGGTTCGGTCGTCTTGGGATTCAGCATCCAGTTGATGAGCACGTCGTTGTCGTAAACAACGGGATTGATGTCATGCTCGCCATCGGTCACTTCGGTCAGACGAGGAGTGCCGCCAACTTGTCGGACCGCTGAAATAATGGCTCGCGACTGGTCGGGACGAATTGCTCCGTCGTTCGAACCATGAAAAGCCCAGATCGACAAGCCGTTCAAGTTGCTAGCCCACTTCGGGTCGCCGCCGCCCGCCAAGGGCACCACGGCGGACCACTTGGAAGGGGTCGCGGCTGCGATCGCCCAAGTGCCATAGCCACCCATCGACCAGCCGCTCAGCACACGCTTCGAAGAGTCGATCGAGTACTCCTTCTCGACAGTCTCCAGAATGTTGAGTGCTCGTTGAGCGTCCTTGGTCTCAGGCAACCAACCCGTCAGATAACGAGCTTGTACGTCTTCGCATTGAGGCATCACCACAATGAAGGGAAACGTGGCTCGTCGCTTCTGAAGTACCGGGCCAATCCCGATCTTGGTTTGCGCGACTCCGTCAGTGCCACGCTCTCCGGCACCGTGTAAGAATAAGAGCACCGGCCACTTCTTATCGGCGGAATAATCTTTCGGAAGAAAGAGTCCGTAACGATGCTCGCCGTCGGCGTCTTTGAAGGTCTTTGTTTGAATCGCATCGGCTCGATCCTGAGCGAACACCACTCCGTGCCAGAGCATGACTAGCCCCAGCAGCGTGCTCGCCAACCAACCTCGGAACCGCCCACTACGCATAACTGACTCCCTCAAAACTCAGAATCAACGAGTTCTCAACCAACCCGCAACGCGATGGATCCTAGCGGGTCATTCTCACACCGGCAGCTTGCGGCAACGTGCGAACTGCGCAATGGCTCGAATCGGCATCGGCCTATACGGCTCGATTTTGCCGAACCATCGACGATTAAGAGCCCAAGCATGGAGTCGCGCGACGAGGCTCACGTACTTTTCACTGTTTGAATAGAGTAGGGGCGCAAATGGAAAGGGACGTGAATGACTCAGTCGGATAGCCGCGGTCGAGCAGCTCTTTCCAGACTTCATCAATGCCGAATGCACGACTCGTCGTTTCGGGCCTGGCATTGAGACGTCTTGTTGGCCATGTGCTTAATGCTCCTCGGGCGATTCGCCGGACGCACCTTGAATGGGACGAGTGGAATCGATCAGCAGCCATCCCAAGGCGCCGGCAAAGAGGACTCCGGCATAGACGTAAAAGATGGGATCCCATTGCAACCGGCCAGAGAGGCCGCGCGACTTCTGCCAGTCTGCGAAGCGGCCCACGAAGAGTTGCGAGATCAACGCTCCACAACCGCCAATGGAGTTCATCAAACCGAACATCGCACCGAGATGTCTGCCGCTGATGTCAGTCACGGCTCCCCACCAAGAGGCGAGCGTCGCGACGGCCATCATCACCGAACATGCTGTCCATGTGGCAGAAATGTTGGCTGAATCCGAATGGATGCTGAGCAGCAAGAAGATCGCGGCTGTCGTCAGGGCGAAGCAGCCCCACCAGCGACGGCACCAACGCCGGTTCTTGAACTTACGCAGCAGTGCATCGATGAGGAAGCCTCCGCAGATACAGCCGATGGCTCCGCCGGTGAGCACGAGACTCGTCAACCAACGCGACGCCATCGAAGATACTTCGCGACCTTGCTCCAGATAAGTCGAGTACCACGAGAAGTACATGTAAGTGTTGAACGCGGTGCAGGAGAGGACTCCACCCAAGATGTAGACGTTGAAGCTCGATAGCACGGCAGCCCACGGAATTGGCGGATGAGCCGACGCAGCAACCGGAGCTCGACCTTCTCGAATCAAGGAGAGTTCCGCAGCATTCACGGCGGAGTGTTCGGCTGGGTCGTCTCGGAACCACCACCAAAACACCGCTGCCCAAATCACACCCGGCAAGCTGAAGATAAAGAACGTCCAACGCCAACCGACCCAGTCCATGCAATAGCCCGTCAGTACCGGAGCTGCTGCGCCGCCAACCTGAGCCATCGAGTTCACAAGCCCTTGAGCCATCCCTCGGCGTTCTTCTGGAAACCATCGGGCCAAGATGCGAGCTGTATTGGGAAAGGCTCCGGCTTCTCCGGAACCAAACAGAAATCGCACGGCAATCAAGCTGGTGAGTCCGCCGACTCGTCCCGTCAGAGCCGTGAAGACCGACCACCAAATCACGATGCGCGTCATGACTCCGCGTGACCCGTATTTGTCTCCCCACCAGCCGGTTGGCACTTCGAAAAGTGAGTACGCCAACGTGAACGCCGCGAGCACGTAGCTCATCTGAGTGTGAGTGATCTCCAAATCGGCTTCGATCATCGGCACCGCTTTGCTGATGCAGATACGGTCGACATAGAAGACGAATGCCAGCGTGCAGAGAAACCCCAGGACGACGTAGCGAGTCTTCGATGGCCGCTCGTCAGTGAAGTGAGCAGGGACCGGTGTCGCGGACGTATCACGCTCGGGCGTTGAACTCATCGCGGTGCTTCTCCTGAAAGTGGCGGCAGGAGAATGGCAGGAGGCGGAAGGCATTCCAAGCGGAGTGGATGAGTTTGGAAGAGTTCGTCCAGAGTCAATTGTCAGAGAGCATTCCCAGTCAGATGTTGAAGCACCGATTTCGCACCAACGACCAATGGCAAGGAACCAAGAACTATGAACTAAGAACTAAGAACCAACTGACTCCCCCCATCCCTCGACCGTTTCTTGTGACGCCCATACGTCGCCCGTAGGATGCGACCCAACTCAAAGCCCACCACTCACACTTAACGCCAACCTCACACACTGAGATCGCAAACATGCCAGGGCAAACGATTCTGCTGATTGAAGACGATCGTGAGATCTCCTCCATGATTCAAAAAGTTCTCGACGCAGCGGGCTACAAGGTCACGGCGGCTAACAATGGTGTTGATGGTCGTCGCTTGGCCGACAACCTGCGGCCAGAACTGGTCATCACCGACATGATGATGCCGCGCATGGGTGGCTTTCCGGTCTTGGAGTATTTGAAGTCACAGCCGACTCCGCCGCGCGTCATCATGATTACAGCCAATGAAGGTGGTCGTCATAAGGCGTATGCCGAGATGCTGGGTGTTGATGATTACATCCGCAAACCGTTTCCGATGGACGTGCTGCTCGAGACCATCGAACGAGTCTTGAAGAAGGCTCCGAATAAGAAGATTGCCGACGACACAGCCGAGCATAAAAAGCGCTAGGCGTTCCGCGTTTCAGCACCGACGGATTTCAACGACTCGCCGAAGTACATGCCGGAGCGCGGCTTTGTCTGGATGAGATCTCGGACGCGGCTCTGAACTTGGGTCGCGTTGAGTTTGTCTTGTCGCACTTTCCGTCGCCGGTCGTACTAATCGAGGCGACGGATAGCGTTTGCATTTGGACGCTTGCTCTTGGTTCCTTCGAAGGTCGATTATGAAACGGATCGCGATTCTGACTGCTGGCGGCGACACTCCTGCTCTCAATGCAACCATCTATGGAGCGGTTGAACGAGCGAACGAACTCGAACTGGAAGTCGTCGGCCTGCTGCGTGGCTTTGATGGCATGATCAATCCACGAGTCCCGCATGTCCGACTCAACCCGTTGTACTCGGCGATTCCAGAACTCGATCCCTGCGTCGGCGGTTCCATCATTGGTTCGTCGCGAACCTACATTGATCCGCGCGAGAAAGAACTGCTGCAGGCCGTGGCCTCGCGATTATCCAAGTTGAGAATCGATGGCCTGATATGCATCGGTGGCGACGGCACGATCAGCGGCATGCAGCCTCTGTCAGATTTCTTCCCTTGTGTGCTGGCTCCGAAGACGATCGATAACGATCTCGGTCTGAATTACATCGACGAGACTCAAGAGTGGTTGCGTGAAGAGGCGGGTAACGGTGCTTGCACCTATCACAAACGCGCCGGACGAGATGCTGTCGATCTCGATGAGATCATCAACTACGTGACTCCGGGTTATGCGACGGCGGTGTTCGTGGCGGCTCAGGGTGTCGAACGCATTCGCACAACGGCAGAGAGCCACTGTCGTATCGCGCTGATCGAAGTGATGGGACGGGATTCGGGATACATCGCCCTTGGTGCTGGCTATGGCCAGCCAGACATCACGCTCATTCCCGAATGCCCTCTCGCATTTGATCGGCTCGTGGAACGAGTTCGCGAGCTCTATGAATTCCAGAAGCATGTGGTGATTGTCGTCGGTGAAGGTGTTCTCGATGAGAACGGCCAGCAATTGGGCGCTGCTTCTAAGAGTTATGACCCGGCTGGCAATATTCTCTTAAGTGGTGCCGCAGAGCACTTGGCTGAAATGTTGGCTGAGCGATTGGGAGACGAGTACTTTCAGAAGCTCGGTCTTCATGACAAAGCCAAGTCCGCGATCTTCACACGTAAGATTGGTCACACCCAGCGGGGCGGTCGCCCCATTTTGTTTGATCGCTTTCATGCCGCTCAGTTGGGAGGCAAGGCCGTCGAATTGCTGGTTCGCGAACAGAACAACCATGTCTCGATCTTGCAGTGGAGCGAGAAGCTTGGTTTTACGTTATCGGAGTTGGCCGCGAGCAAGTTGCAGGATCGGTGGGGCAAGATTCACGCGCGGCAGGTTCATCCAAGCTTGTACGACGCGAAGCGATTTCAACTGTCGCAACTAGGACGCGATTACTTGCAGCCGATCTTTGAGAAGGCCATCGGTCGAGATGACCTCGAAGCGATGCGAACGAAGCTCTTCAATCCAGGCAACCTCGTGACTCGCTACCAGAGCTTCAACGTTGAGATTCAAAAACGCGTGCAGCATTTAGACTAGCAGTCGATTCGGCGCACTCCGCGTTGGTTTGATCAACCCAGTTTGTCTTGGCTTCTCGTTGGGGTCGCATTTCCGTGGCGCGGACTTCAATGAACAACGAGAAGCCACCGCTCACTGTCTCGTCCTCGATTTGATGGTGCCTCTCAGCGAGCGGCACGACGTTTGGTAATCGTGGCTGACCAATCCTTCCGTTGACCCCCGCCTCATTCGGCGTTGAGATCTCGCTCGCTTCCGAAAGTCACCTGACTTTTGGACCGAGCAGAGTTCGACGTTCTCGCCTTACTCGTCTCTCCTGCAGTTTCTCCTCGTAAGACTACGTTCTCGCTCTTCTTGAATTTCAACAGGATGCGCTATGAGCCTTCGAAGATTCGTCTCATGGGCGATGTGCGGAATCGCTGTCGTGTGTGCCGCTGATACGCGCGCGGCGGACACCAAGTTGTCCTACAACAAAGACGTCAGGCCGATCCTCGCGGAGGCCTGCTTTAAGTGTCATGGGCCGGATAGTGCGGCTCGCAAAGGGGATCTCAGACTCGATCAACGCGATGCGGCGCTCGGCGTGATTAAGGTCGGTAAGCCGGAAGACAGCGAGTTCTTCAAGCGGCTCGTCAGCACGGACAAAGACGCTGTCATGCCGCCGCCGTCGACCAAGAAGGTTCTCAAGCCCGAGCAGATCGCGACGCTCAAACGCTGGATCGCTGAAGGGGCTGAGTACGAGCCGCATTGGTCCTTTATCACTCCGACGAAGCCGGCGGTTCCGGCTGTCAAAGAAACTACATGGGTCAAGACGCCGATCGACGCGTTCGTGTTGGCGAAGCTCGAACAGCAGGGACTCAAGCCGAATGCAGAGGCAGATCGACGAGTTTTGGCACGACGCGCGGCGCTGGATCTCACGGGGCTGCCGCCGAAGGTTGAGGATGTCGACGAGTTCCTGAAGGACACCGCTCCGAATGCCTTCGAAAAATACATCGACAAGCTGATGTCATCGCAGCAATGGGGCGAGCATCGCGGTCGGCATTGGCTCGACTATGCCCGCTTCGCTGACACACACGGCATCCACTTCGACAACTACCGCGAGATGTGGGCCTATCGCGATTGGGTCATCAACGCCTTCAACAAGAATCAGCCGTTCGATCAATTCACGATCGAGCAGCTCGCGGGCGACCTCTTGCCCGAGCCAACGCTCGAACAACGCATCGCGACCGGCTTCAACCGCTGCAACATCACGACGAGCGAAGGCGGCACGATCCCCGAGGAGTACTACGTCCTCTATACGCGCGACCGAACGGAGACGGCGTCACAAGTTTGGCTCGGGCTGACGACCGGATGCGCGGCCTGTCATAGCCATAAGTTCGACCCGATCTCGCAGCGCGACTTCTATGAGATGGCCGCGTTCTTCAATAACTCGACCCAGAACGCGATGGACGGCAACGTGAAAGACACCGCGCCCATCGTGCTTGTGCCGTCCATGGAAGACCGCACGCGGCTCGATGGACTCGTGAAGGAACTGGCGGCATCGAAGCAGGCGGTTGAGGCTCGTCGCAAAGCCGCGCGACCGGAGTTCGATCAATGGCTCGCTGCTGCGAAGCCGGATGCGCTTGGCCCCGGTGCTCCGAGCGAAGGGCAAGTGCTCTTCGCGCCGTTCGCTGAGGGAGATGGAACAAAAACGACAGTCACGATCGGCAAGGACTCGAAGTCGATCAATCTCACTCGGTCGGCGAAGTGGCAAGACGGAATCACTACCGGAGCGAAGGCCCTGCAACTGCAAGGTGCGGCGGCGGATCTTGGCAACGTCGGCGACTTCAAGAAGACGCAGCCTTATTCGATGTCGGCGTGGGTGAAGCTCGCAGCCAATGACTCGGGCGGAGCGATCTGTGCTCGCATGGATGAGCAGGGCAAAAACTTCCGAGGTTGGGACTTCTGGGTGCAGGCTCGCCGAATTGGCACGCATCTCATTCATAGCTGGCCTGAGGATGCTCTGAAGGTCGTCGCCGAAGCGCAGGTGAAGGGCAACGAATGGACTCACGTCGCAGTGACGTATGACGGTTCGGGACAAGCGGCAGGAGTCAAAGTCTTCTACAACGGCGTGCCTCAGAAGACGCTCGTTGAAGCCGACAAGTTGAAGACGGATTCGCTGCCTGAAGTGCCGCTCAAGATTGGTACGCGACATAAGAGCGAGCCGCTCAATGCTGCTGGCCTTTCTGAATTGAGGCTCTACAGCCGCGCTCTTGATCCGGCGGAAGTGGAAGCACTGGCGAAGTCGTCGAGGTTCTCAACGATCCTCGCAAAGGCCGCTGATCAACGCACAGATGCCGAGAAGAACGACCTCTTTGGATGGTGGCTCGGCACGAACGACAAAGAGTTCAAAGAGCTGTCGTCCGCGAACGCAAAGCTCGAATCCGAGCAAGCAGCGATCAAAGGTCGCGGCGCGGTGACGCACGTGTCGCAAGAGAAGAGCGAAGAGGCGATGGCGTACATCCTCTTCCGAGGCGAGTACGACAAGCGTCGCGATCCTGTGAAGCCCGGCACTCCGGCGGTGCTGCCGCCGATGGCTGCGGACTCTCCGAAGAATCGGCTGGGCTTCGCGAAGTGGCTGCTGCAACCCGATCACCCACTGACGGCCCGCGTGACCGTCAATCGCTTTTGGCAAGAAATCTTCGGCAACGGCATCGTCCGCTCGGCGGGCGACTTCGGAGTCGCGGGCGAACTGCCGACGCATCCTGAGTTGCTGGATTGGCTCGCGATCGACTTCCGCGAGCACAACTGGGACATCAAGCGGTTCTTCAAGCAGGTGCTGCTGTCGTCGACTTATCAGCAAGCCGCGAGCGCGACGCCGGCGTTGCTCGATCGAGACCCCGGAAACCGCATGCTCGCGCGAGGCCCGCGCTTCCGCATGGATGCTGAGATGGTCCGCGACTACACGCTAGCCGTGAGCGGTGTCTTATCCCCGAAGATTGGTGGCGCGAGCGTCAAACCGTATCAACCATCAGGCGTGTGGGAGGCGGTCGCAATGATCGGCTCGAACACGCGCGACTACCGGCGCGATACCGGCGAGTCGCTCTATCGCCGGAGCATGTACACGTTCTGGAAGCGAAGTGCTCCGCCCGCGATGCTCGAAGTCTACAACGCGCCGAACCGCGAGACCTGCACCGTCCGCCGCGAACGCACCAACACCGCGCTGCAAGCACTCGCGTCACTCAACGACGAGCAATACATCGAAGCCGCGCGTCAGCTAGCAACGCTCGTCTTAAAGAACGGCGGAGCAACCTTCGAAAGCCGCATCGAGTACCTCAGCAATCGAGTTCTCGCCCGCCCCTTTCGCGCGAACGAATTAGCGATCGTGAAGAGTTCGCTCGCTGACCTCGAAGCCTTCTACAAGTCGCACGAAGACGACGCGAAGCAGCTCATCGCGGTTGGCGAATCAAAGCCCGACGCAAGCATTGCTCCGGCAGATCTCGCCGCATGGACGATGCTCAGCAACGAGCTGCTCAATCTTGATGAGGTGCTGAATAAGTAAGGGCTCAGTCTTTGCGAACGCTCAGTGCTGTATTTTGAAATCCAGATTAAAACGCAGATCGGCGACTTGAGCGTTGAATCTCACTCTCTAACGAACTCGTTTCGATCAAATCACGGAGTTATCCGATGTTGAACCTCTTCCAAGAACGCGGTCAGCAACTCACTCGTCGGTACTTCTTCAAGCAAGGATCTCATGCTCTTGGCTGGGGTGCCTTGTCGGCTCTTGCGGCTCGTGAGGGCGGAATCTTTGGTAGCTCGGCGTTTGGAGCTGAAGCTGCTGCGGCCAATGTTCGCCAGTCGTTGGCTCATCATGCGACGAAGGCCGAGCACGTTATCTACCTGCATTGTGTTGGAGGTCCGCCTCAGATGGACCTCTACGATTACAAGCCCGTCATGCAGGAGTGGTTCGATAAGGACTTGCCCGATTCGGTCCGCATGGGCCAGCGCCTGACGACGATGACCTCGGGGCAAGCACGATTTCCGATCGCCCCGTCGAAGTTCCAATTTAAGCAGCACGGTCAGAGCGGCATGTGGGTCACAGAGTTGCTGCCGTGGACCGCGAAGATGACCGATGACCTCTGCTTCATCCGCTCGATGAACACCGAGGCCATCAATCACGAGCCCGCGATCACTTACATCCAAACGGGCAATCAAGTGACGGGCCGCCCGTGTCTCGGAGCATGGATGAGCTACGGACTTGGGTCGCTTAATGAGAACTTGCCGATGTTCGTCGTGATGGTTGCGAAGCCGACCAACACCGAGCAGGTGCAAGCGATCTCGGCGAGGTTGTGGCAGTCGGGATATCTGCCCGGCGAGTACTCCGCCACGAGTTTTCGTAATGCCGGAGATCCAATTCTCTACATCAACAATCCGCCGGGAGTGCCGAGCGAAATCCGTCGCAAGACGCTCGATGGTTTGAAGCAGCTCAATGAACTGACCGCACAGGAGATCGGCGACCCCGAGACTCGCACGCGCATTCAACAATACGAGCTAGCCTTCCGCATGCAGTCGAGTGTGCCTGATCTCACCGATCTCACGAAGGAGCCCGAGAGCACATTCAAGCTCTATGGTGAGGAAGCCAAGAAGCCCGGTTCGTTCGCGAACACGGTGCTGCTCGCGCGAAGAATGGTCGAACGCGGTGTCCGCTTCGTGCAGGTCTATCACAACAATTGGGACACGCACGCGAATGTCGCGGGCCGCTTGCCCGATCAATGCCGCGACGTCGACCAATCGAGCTACGGCTTGATTCAAGATCTGAAACAACGCGGCTTGCTCGACAAGACGCTCATCATTTGGGGCGGCGAGTTCGGTCGCACGATCTACTCGCAAGGCGGCGTCTCGAAGCAGAACTACGGCCGCGATCATCATCCTCGTTGTTACACAATTTGGATGGCCGGCGGCGGCATCAAAGGCGGAGTCATTCACGGGGAGACCGACGACTTCTCCTACAACATCGTGAAAGACCCAGTCCATCTGCGAGATTGGCACGCGACGATCCTGCACCTGATGGGCTTCGATCACGAACGCTTCACCTACAAAGTCTCAGGACTCGACGCCCGGCTGACTGGAGTTGAAGAAGCACACGTCTTGCAGCCGTTGCTGGTCTGAGATTTGGCTCGTTCACTCAGTTGCTACTGCCAGCGACTTTCACGCAACGCAGCGGATCCAATGTCATCACTCGCGGTGTGTAGCAATCAGCGATCTCTGTGCCGACTTCATGACCATTCAAGCAAACGGTGTTGAGACTTCCAAATGAACTCGGACCACAGCAGCCCAGCCAAAGACTGGAGTCCGAGTGAGGAGCCGTGTTGATGAGATCGTCAACATTGGCGAGATACTCGCCCTTCGTCACAGATAAGTGGTCACCGGTTGAAAGGATGAAGTGCCCGCGCGCGATGTGAGCGACTTCATCGTCATCCACGAGCAGGGCCTCATCAGGAAGTTCTATCTGTGGCAACGTGATAGGCAATCCGCACTCGGCACATACAAACCGAATATGGGTATCGACCGAGGTGTTGGCCATTCGGGTTCAACGCTCTTGCGGAGTTACTGACGAAGCCGTTTTTCAATCAATAAGTGTTGCACAAACTCGGCATCTGCGGTGGTGTGTTGGATAGATGGCGAAGCCTGGTAATTGATGCGTCGGTTAAAGGCGGCTTTCGAGTAGACCTCGTCGAAGACCGCTTGCAAGTTGAGCAACACTGGCGGCTCATCAGGACCGAGTGGAATGCGGATGGTCGGCAGCTTTTTGCGGAGTTGAATCGGCCACACGGATTGCACTCGGCGCGGCACGTTGCGTCCGGGGGTGAGGCATGCGAGGTAGTCGTAACGCCCATGCTGGATCAGGACGCCCGGAGGTACGGCGATCGTTGGCTCGCCTTCTTTGAGCAGGTCAATCTCGACGAGATGCGTGTCGCTGGCCAGGACCTCTTTTTGCTTCTTGAGGTACTCGGCTCGACCGGTTGAGCCATGTGTTTTGTTGTTGGGGCTGAGCAATTCAATGATCGCGATCACTTTGCTTTCATCGCCGACAGTGATGATCTCAATGAAGCGTTCGATGAACTGCAGGGTCTCGGGTTCAATCTCCCAACACTCTTCGACCGCAGTGGATCGCTCGTCGGCAATTGCGACCGCACCTTCGGTCTCTCGGAATGGAACGGAAATGACTGAAACGTCAGGCCGAATGAAACGCTGCAGTTCTTCGACGTAGAGGCGCTGTTCCGATGAGGCGACGTATTTGGGAGAGAGATTCGCGTTGAGCGCATCCATCATTCCGGCAATGAAACGCGAATGAAAAACTTCCCACCAGCGTCTGTCTTCGAGATAGGGGTCCATACCGGGAAATGGGCTAAGCATTTTGATGGTCCTGCTTCGGTCTTCGAAGTTACGAGCGATGAGGCTGCTGCTCGCTGAGAATCTAGAACATCAACGGCAAGCACAACATCGATTGCTCCATCAACGGGCTCTGCAAACGAACGCGGCCCGCCATCTTGATTTGTCGGGCCGCTTTCATTGAGGCATTCAAGTTGCTGATCGTCGGAAGTTCGGAGTGTCGCAAGAATCTGCAGACCTATTCACGCTCCATTCCATTCGCGCGGTTCGAATGAACTCAGTCCGCGCGAATGGAATAGATCGCGAATAGGAACTGATCAATCCTCTGTTTGTCTTTGGCTCTGTTTCCTTCGTTCTCTCCTGTTCCAAGTCTTGATGAAAACGGTTGGAACAGAAGGGAACAGAGGCAACGGAGAAGAAGTCCAACAGACGCTGCTTACTTCTCGTCGAGGATTTCGACGGCTTTGAACTTCTTGCCTTCCAGCATTTCGAGGCTGGCGCCACCGCCGGTGCTGATATGGGTCACCTTGTCAGCGAAGCCAAGTTGTTGCATCGCAGCTGCGCTGTCACCGCCGCCGATGATGCTGGTAGCGCTGCTGTCAGCGATAGCTTGAGCAACGGCCTTCGTACCTGCGTCAAATGGAGGCATCTCGAAGACGCCCATCGGTCCGTTCCAGACGACAGTCTTGGCTGAGCCAACCAACGCGGCGTAGCTCTTGGCTGTATCAGGACCAATGTCGAAACCTTCGAAGTTGTCGGGCACTTGTCCGAACGGAACAACGACCTTGTTGCAGTTGCCATTGAAGGCGTCGCCGCAATGAGTGTCGGTCGGCAGGATGAGCTTCTCGCCGCCCGTGGCCATGAGTTCCTTGGCGAGTTCCAGTTTGTCGAGTTCAACGCGGCTCTTGCCGAGCTTTCCGCCTTTGGCGAGACCAAACGTGTAAGCCATCGCTCCGCCAATCAAGACCTTGTCGCAGACGGTGAGCAAGTTCTTGATGACTTCGATTTTGTCCGAGACCTTGGCACCGCCGACGATCGCTACGAACGGGCGTTGTGGATGAGCTATGGCGTCGGAGAGGTATCGAATTTCTTTCTCAACGAGGAAGCCTGAGACTTTAGGCTTGCTGCCCAGTGCTTTAGGAACGGCGTACATCG
>OMIV01000230.1 GCA_900299185.1 Planctomycetaceae bacterium
ATAAGAGACAGAATGGACACCGTGTCGTCTTCATATCCATTGATGAAGATGTGTCCCTTGTCGAGTATCAGGCTGCGACGTGCCCTGTGCTTGGAGTAAAGAGCCCAGTTGAACTTGGAAATGAGAGCCGGAAGGTTCTCAGCTGTCTCAAGGTCTTTCGCCGGCGTGTAGAGCATTCCATGACGCTCAACGTTGTTCAGCACACGTCGTGCGAGCAGCTCATGATCCCGTCCCGTCGGGTCGAGACTCTCTACGAGGTCTCGATACCGGGGGTTGTGTCCTGGAAGCGAGGTGCAGAAAGGCATCGTGTCGAATGGGATGCAAGCCCACGGAACCCGAAGGTTCGATAAACGCTCGCACCCATTGCGGTCGTACTGTGCTCTCAGCGTTTGGTTGTGCAGCCTCAGCAACAGGTATCGCAATAGATTCCGGCCCGGCGCTTCCGACCCTACGATTCGTCGCACCTCATCAAGCATCGGGAACAGTTGCGGCGTCTCTGTGCCACTTACCCCGACAGCACGAACCGCAGAATATTCTCCGTCGTGCAAGTCAACGAGATCGAGGAGATTGGAAGCGTCCTGAGTCAGCATCTTCATCAGGAAGCGGTACTCGGAAGTGGTCGTGGAAGGCGTAATTGCCGTCCCCAGAAGTCGAGAGAAGTTTTTGAACTCGCAGGCACGCACTGACACAGCCCAATTGCGGATTAGCGTGATCGGCATCTTCTTGCCAAGCACCTCGATTGAGTCCCGCTGGAGCGTCAGCTGGGCGGCGTACCACTCCGTGATCTCGATGTCCGTGAACGCGATGATGCGATCAAACTTGTTCGCCCTGTTGTGTGCCAACTGGCATGACACCTCGTAATAGACGCGACCATAGAAGAAGAAGGATTTGATCTTGCGGATGTAGTAGCGATCACTGCTGAGGCTCTCCCGTGAGCTTGCGGGCACCTCATGGATCCTCGCTACGATCTTCTCGTGATACTCCTTCAACGAAGCATCAAGGTTGACCGGGAATGACTCGAGGTTCTGAAGCACCTCATACCCATACTTGTCCTTCAACAGTCGACGAATGCGAAACAGATACTCGTAATACCTGAGCATCAAGCGCTCTGAGTTGTCGCCGTCCATCGTGTAATGGGACGCGCTTTTTTGCAGGAGTTTGTAAAACTGGGTCAGAACACTGAGCTGCGACCTGCTCTTTACGAAGGCAGCAGCTGGCTTGATTGCTTCGTAGCGAAACTCTGCACAATCTGAGCCCGCGTGTATGCGGACCATGATGGCCTCGACCAAGTTTCGCAATTGTGCGAGTAGGTTCTGCGAAAGTAGCTCTCGCTCCTCAGATAGCCTGTCAATATTCCCGCAGATCGCGTTGTTGACACTTAGGATCTGCTGCGTGGCAGTCGGCACTGCATTCCCCTATTGGTGCTTTAGAGCTTTGCCACGCATTACTTTGACAGGTGTTCCGCGCAGTCGATAGACAGCCCAAAGCGGACGTTGTCCGATCAGCGCCTAAGCACCATGATCATCGGCAGTCGGTGATGCCCTGAGCCGTTGGCGAGCTTCAGATTGCATGTCCGTGCCGCGTCGCTTCGGTTCGACGCCTGCTAGAGGTTCAGCCTCAATAACCGGAAACATGTATTCAAGCGGCATAAATATCACTGAGAGTGCCCCTACAACTCAGCACCTTGAGCGACCCTCGAGTAAAATTGGAATAAAGGAGCCGTCAGAGCTCAACCTCGCTCGCCGAGTACTTCGAAATGCGATCCACGCAGCCACCGACACTCTGACGCATCGGCGTCAGGTGAGGTCGCTGGCGCACCGGTCGACGATCTCACTCTTTTCCGGTGTTTTCTTGAAGGAGCATTTCATGTCTAAATCAGCGCAGTGGCGCGATTTGCATCAGACGATGATCGCCTTCGCGAAGCGTGACGTGAACTACTGGCATTCGGAAGCGCTGGCAGCATGCACTGCGGGCGACGAAACCCGTATGGCTCACTCGCTCAAACGCGAAGATCAGGCGGTCTGGATTTTGATTCGCATGGTGTCTGTGTAGTCGCAGGCGGCGCCGCTTCGAATCGGCGCCGCTTTACTTCGGCGACTAACTAACGAGTCACTCATCCACTTTTGCAAAGGTAGATTCTCGGATTCCGTTGCTGCCGACGGAATCGCCTGGAGGCGATCAACAATTGGGTGTCATCCCGCATCGCAAACTAGACGGTTGCAGCCATTGCTTGCTCCCAAAGTGCTACAACGTTTGGAGTTCTGAACTCCCGCACGTAACCATTCTCGACTAGAAAAAACCGCACCCTACCTCCGCCCATCAATGATTTGATCGCAGTGATTGGGCGCAGCGCATTTCGCACCATCATCGCTCGATCAGCGGAAGAAGCTAACGGAAGGTTGTCGAGAACTGCATTGATCTCATTGCGTGGGTGGTTGTGCAAAACGAACGCCTCATGTCCGTAGCTGCTCTCAACATGGGTTTGAATTGCTCTCGCTAACCAATCGGGAACGGACACGGAGTGAGTGCCACCTACGCCGTGATAGACATGGCTTACCCTAACCGTGTTTCTGTGCTTGCTGCCCAAGCCTACAACTAGATGTTCAACGTCCGCCTGGCCAGCAAGATAGTAGCTACCAGCGATGAAGTCGTTTCGGTTTATCACCTTATTCAGTTGCATGAGGCGGTCCGTTTCGATCTCGCACCGTTGAACCATCTCGAGTGCGTTCTTATAACAACGATCAGCAGGCCGAATAGGGTCACCGTCGAGCAGCGATGAAAGGAGTGAGGATCCAACTTCTTTCAGCAGAGGATGAAGAATTTTCAAGGCATTGCTCAGATGACCCCATGACAGTGAAGCCATGTATAACGATATCAAGGCAGGACTCAGCCGAAACTTAGCCGCTCGCGATCTTGGTCTTGGGGTGGGAGGTGTTCCGCAACGGCAATTGCGGAAGTATGTTGATAGCGACACCGCGCGCTACCACTTGCGGGGCCGTCGGTAAGTTCCGCGAATCGATGCGAGAGCGAGCTTGGGAAAATAATGCACCGTGCATAGCGCAGATTTGTGATGCCGATGAGCTCAAATACAGAACTGGAGAAGTTTTTTGAGGACGGCTTCGAGCGAAAGCTGTTTCAGGCTTGCCTCGCCAACCTCAATGCGCGCGGCAATCCACTTCGATTCAACAACTTCGCCTACAGCATTCGTGAATTGATCCGTCATACATTGGCGCGATTGGCTCCAACAGGCAACGTCGAGAATTGCGGCTGGTATGAGAATTCGACGGGAGAGAAGGGGAAAATATCCCGCGGAGAGCGCATAACCTACGCCGTCCAAGGTGGACTACAAGACGAGTTCGTCGAGAACTCCCTCGATCTGGATGTAGCCGATTTGCGGAAGCGTCTGGTCGCGAGCATTGATGGACTTAGTAAGTTCACCCATGTCGGCGAAGATACGTTCGGGATTTCCGATGACGACTGCGATCGCCGCGCCGAAGTGGTACTGACCGCACTCGAAGAATTTCGGCGACTGGTCGTTAGTTGTCGGTCGGCGGTTGTTGAGGCTATTCGTGGTCAGCTGGAGGAATCGGTTATCGAAGAAGTCCTCTCTGACTCGATTGACTCCATCGACGAGCTCGCAACGCATCACAGCGTCGAAGGAGTTGATATTGACGACCTGTTCGTGACTGGGATCGATGACGTTTTCATCTACGTCCACGCCGTTGGCTTTATCGATGTGGGCCTCCAATGGGGGTCGAACTCGGATATTCGCAACGACATCGGCGCCGAAGGCGACGACTCTTTTCCGATAGAGGTCGACTTGACGGTCGATTTGAACGATCTAACGAAAATCTCGTTGGTGGAGTCGACCGTTCGGGTCGATACCTCGAGGTGGTATGGAGACGACGAAGATCTCGACGGTGAAGAAGCTAAGGAGTGATAGTACGATGATGCCGACATCGGACGCACATGCCTCGATTTAATCGCTCGGAATTGGAATCACTTTCTCGGCTGCCGGACGACGGACGGACGCAGTGGCTCGCCGATGCCGAGGACCTTGTCCCCTTC
>OMIV01000231.1 GCA_900299185.1 Planctomycetaceae bacterium
AGTGGGCTCTCATCTGCCTAACGCACAACCTGCTGAAACTGTTCCGCGCCCAAACGGCCTAACCGGCCCCCGCCCCGACAAAATGTCCGCCAATATCAACCTACTCGGACAGGCTCCTAGTCCGTTTGACTCTGTGTGGCTTCAGCGAGTTTCCAGACTCGGTCGCATTGCTCGATGATGGTGGGCCGGTTGGTTGCGATCACGATCGAGCAACAGGGCTTCATCTCTTTCAAGGTTTGCAACAGGGCATTCGCGGCGTCGTCTGAGAGTGCGTCGAGCAGGCCGTCGATCAGTAAGAGTCTTGGTCGAGCGACGAACGCTCGTGCCAACATCAGACGGCGAAGCTGACTGTCCGAGAGTGGTCGGCCATCGCGCGTGAGGTGGGTGTCGAGTCGGTCATCGTCGAGGCCCACTCGTCGCAGGGCGTCGCGCACTCCTGTCGTCGTGATTTCGGGACGATCCAAATGGACGTTCTCGCTGAGCGATCCTTCCAGCACTTCGATGCCGCGTACCAACGCAACATTCTGTCGCAGCACGTCGGGACGCAGGTCCGTCAGATCGAGATCATCAATCAGGATTCGACCGGCTGAAGGCTCGCGCAGACGGAACAACAGATCGAGCAGGGTGCTTTTGCCACAGCCTGCCGGACCAGCCAGTGCGATGATCTCACCGGGAGCAACATCGAAATGCAGATCGCTGAGCACAGCTTCGTGGCCGTACTCGAAGTTGACGTGCCGCAACGTGACGCCCGCTGGACCAGTGCGTCCGAGGTGCATTGCACCCGAGGATGGCTCGACCGGCAGATCAAACAAATTCCCGAGCTTATCCATCGACGTCAGCAGGTCGTAGAAGCCTTCGAATTGCTTATCGAGCTTTGCGACCGAGGCGACGATCAACGTCACGATGAGTTCTGCGGCGACGAGTTGTCCCAACGTCATCTGACCTTGAATGACGAGGAAGCCACCCAGCCCCAGCAAGACCGCGCTGGCGAATGCTTCGAGCGCGAGGCCTGTCAGGATTTGGCGCATCAGCACGCGGTAGTGGGACTCGCGCGCGACGAGATACTCCGTTGTGAGTCGGTCAGCTCGGTTGAGCGCGAACTCAGAGGCACCACTGGCTTTGAATGTCGTGGGGCAACGAGCGATGTCTTCCAGCCAAGCGGCCACGGCGTACTTGCGGCGCGACTCGTCGATACTGGTCTGAACGGCGCCGCGACCCATCACCAAGACGTTGGTGAGCAACAAGGCCAAGAGCACTCCGTCAAAAGCCAGCAGCCACGGGTGATAGAACGCCAGCACGATCATGCCGAGGCCAACAGTCAACACCACCGTAAGGCCATCAAGTGCCAGTTGAGCGACGATCTTTTGCATCGTCACCACATCGAAGAAGCGATTGAGCAACTCCGGCGAGTAGTCCGATTGATGATCCAATCGGACGCGCGGCAACTGCCAAGCCAGTCTGGCTGCGACGCGTGCAAAGAGACGGCGTTGAA
The DNA here is from genome assembly GCA_900299185.1 of Planctomycetaceae bacterium. GTDB lineage: Bacteria > Planctomycetota > Planctomycetia > Planctomycetales > Planctomycetaceae > AM-0621. The sequence goes on from OMIV01000231.1 coordinate 1,493, forward strand.
TGAGTTCGACCACAAACCGTTGCAGGAACCTGAGCGCGGCAGCGAATGCCAAAAACGTCAGCAAGATGATCGATAGCACGATCAATGGTTGCAGGAGCGTGCCGAATGCCACGGTATTCACGAGCGCTTCAACGGCGATCGGCGTGGCCAGGGTCAGCAGTCCGATAACCAACGCAAAGATGATGACGATCCACAAGTCGGATCGTTCGGGACGCAAGAACTCGCGCAGGCGAGTGAAGGGACTCGCGTGGTCGTGATCGTGTGACGCATGCGTGCCGGGCTGTAATGAATCTGCCAGCGGCATGTCGTCAGACATCGGATCGAGTACGACCCAGCGTCGTCGTTCAGAGGGTTTGGCTCCGTCGAGCAACGCCGATAGTTGGCGATGTGACAGCCAGCGGCCTCCCGGTTCGTTGATCGGGCTGGGCAGTTCAAAAACTCGGAACTGGTAGCGGTTGGCTTGAGTCAGCACGACGAGCGAATCGTTCGCGGCTGGCTTTAAGGTGACGGCCGACACGCCATGTCGCAGCAGTTCGGCGACTTCGTTGGGAGTGGCGTCGATGACGCGCGCGGCAAAGCTTAAGCCGCGCGAAGTCTCAACCAACCATTTCCACCAGCGATCAGCGACATCGCCCGGCCAGGCTTGCAGAGCTTCATCCAGCGACCGACGAATTGCAGCGATGTCGACACGTCGTCGCTCGCCACAAAGCAATCGCACGGCCTCGGCACTGATGGGACCAAAGTCAGGCATTGTTGTTTGAGTTCCGTGAGTGTGAGTGATTCTCGAAGTCCAAGCTTTGACATCGAAACTCGATGAGTCGCTTCATTCTCGAAGCGACGAGAACAGGTAGCGAGCGGAGGACTTTCGACCTCAAAGTTGAACCGGTTCGTCGGGTAGAGAACCGTGTCGCAACTCTGCCAACACCACGCCAGCCGCTCGCCCTATGAATCATTGGCGGACTTTAGATGTGGTCTTAAACGTCGACGATTTGAAAGTCTTTCGGCGACACTTTGTTTAAATCGAACTGCGGTTGCGCCGTGCTCGGAGCCAGGCCAGGACAATCTCTGCTCCGACCATCAGTGTCTCCTGATGTGCGGGTTGGCTAGGCTCCGTTGATGTTTTCAACGTCTGCTAAGAATCAACGTTTGAGGCACAGGTCGACGTGGGCACGCCGCAAGATGTTGGCTATGTAGAATTCATCACACGTTGGGTTCGAGGTTCGAATTCTCGCTCAAGAGACTTTCATCATGCTGCTGGCTAAGCACGGTTCCGTCTTGTTTGTGGCTGGAGTGTTGTTGCTGTTCGCGGTCAGTTGGGCAGATGAGCCGTCTCCATCAAAGGAGCCCGCGCCAGCACTGCCGGTGACTCAAGAATTCTTTGAAACGGAAGTCTGGGCCAAGGTCGGAGCACTCGAATGTTTGAAGTGCCATAAGCTCGGGGGTGACGCCGAGGACACTCGCTTCGTGTTGGTTGATCCCAAACGAGTTGCAGGTGCCGAGCAAGCTCAAGCGTTGAGACAGAACCGCGAGTCCTTCACGAAGATGGCTCGGCTGAAAGAAGGCGATCAATCGAGACTGCTGCTGAAGGTGTTGGGTGGCCTCGATCACGGCGGCAAGCAAGTGTTGAAGCCGGATTCAGCCGGTCATCGCGTGCTGCAAGAGTTTGTACATCGCGTGCATGCTCCTATTCCGAAGTCGGCCATTGAGGCCACTCAAGATCCCAACGCGCCGCCGTTCTTCGAGGGCGTGCTGATGTCGGATGACCGCCGCTTGGTGAGACGCGTCACCTTGTCGTTGGCAGGGCGGTTGCCAACCGATGCTGAATTGTCGGCGGTGAGTTCCGAGGGACTCAAAGCATTACCCGCGATCATGGATGGCATCATGACCGAGGACGCCTTCTACGCTCGATTGCGAGAGGGCTTTAACGACATCTTCTTGACGCTGGGGGTCGACGGAAACGCGGACCAAACTGTGCTGTCGTATGAGCACTTCGAGAAGACTCGGCATTGGTACCAGAAGCACGATCTGAGCTTCATTAAGGAGATCGCCGACAAGAACGAACGGCAGCGAGCCGAATGGAGACTGGCCGCCGAGTACCGCGACGGCTTGTTGGCCGAACCCATGAAGCTCATCGAGCACATCGTTCGCAATGACAAGCCTTTCACTGAGATCGTCACTGCGGACTACATCATGGTCTCGCCGTATGCCGCGCGAGGTTATGGCATCTACGACGAAGTCAAAGATCGCTTCAAAGATCCGAATGACCGTCATGAGTTCATTCCGGTGAAGCTCAAGTCGTTGGTTGGCCGCAGTCGCCAAGAAGACCAAGAGTCAGCTTCGGGCTTCTATCCGCATGCCGGATTGCTCAGCACCTTTCAGTACCTAACGCGCTATCCCACTACGGAAACGAACCGCAATCGCCTGCGAGCTCGGATGTACTTCCAGCACTTCTTGGGAGTCGATTTGCTTGAGTTGGCAGCGCGTGTTTCGGACGCCGCAGCGGTGACTGCAAAGTTCGAGATCCCCACCATGCAGGCTTCGGAGTGTGTGGTCTGTCACAAGACCATGGACCCGGTCGCGGGCTTGTTTCAGGACTATTGGAAGTTCGCTGATCAAGGCGTATATGGCCGACGCAAAGGCGGGTGGTTCAAAGACATGTTCTCCGCTGGCTTTGAAGGCGAGCCGTTACCTGCTGAAGAACGATGGCGGGCATTGCAGTGGCTCGGCGAACGCACGGCCAAAGATCCGCGTTTTGCGACAACGATGGTCGAACACGTTTACTACATCCTCACCGGTCGCAAGGTGTTGTTGCAGCCCAAGGATGTGGAAGACCCACTCTTCGGGGCTCGGCAACGAGCCTATCAAGAGCAGCGCAAACTGATTGAAGGCATCGCGACTCGGTTTGCTCAGACAGGCTTCAACTTGAAGAGTGTCTTCAAGGAGCTGGTGCTGTCGGACTTTTATCGAGCCGACGGGTTGGCCACCGCCTTGGCATCGCCGCAGCGTCGGATGGAGTTGGATGACGTTGGCTTGGTGAGGCTGCTGTCTCCCGAACAAGTCGAACGCAAGGTCGCTGCCATCTTTGGTAAGCCGTGGGGCCGACTGACCGAGCAAACCGCGATGCTTTATGGAGCCATTGACTCGAAGGAAGTTACCGAGCGACCAACTGACCCCAGCGGTGCGATGGGAGCCATTCAGCGAATCCTCGCCAACGATGTGGCTTGCAAGCAGACGGCACTCGATTTCAGTCGACCGGTTGAGCGACGAGTGTTGTTTCCGAAGATCGAGCCAGACGTGTTGCCCACTTCATCGCCCGAAGCGGAAGCTCAAGTTCGCGCGGCGATGGTTTATCTGCATGAACGCATTCTGGGACGCATCGACGCGCCGGACTCGCCTGATGTTGATCGCACCTATCGACTCTTCACGGGCATCATCTCCGATGCTGGCGAACGCAAGCGCTTTGAGCCCGTAGAGAACTACAGTTGCCGTCAGGGGCTCGAACAGCCGGTCCCCGATCCGAAATACACGGTTCGCGCCTGGCGTGGAGTGGTGACCTATCTCCTGCGGCAGAACGAGTTCCTCTACGAGTAATCGGTCGTTGGAAGAAGACTTCCAAGTGACGGAGGGACTTCGCCGTCATCGACTTGGTGTCTGTCCCACTCGTTCCCAGGCCGAGACTTGGAACGAGAACTTGTTGATCAACAAACTACGAACGCGGGGCCGATCGGGTTTAGACTCTGCCCAAAGCAGCCACTCGAGTTCACATCCTTGCCGAGGCCTGGCCTCGGTTGTTCGTAGAAAGCCACCTTCAGCATGTTTTCACAAACCGTCGAGTATGCCCTTCGAGCCATTGTTCATTTGGCTCAGCACTCGCCGTCTGGACGCACGACCGACCAAATCGCAGAAGCCACCAAAGTCCCCAAAGCGTATCTCGGCAAGGTGCTGCAAGGTTTGGTGCGTAAGGGAATCGTCAACTCGCAACGCGGAATCGGCGGCGGCATTTCGTTGGTGAAGACGCCCGACACGCTGACGATTCTCGAAGTCGTGGAAGCCGTTGAGCCCATTGAACGAATTCAGGTGTGCCCGTTGGGCTTGGCTTCGCATGGCAAGCAGCTCTGTCCGCTGCATCGTCGCGTGGACAACGCACTAGGCATGGTGCAAGAAGCGTTGGGATCAACGACGCTGGCCGAAGTCTTGGCCGAACCGACCAACAGCATGCCGCTGTGCGACTTTGGAATCCTGCACAAGGCGATGTGTGGCGAAGAGAGTTGTGAGCCACAGACCAAACACGGATGAAACACAGATAAGACCAAATGCCAAGAGCTTGATCGAGTTCACCCCAGTCACTGGTTGATCTCGATCCAATCAACTCAAGGATGTCTCCCGCTTCTCTGCGTGAGACTCCAGGCTTATTCCAGTTTCATCGGTGGTCTCAAAGCAGACTTGTCGAGTGACTCGCAACCGCTCGATCGAAGGCGTGAATCTTGCTGCTCATCTCATTCACGGAGTGTTTTCCATGACGACAGTGCTGCGGGTTGGCTTGGCTTGGTGTGTGATGTGGGCTGCGGTCGCTCTTGCCGATGACGCCGCCAAGCTGACGATCGAGCAGCCGCGACCTCGGCAAGTGGTGCAGCGAGTTGGGCTTGCGCCGCGAGCTGGCTTTGCTGATGTCGTCATCAAAGGCCGCGTTGCGAAGAGCGGACTCGAAACGGGGCCGTGGGCCGCGCGAGTCGTGCCGATCCGCAAGGAAAATCGTAAGCACTCGGCGTTTGAGTGGCAGGCCATCGTTCCGAAGTTTGTCGAGCAGGCTTTTGAAGTCTCTCTGCGAGTTCCCGCCGGTGGTTGGTACCGGATCGAATTGCGCTGCGGTTCAGGCGAGTCGCCGTTGGCTACGGGCAGTGTTGAACCAATCGGTGTCGGTGAAGTGTTCATTGTCGCCGGTCAGTCGTATGCCACGAACTGCAACGACGAGCGTTTGAATGTGGCCGATGCCGATGGTCGAGTGGTGGCTTTTGACACCGCCCAAGATTTGTGGCGAGTGGCTCATGATCCTCAGCCTGCGCCAGATGGCAGTGATGGTGGTTCGATCTGGCCGCCGGTTGGTGATGCGCTGGTTCAATCGCTGGGTGTGCCGATTGCGTTCGCGAATGTGGCAGTCGGTGGAACGTCATCGCTGCAATGGATGCCGACAGAAAAATTACATCCAAGGTTGGTGAAGGTCGGTCAAAGTCTCGGAGCGTTCCGAGCGGTATTGTGGCAGCAGGGTGAGTCTGATGTCATCGCGAAGACTTCTACCGAGCAATACGTCGCCAACGTGAAGGCGATTCGAGCGGCGGCGGCGAAGACTTGGTCTGTCGATCCCGTGTGGTTGCTCGCGAAGTCGACTCATCATCCGACCGTGTATGACGACTCGCTGGGAGTTGATCGCATTCGAGCGGGGATCGACGAGCTAACCAAGTTGCCTGGGTTTCAGCCTGGTCCAGACACTGACACGTTGCGTGGCGAGAATCGTGGCGGTCCCCAAACGCGGCGGCATTTTTCAGGACTTGGCCAGCGTCGTGCTGCAGAGATGTGGGTCGCGTCGATTCGTCGCGAGATCATTGAGCCTACACTCAACACACTGCGTGTTGGCATCGCCGAAGGAGACATCACGCCGCCCGTCGGCTTTCCCATGGCGGGCTACTACCACGAACGATTGGCCGAAGGAGCACTCGATCCACTCAAGGCCAAGGCCATCGTGTTTCGAGATGGTCAGGAGCAGGCGGCGTTAGTGGTCTGCGACTTGATTGGCATCGCCACGGATCTGTCTCGTGAGGTGCGTCGTCGGGCTTCCGAGCAAACGGGCATCCCTGCTTCCAACATTGTCTTAGCTGGCACTCATACGCATACGGCTCCCGATTACATGAAGGAACTGTTCTTGTTCCTGGGCCGCGAGAACCAAGACCCGGCGCGGCGAGCGTACATTGAGAAGCTCATCAGCGTGCCCGTGGCGACCATCGTGAAGGCTCACGAATCGGCGCAGCCAGCGGTGATCGAGAGTGGTGCGGCGACGCAGCAAACTCCGGTCTCGTTCAATCGTCGCTTCGTCATGCGCGATGGCAGCGTTCGTACTTGGCAGAGCTTTGAGAACCGTGACGTCGTACGGCAAGCAGGCCCGATCGATCCCGAGATTGGCCTCGTCACGATCAAGAATGCGGACGGGAAAACTCGCGGAGTGCTCAGCAACTTTGCTCTGCATCTCGATACCGTGGGCGGCCAAAAGTGGAGCGCGGACTACCCGCACTTCATCGATCAAACCTTGAAGCAGGCGCTGGGCTCTGATGTGGTGTCGATCTTTGGCACCGGGTGTTGCGGCGACATCAACCATTCGAATCCTCGACGACGCGAACGCAACAAAGCGGACTTCATCGGTGGATCGATCGGTCAGTCGATTGAGCGGCAAGTCGGTCAACTCACTCCCCTGGAACGACCTCGTTTGGTGGTGAATTCACGAGTCGTTCCTGTACCGCTGCAAGACGCAACCAAAGATGAAGTCACGCAGTCCTTGAAGGTGTTGGCGGCTGCTCAACGCAAAGAGAAAGTGGAGTTCTTCGAACATGTCACGGCTTACAAGAAACTGATTCTCGACCAACTGCGCCACAAAGAACCCCATGCGGCCACCGCTGAGCACATCACTTGGGGCTTGAGTCGTTCGCTCGCAGGCATCGGCGACAAGCTGCCGCTCGATGTAACCGTGATGACATTGGGGGACGACGTGGCCATCGTGTGCTTGCCAGGTGAAGTCTTCGTCGAGTTGGGCATGGCGATCAAACAAGCCTCACCGTTCCGCACGACGTTGGTGATCGAACTGTCGAATCATGTGGAGTCGATCTACATCCCCCATCGCGCGGCCTATGCCGGTGGCAGTTACGAAGTGACGAACTCGGCTGTCGAACCTGGTTCGGGCGAGATGCTAGTTGAAGCCGCTATCGGTTTGCTGCGAGAAGCGACGACTGCAAACCGAGCGAAGTGACTTGAGCGAAGCGTCTGAGCTGCGAGTCGCGGAGCGACTCGCCTACGTAGCTCAGTCGCTCCGCGACTGAGTCCCTCAACCAACACGCCCGCCGAATTCGACCAATCAATCAGTGTGAGCCGAAGTAGAACAGCATGATGCCGATGGCGATCTTGTGGAGTTCAGTCGGAACGCCTTCTCTGATGTCGAGGAACTCGGGGATTGACGCGATGATCAGCACGAGCAACGCCACCGCAGCTTTGCCATCAGTCCACAGTCGGCTGGGGCGACTCTCTGACTTACGGTGAAACCAGTTGCCGACGCCTCGCACGATCGAGCCCAGTAAGTACGCATACACAATGCCCAGTAAAGAGACCGTCTCTGCCTGGAACAGCCGTTGCTCGCGATAGAGATAAACCGCGACGCCAATGAACGAGGCGAAGATCAAGAAACGAATGCTGTGCTTGGGCAGATAGAGCGGGTGTCGTTCTTGCTCGATGACACCTTCAGCTTCGAGGCGCTTAATCACATTGGGAGGTAGGGCGACGAACCGTCGCGATGTGAAGTAGTGAGCCAGTGCGATGAGCAGTGCTTCGCTCCAGAGGATGTCGGGGTTGCGATTCTGCACGATGCTGGTGAGTACGACTGCGATGACCAGCAACGTCAGCAACGCTCGCACGCTGCCCGTGGGCAGGCCCAGCGGCGGCCAAGTCTTGGGTGATCCTTCGAGTTCATTCATGGTGCCTCTCCTGTTACGAGCGAGGTCGCTGTGATGGGGCAGCAACGCTGATTGTCTCGCCCAGTGTGTCCGTTGCGTTTCTTCGAACTAGGGAACGGCTGAGTGAAGTCGCGGATTCATGAAGGATTTGTGAAGACGAAGAGAGACGTATTCGTCGAGTCATCTCACTGCGTTTGCGATTCGCGTTGCGAATGCAGAGTGAGCCGCGCGAATGAAATGGAGCGCGACTAACTCTACCAACTCTTCGTCGTGCGCAGTCGTCCTCAAGTCGTCTCGGGATCTAACAACTGAATCACGTGCCGCACTTCGAAGGGCTTCTTCACCAGTCCCGTCGAGCGCGCCGAGTTCCACTGCATCATGCAAACGTGATTGCTGGTCGCGAGGATGACGGGCTCGCCTGCAGCGTCGTTCAAGAAGGCCGACTTGCGCGTCAAAATCTCGCGAGCGTTATCCGGTTGCTGCAGGTTGTAGACGCCGCCCGATCCACAGCAGTCTCGCGCTTGCGGGGCGAGTTCCCAGTGATAGCCCGTGGCATCGAGCACGGACTTGGGGATGCCCGCCAGCTTCTGGCCATGCACCAGATGGCAGGGCAGATCGACGTAAACACGAGCCCGGCTTTGACGACGTTCACGTTGTTTCAACGGCTGGCTACCGAGGAAGTCCAGAACGTCTCGCACGGGAACATCGCCACCGAGAGCCTTGCTAGTCGCGAGTCCGCAACCAGATGAATTCGCGACAACAGCATCAACACCGAGCGACCGAAACGACTGACGGTTGTGCTCGCGCAACTGATCGACACCATCGAGTCCCAGATGTTCTTGCATGGCGCCGCAACATCCTTGGTCTCGTGGCACCACAACTTGCACGTTGTTTTCAATGAGGACTCGGACTGTCGCAAAGCTGATTTCACGGAAGACTGATTCCATCAAGCATCCGGTAAGCAACGCCACGCGCGGCCCGGTCGGTCGATGTTGCTGCATTAGGTACTCGGCATAGCTGGCCGTGGATTGTGTGAGTGCCGGACGACCTGCGAACAACAGCCGATGTGGCAGCACTCCCCAGCGACGCAGTAGTCGCAGCGGAGTCGTCACGAAATTGAACAGCGCGGGACGCGCCGCGAATGCCGCCGCCGTTCGCAGTTTGAAGGGCACGTCGGTCCGACTTTGGGTCACGTGTTGGTGGCGGGTTTGTTCGAGGATCTCGCCATACGGCACGTTGGCTGGGCAAGCCGATTCACAAGCCAAACAGCCGACGCAATCTTGGGTGTAATTTGCAGTCCACTCGTCGGGAGCCAGTCGGCCTTCGGCTTCTTCACGCCACAACCTCAAGCGTCCGCGCGGCGAGTTGTTTTCGTCGCCGGAAAGCTGATAGGTCGGGCAGACTTCCAGACACAGACCGCAATGCACGCAACTCGTCAGCAAGTCACGCTCGGCAGGCGAAGCCGCAGGGGAATGAGAGTTCGTCATTGTTGAACTCGGAGCAGAATGAGAAGAGGTCATACGGATTCAAGCTCCTGTTGCAGCAACTTCAGCCAAGTGGCTTCAACTCCCGTGGGGGCGGGACGCGATACGTGGCGAGACTGCCAGTCGCCCGCGACCTCAAAGAGGGCTGGCGAGTAACGGTCGATGAGCTGAGTCACTCGCGATGCGATGTCGGTGGGTGTGTTGGCCTGGTAATTGAAATAACCATGCACGACGCCGTTGTACGCCAACGCGATGCACTTCACGGGTTCCTGAGCGGCGATCTCGCGAGCCAATGGCAACACTCGATCGGGCGTGGTCTTGAGCGAGAAATCAGGGCAACCATCAGGGCTCTGTGGCCGACTCATGTCTGATTGCAGTGTGAGGCCATGAGATGCCGCGAACGATTCCAAGAAGCGTTCATAAACGGGCCACTCTTCAGCCGGGCAGTTGAGTGCGATTCGCATTCGGCACGAGCGGCCATCATGCACGACGTCGACGGAATCGAACCAATGCATCCAACAGGTTGCGAGCAGTTCGCTGGTCGCGGCACCGACGGCTTCATCAGGTCCCTGCAACTCAAACACACCGCTGGTGCCACAGTCCGGCCGCAATCGCAACACGAAGTCGACGGGCTCGCCCAAGCGACCGTTCGAGTTGAGTAAGAATCGCAACAGGTCATAGCCCGTCGTGGACTTCACTACTCGTTCGCCGATCCGAACGACTCGACCATGCGGCAGTTTCCAATTCATGCCCATGATGTTGTCGCAGTAGGGACCGAAGCGCGATGACGCTGGAGAAAAGCCACTGGCGGCCACTTGCTCACACAGCGAAGCGTTCTGATCGAGCAGTAGCGGGAAGCGAAAGCGATGCTGTTCGCGGATGGTCTGCAAGTCGGCAGCTGTTGCCGTCGCTGGCAAACACACCGAACCGTCAATCTCATCAAAGAACGGGACGAACAGCGGCGAGGTTGGCTTGAACGGGATGGTCTTGTGATGGGGTGTTGGTGCGGCGTTTGTTGATTGCCCTTTGAAATCAAAACGTCGCGACGCAAAGACCTTCATCGGGTTCAATTGGTGTCGCGGGTTGAAGATCTTGGGGATGGCCAATTGCAGCTTGAGAGTGTCCTCGCCGAAGACCATTGGCATGTACGCGGTTTTGTCGTTGCCGATGCCATGCTCGCCAGACAGCGTGCCGCCGACTTCCACCACGCGCTGCATCAGTCGCTTACTGATGGCTTCGACTTTCTCGATCTCGCCCGGCTTGCGCGAATCGAACAGAAAGTTGGGATGCAGATTGCCGTCTCCAGCGTGGAAGACATTGACCGCCGGAAGTCCCGCAGCGTCAGCTTCGTCGTAGACCAGTTGCAAGAGATCCGCGAGTGCTCGTTTGGGGATCACAGCATCTTGCACGAGGAAGTCGGGACTGATTTGCCCCATCAATCCACCAGCAACTTTGCGAGCTTTCCACAGACCTTTGCGAGTGGCTTCGTCATCGCTGTACTCGACGCTCGATGCGCCCGCACGTTGAAGCAGTTGGGCGACTTCCTTCGCGCGAGCGTCCACCAAGATCGCCGGCCCATCGATTTCGGTCACGATCAAGAAGGCGTCTTTTGGCAGCCCAACTGCCATGGGACTGTTTTCAACCATCGCCACGCAACGCGGATCCATTAACTCAATGGCGACCGGAAACGACGCATGCAGAGCCAAGGCATGAATGGCTCTTTCGGCAGAACGCAAATCGGGAAACGTCGCGCGGTACGTCCAGCACTTTTCAGGTCGAGGCAGGAGTCGCAACCAGAAGCGAGTAAACGCAGCGAGCGTCCCCTCGGATCCGACCATCAGTCGCTTCCAGTCTTCTCGCCAAGCACCGCGTCCTCCGGCTGGACCACCAATGCGATGCACGGTGCCATCGAGCATCACGGCTTCCATACCCAGCACATAGTTGCTGGTGACTCCATATCGAAAGCAGTGAGCACCCCCGGCATTCATCGCGACATTACCGCCGAGCGTGCAGACCGGACCGCTGGAAGGGTCGGGCGGATAGAACAGCCCATGCGGCGCGAGAGTCGCATCGAGCTGGTTCAACGCCACGCTGCATTCGACTTCGCACCAATAGCCGTCTCGTGAGATTTGCCTGACCTTCTTGAGCGACGACGAATGCACCACGACACCGCCTTGAGCCGCCACCGGTCCACCCGAGAGCGAAGTTCCCGCGCCACGAATCGTGACCGGCACATCGAACTCGCGCGAGTCCTTCAAGAGTTGGATCAGCTCATCGGCGTCCGCCGGGATGACTACGGCGTCTGGTCGATAGGTCTTGTAGCCCAGTCCGTCAGTGTCGTAGCCCGCAAGCTGAGCCGGCGCCGTTAGCACTCGGCCTCGACGTATCGAATGCGTCAGCCGCGTGGCCAAGTTCGAGTTACTCATGGTGTACTTTCAAGTGCTTTTCGTTTGCGACGATTTGTTCTCTCGCCGATGGCATCCGAGCAGTGAGAGCTGCGGATCAATTTCGTCAGGCAAAAACAAAAACGGCGCGGAACCAATTCTCAGACTACGAATACTCGGACTTGCCTTGTGGAGCGAGCCCAAGCACTCAAGTCAGGGGACTTGGTTCCGCGCCGTTCATGTTTGTGAAGCGGCGGCGATCTGCTGGCTGCCTTTAGAAGTCAGCGCGGCGGCCTAAGAGTTCTCTCATGCCGGAGCCTTCTTCGCCTTCATTGAGGATGCTGGAGAAGAGCCGCTGCATGATGCTGTGAAAGTGCTCTTTGCGGATGGAGTAGTAGTTGTGCTTGCCATCGCGGCGACATTCGATGACGGCGGCCTCACGCAAGAGTGCCAAGTGATGGCTGACGGCGGGTTGGTTTTGTTCCAAGCGTTCGCACAAGGCGGTGACGTGAAGCTCTCCTTCTTTCACCAGATGCAGAAGGATCTTCAACCGCGAGTCGTCGGCCAGGAGCTTGAAGGTTTGAACGAGCTCGCGTTCAAACGTGCCGCTGATGCCTGTGGGATAAGCGTCAACAAGATGAAGCGGATCTTCCAACTCCGTTGTCTCCATCGGGCTAATCATGGGGGGCTCGTTTCTAGATGCGCGGGATCCATCCGGAATGGGAGCGTCTCCCGCTGGTAAGCGAGTCAAATCCGCACCTTTCGAGGGTGAAGTGAAAACGTCGACGTGTTACGCAAAGAATGGGTTTGTTGCTGGTTCGCCTCTCTGATCTTGAGCAGATTGAGCCGAGAATTGGCTCATCCATCCCATGACCATGCGAGAGTGCCGAGGAAAGAAGTCTCGGCTTTAACAGACGTGATGAGTGACAGGTATCGCTGAAGGGAACGCAAGCGGGGCGAAGTATGGAAGGCATACTACGGGGCGTCAATCAGACTGTGTCCGACCGGCGTTAACTCCGGTGAGCTGCTCGATTGGGGGACATTACACTCGGCATTGCTGGAGTTGTGCCCGAAGTGATGTCGTTGGATGATCGACCCGAGTACTCGGATTGGGCCGAGTTTTCATCTGCTGATTTACCTCAGAGGAATCATTGCATGCGCATGCTGTGGACTATGGCGTTGCTGTTCGTGACCGCGATCGGGTTTGCTGACGACAGCAAATACAAATTGGGTGAGGACTCGATGCCTCAAGAAGGCGTGCCGAAGGGAACCGTCACCGCTGGTGTGCTCAAGAGCAAAGTTTTTGAAGGCACGATCCGGCAGTACTGGGTCTACGTGCCTAAGCAGTACGACGGCTCGAAGCCGGCGTCGGTCATGGTCTTTCAGGACGGTCATGCTTACGTGGCTGAGAAGGGCCAGTTTCGAGTTACTACAGTCTTCGACAACCTAATTCTTAAGGGCAAGATGCCGGTGACGATTGGCATCTTCTTGAATCCCGGACACAAAGCCGATGACGTTCCGAAGGAGCCGTGGAAGTCCAACAACCGAAGCTTCGAATACGACTCGCTGAGCGACCAATACGCTCGGTTCCTGATCGAAGACGTGCTGCCGGAAGTCGGCAAGACCTACAAGCTCAGCGACAAAGCTGCTGATCGAGCCATCTGTGGGATTTCTTCCGGTGGCATTTGCGCCTTCACCGTGGCGTGGCAACGACCGGATCAGTTCCACAAGGTGCTGAGCCATGTAGGAAGCTTTACTAACATTCGAGGCGGCAACGTCTATCCGTCATTGATTCGCAAGACGGAACGCAAGGAGCTGCGAGTGTTCTTGCAAGAAGGCAGCGCGGATCTCGACAACGAGCACGGCAATTGGTGGCTTTCCAATCTGGAGATGGAAGCCGCGCTGAAATTCCAGAAGTACGACTACAAGTTCGTCGGCGGCAAAGGCGGACACAGTGGCGTTCATGGCGGAGCGATTCTGCCCGAGTCGCTTGAATGGCTGTGGCGCCAATAACTGCGTCCGAGTGAATCATGCAACGCCGCATGGAGGTCGCCTCACTCAGCGTCTTTGTTTCTCTGCGGTGAACTTCAAAAGCTCTCACCGCAGAGAAACAGAGGACGCGGAGCAGAAGGACTCGTTAAACTAGGGTTTTGCCGCCTCGCATGCGCTGAAACATCTGCCGGAGTGATCTTGAATGGCCTACAGCGAACCGTTGGCTCAACGCATTCGAAGGCTGCTCAAACGCCGCAAGAACTTCGTGGAAAAGAAGATGTTCGGCGGAGTTGGCTTCACTCTCAGCGGCAATCTGTGCTGCGCGATTTGGAAGGACTCATTGATTCTGCGAGTCGGGCCAGACCTCTACGAAGACACGTTGGCCGAGCCTCATGTCCGCGTCTTCGACATCACGGGACGACCCATGACCGGTTGGGTCATGGTCGCCCCCGATGGCTTTCCCGATGACGAGTCGCTGAGAAATTGGCTCGATCTCGCTTATCACTTTTGCAGAACGCTGCCGCCCAAATCGTGACGCTCGATCGAACTGCGTCGTTGGCAACGGCCAGGATTCATAGAGCGACTTAACACGTATCGCTTACGAGCCTGCAGCTTCGGCCGTTACTTCTTTTCGTCGCTCTCGGACTTAGCTTCGTCCGCAGGCTTCTCGGTCGATGCTGGTGCGTCGTCAGGCTTGGCGGTTACGGCGGGAGCGGCTGCTTCCACAGGTTCCTTGCTGAAGATGCTGGCCTTCGTGATGTAGTCGAGCTTGGGGAAGTTCGACTTGAGGTAGGCGCTGCCCTGAGCCTTGATGGCACCTTGGTCGGGCTTCTCGCCATATTCGGCATTCAGCTTGGCGACGATATCCATGCCGGACACAACTCTGCCGATGGGCGAGAAGCCTTGAGCGTCCAGGCTGTGAGAATTGTCACCCAAGTTGATGAAGAGTTGGGACGATCGCGAATTCGGTAGGCCGGACTTGGCGAAGGTCAACGTGCCTTTGCGGTTCGATTCTTTGACGGGCTCGTCCTTCAAGGTGTTCTCGGCCCACTTCGCGTTCATGGCTGGATCGCCGCTCAATCCAAATTGCACCACGAAGCCAGGGACAACTCGGAAGAAGCCCGCCTCTTTGAAGAAGCCAGAGGTGACCAATTCCTTAACGCGACCAACTCCGATCGGAGCCCAATCGGGGTACAGCTCAATGACGATGTCGCCCTTGGTCGTTTCAAACTTCACGGTGACTTTTTCGCCGGTGGCCGCCTTGCTGTCCGCTCCGCCTGACAACGCGGGAGCAGACGTAATTGGGGGCGGGGGCGAATCTGTCGCGCAGCTCAAGCCTGACAGTAACACTCCAACCAACAGCATCCAGTGGCTCATTCGACGCATACTTTAACTCTCCTCAACGAAACCATGAGACAAACAATCGATCGCTCTTTCAGTGAGCGGTGCCGCAGTTTGGCGAGTCTTGAGTCACAACGCAGCTGTCCGACGCATGGCTGCGATATCCGACCTTGATCGACGCTTCACTCGGCAAGTCTCATACTCCGCCGCGTCTGACTGACCAGGGCTTTTCAAAAGGGAGACATGCCGATGCCTGCCGCCACAACTGATGACGATGTTGCGATTGCTACGCTGCCTCCAGAGCCGACATTGAAGAAGCGTCCCGAGAAAACTCCACCGCAGACTAAGCGGCAACCGCCATATGCCGTGGTGATTCTCAATGATGACTTCCACACCTTTGAGTATGTCATCGAGCTGCTGCAAAAGATTTGCGGTCACTCGTTGGAGAAAGCCGCGCTCTCGGCCAAGACCGTGCATGAGACCGGTCGCGCGATCGTGTGGAGCGGCACCAAAGAAGTGGCCGAACTCAAACGTGATCAGATTCGAGAATACGGTCCCGACGTCTATGCCAGCGTGAAGGTCACGTTCCCGCTGGGTGTTGTCATCGAACCTCTCCCTGTCGATTAGGTTGGATCAACTCACGTTCGCCAACACTTCCCTTTGATTCCCTACTGAGCCCGTTCATGGAACTGAAACTCGTCAAACTCTCCGACATGACGCCCGGTCAATCTGCGGACATCTTCGTGATGCTGGGGCTGAAAGAGCAGGCTCGCACGCGCGACGACAAGCCGTACTACAAGGTGACTTTCAAGGACGCGAAGCGCTCGGCGGTCTCCATGATTTGGGCCGATCACGCGCTGTTCTCTGAGTGCGAACTCAATTGGAAAGCTGGCGAGTTCTACAAGCTGCGGTGCCGCTATCAGGAGAACTCGTTCGGATCGCAGATCGAGATTGATCGCATTCGACCGATCACAGAAGCCGATCATCAGCAGGGATTCTCGCCCGATGACTTCTATGCCAAGACGCGTTTCAATCGCGACGAAATGTTCGAGGAGTTATTGCGACACGCTCAGACTCATATCAGCGAGGCTCCGTTGCTGCGGCTGGTGGTTGAGTTACTCACGGATAACGCCACTCAAGTGAAGCAGCATTCGGCGGCGGCTCAGAATCATCACGCCTTCATCGGCGGGTATCTCGAACACACGTTGTCGGTGGTGAGGAATGCCATCTTCTTGGCCGACAAATACGCCGCTTACTACACCGAGATGCAACCGCCATTGTCGAAGTCGTTGATCGTGGCCGGAGCGATCCTGCATGACATCGGCAAGCTTTATGAACTCGCACTTAAGCCCGACGGTTGGCAGTTCACGGCTCAAGGTCGGCTGATTGGGCACATCTTGATCGGGCGCGACATGGTGCGTGAAAAGGCCGCGACCATTTCCGATCTGAATCCCAACACCGCGCTGCATTTGGAGCACATCATCCTCTCGCACCAGAACTTGCCCGAGTGGGGATCGCCGGTGTCGCCGCATACTCCCGAGGCCATGCTGGTTCACTTCGCGGACGACATCGACGCCAAGTTCCATCAAGTGGCGGTGCATTACGAAGCCCGTTGGCCCGCCGAGGCCGAGTTCACCAATCGCAACAACGTACTGAAACGCAGCTTCTTCTTGGGGCTGCATGACGCGTCGACGTAGCTCGGTCGAGTTGCCGTTGTGCTTTTTCTTACTGTGGCCGAGTTGCTTCGCAGCCCGGCGTTTTTTAAGAGAAGTTTCACGCAGAGGCGCGGGGGTCGCGGAGACTGAGGTCAGAGACTCTTGAATCTCTGCGATCCCCGCGCCTCTGTGTGAGACTTCTTCGAACGCTCCGTCATTCTGAACTCAAACGGCGGCTACTCGACTCACCGATTTGTACTCGCTCGGCTTTGGAGGAAGCTCGTCAACGCGAAGTCGAGGGGCATGTCAGTTCGCACCAAGACGTAGTCCATGTGCAATTCGCGAGTGTGTCGCTTCAGCGTTGCGAGAAACTCTTCGAACTCTTGCCGGTAGGCTTTCGCGATCGAACGAGGATCAGCCTTCAGCTCTTGAGGCAATTCGAGTCCCTTAAAGAGCGTCGGTGAGTCGAATGGAAAGTCTTGCTCGGCAGGATCGACGATCTGCATCAAGCACACATCGTGACGTCGATGATGCATGTGCTTCAGTCCCAGCAGCAACGAATCTGGGTCATCGAAGAAGTCGCTCATCACAATCACGAGGCCGCGCTTGCGAATGCGTTCGGCCAAGTCGTGCAACACGGGACCGAGCGCCGTCTCGCCTTGTGCCGAAGTGCGTTCCAACAAGTGGCAGAGTTCCGACACATGCGACGCTTGGCTGGACGGTCGGCGAATCTCGCGAACGTTGCCGCCGCACGTCACCAAGCCAATCGCGTCTTGCTGTCTCACGACGACATACGCCAACGCTGCCGCCAGATGCTTGGCGTACTCGAGCTTCGATAACGGCGATGACTTCGAGGCGTAGTCCATCGACTCGCTGGCATCCACGACGAGGTGGCAAGCGAAGTTCGTTTCCTCTTCATACTGCTTGACGTAGTAACGATCACTCTTGCCAAAGACCTTCCAGTCAACGTGCCGCAAGTCGTCGCCGGGGACATATTCACGATGCTCTGCGAACTCGACCGAGAACCCATGAAACGGGCTCTTATGCAAACCCGAGACGAAGCCTTCGACGATCATCCGAGCCTTCAGTTCAAGGCCGGTGAGCTTCGCCAGCACTTCCGGTTTCAGATATTCGCGAGGATCAGTCACAGGTTGGATCTCAAGGAGAGTGATGAAGTTCGACGCACTGTAGACGAC